>NZ_AXBI01000001.1 GCF_000473325.1 Leisingera caerulea DSM 24564
GCTAATCAGCAACAACAACAGCATAATTTGCTGCTTTAAGTGCAAGGAATTTGCCTTGCTGACAGTTGAGCTTGCGCCCAGCTTCCAGCCGGTACTGGAAACTTTTTGTGTTTTCAGATGGTTGTGAAAGTGAAGCACTACCCGATTTGTTTGGCCAGGCGACCCGCCATCCCCTTGGGTTGTTGATTTCAAGTGGAGACAAGCAAAATGGCATTAAGAAAGCGGAAAGCCGTTCTCGATGGGGCGCGCGCGGTTTTCTTTGCGTGCGGTTATGCTGGGGCTAGCATGGACGAGATTGCAAAAACCGCAAGAGTGTCCAAGGCTACAATCTATGCCTATCACGACAGTAAGGAAGCTTTGTTTACGGCGATTGTTGAACGAGACTGTAAAAAATTAATGAGTGATGTTGAAGGTATCGTTGCCGATTGCGACGACTTGCGGCTGACCCTGACAAAACTGGCTACCCGCTTAGTCAACTTTACTTGCGATGAAGATTTTCTGTCACTTTATCGAATCTGCATTTCTGAAGCACATCGCCAGCCAAAGATCGCCCGAGCGTTTCATGCCGCAGGCCCAGGCTTTGCCCGCGGCTTAATTGAACGTTATTTGAAGCGGCAGACTTTATGCGGTGCGCTATTGCTCGACTGCGCGGCCGCAGCGGCAGAGCAGTTCATCCAGCTCAGCTTTTCCGGGTTGATGGTTGACAGGCTGCTTGCCACTGCAGGCAAACCCAATGCCGACGAGGCAGTAAAGCGGGCGGAACTTGCAGTAGAGATCTTTATCGCCGCTTACGCGCCAAGGCCAGGTTGAGCGAACTTGAAAATGCGGGTTATTGAGCACTGATCTGCGCGATCGTTCAGTTCAGGCGCCAAGGACTTATGAAGTTTGATGCGACGGCGCAGCTCGCTTGTCGTATGCCTCCGGCGGAGGCCGTCTGACGAGATCTTGGCGCTGATGATAAATTCGACCTTATGGCCGACCATAAGTTCAGGCCTAAGATCGAAGTCCTTTCTGCCGCGAACACGCTGCGTCGGCGGCACTGGAGCGATGCCGACAAGGTCCGGAATGTGGAGGAGAGCTTTCTGGGGCACCGTGACCGAGATTAGGCGCGGCATGAACACCTTAGCTTTGACAGTGCAGCAGGGTCCTGGACGCGACCCGCATGCGGGTGAAATCTTCTACTTCCGAGGGCGCTAGGGCGACTTGGTCAAACTGCTTTGGCACGATGGCGTCGGCATGTCGCTCTACACGAAACGGCTGGAAGCGGGGAAGTTAAACTGGCCGGCCAGCGGGACCGGCGAAGCGGTGCAAATCTCCGCTGCCCATCTTGGATACCTGCTGGAAGAGATCGACTGGCGAAATCTGCGCTGGACAAAACCAGCAGTTGCAACCGAGCGTGCTGCGAAACATGAATGTCGCCGGAAGGGTATCACTCGAGACCCCACTCATCATCGACAGAATCTTGCCGCAGCGGGCAACCTGCATCTCAACGTAACTTGCAGATGTGGTGAAACCCGTGACCAAGATCGACCAGATCGAGACGATGATCCTCGATATACCGACCATCCGGGGGCACGTGCTGTCCATGGCTACAATGCGGGTCCAAACGGCGGTTCTGGTTAAGATCAAGTTCTCTGACGGCTCCGAGGGAATTGGCGAAGGCACCACCATCGGCGGTCTGAGCTATGGAGCCGAAAGCCCCGAGGGCATCCAGTCTGCCATCGACACATATATCTCACCCGTGCTGCTGGGCTGCGACGGTGACAACGTGAACGGAGCGGTGCAGCGGATCGAAAAATTTGTCAAGGGCAACCGCATCGCCAGGACGGCGGTGGAAATTGCGCTTTGGGACGGGCTTGGTAAGCGTCTCGGCGTCCCGGTCTCGCAGCTCTTCGGGGGTGCAGTGCATGGCAAACTCCCAGTGGCATGGACACTTGCTTCCGGCAATTCCGAAACGGATATCGCGGAAGCTCAGGAGATGATCGAGACCCGCCGCCACAACATCTTCAAGCTGAAGATCGGCAAACGCTCCGTGCGGGAAGACGTGGCTCATGTGGCCAGGATCAAGAAAGCCGTTGGCGATGCCGCCAGTATCCGCGTCGATGTGAACACTGCGTGGTCACTGCAGGACGCCCGATGGGGCCTGAAGGGTCTTCAGGACGCGGGTTGCGAGTTGGTCGAACAGCCTGTTCCGGCCCGGTACCGTCGCGCCTTGGCGGAACTGACCAGCGGCTACGAGATTGCCGTTATGGCAGACGAGGCCCTGAATGGTCCGGAGGATGCCCTGGCGGTAGCCGAGGCGAATGCTGCGGATGTGTTTGCCGTGAAAGTGGCGCAGTCCGGAGGACTGAAGCGGGCGTCTGAGGTGATTGCCATCGCGCAGGCGGCAGGGCGCGGCCTCTATGGCGGCACGATGCTGGAAACCGGGTTGGGGACAGCAGCCGCTCTCCAGCTCTTTTCCACCATTGAGACCCTGCACTGGGGCACTGAATTCTTTGGCCCCTTGCTGCTGACCGACGAGGTTCTGGCTGAACCGATCACTTACCGCGACTTTTGCGTTGAAATCCCGAAAGGCAACGGCATCGGCGCAACGCTTGACCCCGACAAGGTCGCATTTTTCCGCCGTGAAGGCGGCCGGAACATGAAAGCCGCCGCCGGGCAATAACCAGCGGCATGACATCAAAGCCAGTCAAAACGCTGCCAAAGCGTTGCGGCTGTCAGGAGGAGGACGACTGATGTTCACACAATCCAATCTCGAGGAATTCGAGGCCCGCCTCGACGGTGCGATCCAAGATGATCCCGAAAACGGCGTCTTCCGCTGCCGTCGGGATATCTTCACCGACGAAGAACTGTTCGAGCTTGAAATCAAGCACATCTTTGAAGGCAACTGGATCTACATGGCCCATGAAAGCCAGATCCCAGAGCCGGGCGATTACTTTACACTTACCATGGGCCGCACACCCGTCGTTATCACCCGCGACAAGGACGGTGAACTGCACGCACTGGTCAATGCATGTTCGCACCGTGGCGCGCAGCTCTGCCGGTTTAAGCGCCGCAACCAGAAAACGTTCACCTGTCCTTTCCACGGCTGGACGTTCTCGAACACCGGCAAGCTTCTGAAGGTCAAGGACCCCAAGGGCGCGGGTTACCCCGAGCAGTTCAACAAGGACGGAAGCCACGACCTGACAAAGGTTGCTCGGTTCGAGAACTACCGTGGCTTCCTGTTCGGCTCGCTGAACGCCGATGTGCAGCCGCTTGAGGACTATCTCGGCGAGGCGCGCAAGATGATCGACGTGATCGTTGACCAGGCTGACGAAGGGCTTGAGGTGCTGCGCGGGTCCTCGACCTATACCTATGACGGCAACTGGAAGCTGCAGGCCGAGAACGGCGCCGATGGCTATCACGTATCCGCTGTCCACTGGAACTACGTCGCTACCACCGCGCACCGTACCGACGATGGCAAGGAAGACAACATCAAGGCGACAGATGCCTCGAAATGGGCTAAGCAGCGCGGCGGTTTCCACGCATATGAGAACGGCCATATCCTGCTTTGGACCGAATGGGCGGACCCGACCAACCGCCCGAACTATCCGCGCCTCGAGGAATGGACCGAGAAATACGGGAAGACCAAGGCAGAGTGGATGGTGGGCGTTCTGCGTAACCTCTGCCTGTACCCGAATGTCTTCCTGATGGATCAATTCAGCTCGCAGATCCGCGTTTTCCGCCCGATCAGTGTCGATCAGACTGAAGTGACGATCTACTGCATTGCACCCAAGGGCGAGAGCCAAGAGGCCCGCAGCCGCCGTATTCGCCAGTACGAGGATTTCTTCAACGCCTCCGGCATGGCGACCCCGGACGATACCGAGGAATTCCGGGCCACTCAGCGCGGTTACGCGGGCGCGGCACATGCCAAATGGAATGACTTGACCCGTGGCGCCACCCAGTGGATCGAGGGCCCTGATGACGATGCCAAGGCCCTCGGGATCAACCCGGTTCTTTCCGGGGCCCGCACCGAAGACGAAGGTCTATTTGTCATTCAGCATACCAACTGGTCCGAGCGCATGGGCGAAGCCATCGCCAAGGAACGCGCCACTGCGCCTGATGCACGCACCGCGGCTGAGTGAGGAGGAAAAGACATGAGCACTGAAACACTTGAACGCACCAACACCAGCCCGGGGATGAGCTTTGAAGACATCCAGGCCTTCCTCTATGCCGAGGCCCGTGCGCTGGATGACCGCGACTGGGACACCTGGCTGACATTCTATGACGCGGACTGCCCGTTCTGGATGCCCGCCTGGGATGACTACGACAATCTGACGGAAGATCCGCAGAATGAGATGTCGCTGATGTACTATCCCAACAAACAGGGCATTGAGGACCGCGTGTTCCGTATCAAGACTGACCGGTCTTCTGCAACATCGCTGCCTGAACCGCGTACCAACCATTACCTTTCGGGGATTGAAGTGCTGAGCCGGGAGGGCACGCAGATCAAGGTGCGCTTCAATTGGCAAACGCTGAGCTATCGCTACGGCAAAACCGACCAGCACTGGGGCACGTCGTTCTACGCGATCGACAGCAGCGGCCCAAATCCGCTTATCACCGACAAGAAGGTGGTCCTTAAGAACGATCACATTCACCACGTGATCGACGTCTACCACATCTGATCCCGGGAAATTCGGGAACTTAGAGAGCTCCGCGCATCCACGTCAGGGTGCGCGGCCAAGGGAGGAGCATGCCATGACGACCTATAACGTTGCCCTGAATTTCGAGGATGGCGTCACCCGCGTCATCCAGTGCGATGACGACGAGAAGGTGACCGATGCGGCCTTCCGTCAAAAGATCAACCTGCCGATGGATTGCCGGGATGGCGTCTGTGGCACCTGCAAGTGCTTCGTCGAAAAGGGCGAATACGAGCTGGAATTCTATATGGACGAGTCCATGAGCGACGAAGAGGCGGAACAGGGCTTTGCGCTGACCTGCCAGATGACGCCGGAAAGTGACTGCGTGGTGCGCGTCCCGGTGCCCTCCGCTGCCTGCAAGACCGCACCGGAATCTGTCGAAGGCGAGGTGCTGGGCGTCGACACCCTATCGGAGACCTCCTTCGGGCTGCGAGTGAAACTGGCCAAACCAGTCAGCTTTCTACCCGGCCAGTATGTGAACGTCACCGTTCCGGGGACCGGCAAGCACCGCTCTTATTCCTTCTCCTCCGCACCCGGTGCCGATGAGGCCACGTTCCTGATCCGCAATCTACCCGGCGGCGTGATGAGCAGCTACCTGGGCGAACAGGCCAAGGCCGGCGACAGCGTCACGCTGACCGGACCGATGGGCGCGTTTTACTTGCGCCCCATGGAGCGCGCGCAGCTGTGGTTGGCCGGCGGCACCGGCCTGGCACCATTCCTGTCGATGCTGGAGCAGGCGGCGGAACAGGGGACGGATCATCCCATTGTGCTGTACTACGCGGTGACCCGCGCTGCCGATCTGGTGGAGCTGGACCGCGTGCAGGACCTGGCTGCAAAGATCGGCAATGTCACCGTCATTACCATTCTGGCCGCCGAAGAAGAAGCACATGAGCGTAAGGGCTTTGTCACCGATCATGTCACTGCCGGCGATCTGAACGGCGGCGATTGCGATGTGTACCTCTGCGGTCCGCCACCGATGGTCGATGCGGTGCGGGGCCACTTCAGCAAGCTGGGGGTCGAGCCTGCGAATTTCTACTTTGAGAAGTTCAACCCGACCGAAGCAGAGGCGGAAGCCGCATGAGCCGCCGGTTTGATGAAAAAGTCATGGTCGTGACCGGCGCGGCCCAGGGCATTGGCCGCCGGGTTGCCGAACGGGCAGCTGCCGAGGGCGCCCGGGTGCTGATCGTGGACCGTTCCCCCGCGCGCGAGGAGGCCGCGGAGTCGATCCGCGGAGGGGGTGGTGCGGCGCAGGCAGTCTCGGTTGACCTTGAGACTTGGGAGGGCTGCGCGGAGGCGATGCAGGCCGCTATGGACCTGTGGGGCCGGATTGACATCCTGGTCAACAATGTAGGCGGAACGATCTGGGCCAAGCCGTTTGAGCAATACGAGCCCGGGCAGATCGACGCCGAGGTGCGCCGGTCGCTTTTCCCGACGCTGTACTGCTGCCGGGCCGCGATTGAGCACATGCTCCCGCAAGGCTCGGGCGTGATCGTCAACGTGTCGTCCATCGCCACGCGCGGGTTGAACCGCGTGCCTTACGCGGCGGCCAAGGGCGGTGTGAATGCGATCACGGCGAGCCTGGCCTGGGAAGTGGCCGAGCGCGGCATCCGTGTGGTTGCCGCCGCCCCCGGCGGCACCGAGGCGCCGCCGCGCATAGTGCCACGCAATCCCAATGCCGAGGAAGAACAGCGCGATGACTGGTACAAGACCATCGTCGACCAGACGGTGCAGTCATCGCTGATGAAACGTTATGGAACACTCGACGAACAGGCCGGTCCGATCCTGTTCTTGGCGTCGGATGACGCATCCTACATCACCGGTGTAACGGTGCCGGTGGGGGGCGGTGATCTCGGTTAGCGCCGAGCTGGACAGGCCCTGAGGAGGGGCCGGAAGAACCAACAGGAGGAAACTACAATGAAACGCGCAATCCTGGCGGCCCTCGGGCTCGCCACCAGCCTTGCTGTGCCCGCAGCCGCCGAAGAGGACATCAAGGTCGGCTTGCTGCTGCCGTTTTCAGGCGTCTATGCCGCGCTCGGCAATGATATCGAAGCGGGCTTTACCGTGGCCCTTGAACAGTTCGGCAGCGAAGCCGGCACGGGTTTCGAAATTGTCCGCGAGGACACCGAAGTGAAGCCGCCCGTAGCGCTTGGCAAGGCCAAGAAGCTGATCCTGCAAGACAAGGTTGATGTTGTGGCGGGCATCGTCAGCTCAGGTGTTCTGGGCGCCGTGCGCGACATGGTGCATGGCGCCGGTGTGCCGCTGATCGTGGCCAATGCCGGTAATGATGATGCCACCGGGGCAAGCTGCTCGCCCTATATCACCCGCATGTCATTTTCCAATGGCCAGGTGAACCGCCCGATGGGGCAATGGATGTACGATCAGGGCATCCGCAAAGTCTATACGCTGGCCCCGGACTATGCGGCGGGCCGCCAGATGATCGGGGGCTTCGTTGAGACTTTCACCGCCGCGGGTGGAGAGATCGCCGGGCAGGAATTCACCCCGTTTCAGAAAACCCAGGATTTCGGTCCCTATCTGGCGCAAGCCAAAGCAAGCGGCGCCGATGCGGTCTATGTGTTCTATGCTGGCGGCGAGGCGATCTCCTTCGTCAAGCAGTACGATAGCTTCGGGCTGAAGGCGGATCTGCCGCTATATGGCTCCGGCTTCCTGACCTCGCCGCTGTATGTCAACGCCGAAGGCCCGGCCGCCGAGGGTGTAATCACCGCGCTGCATTACGTGCCGACGCTAGACAACGCGGCCAATGCCGCCTTTGTCGCGGCATTCCAGGCCAAGACCGGTCGTCTGCCGTCGGAGTTCGCCGTGCAGGGGTATGATGCGGCCCGGGCGCTGGTCGAGGCGGCCAAAACCGGTGCTCACGACCGGGCATCGCTGGCTGAAGCCCTGCGCCAGGTCAGCTTTGACGGGCCGCGCGGCAAGCTGTCGATCGACCCGGCCACCAACAATATCGTCCAGCCGGTCTACGTCTACGAAACCGTGGCTGGTGAAAACGGGCTGACCCAGAAGGTGCTGGCCGAGCTGCCCGCCGAGGCCGACCCAGCCAACGGCTGCGAGATGGCCCCTGTCTCCAACTGACAATGCTGCCCGGCCGCCCCCCGTGTGGCCGGGCCCATATTCCGAGGAGGGCCTCTCATGGCACATGATCTTGGTTTCTGGACGCTTCAGGCGCTGAATGCGCTGCAACTGTCCATGCTGCTCTTTCTGCTTTCCATCGGCCTGACGGTCATCTTCGGGCTGATGCACTTCGTCAATCTTGCTCATGGATCGCTCTATGCGCTGGGGGCATACTTTGCCGCCTCTCTGGCCGCCATCGGTGGATATTGGATGGGGTTCTTTCTTGCGCCTGTCGCCGTGGCCGGGGTTGGCATTTTGCTTTATTCCGGACTTATCAAACGGATGCGCAAGTCCGGTCCTATGGCCCAGGTGCTCGTGACCTTTGGGCTTATCTTTGTGCTGCTCGATCTGACACGGATTTTCTGGGGCGATCTGGCGTTGGCTATCGACGCGCCTGCGCTGCTTTCTGGTCGGCTGACGTTCCTGGGCATCGAGTATCCGGCCTACCGGCTGTTCATCATCGTTCTCGGACTTTCCATCTTCGCAGCGCTCGCATTTGTGCTGAGCCGTACGCAAATCGGCGCGATGATCCGGGCCGGTGTCGACAACGATGCCATGGCGTCTTGTCTCGGTATCAATGTTGAACGGTTGTTCTTCATCGTTTTCTGCGTCGGATGTGCGCTGGCAGGTCTTGCGGGGGTCGTCGCGGCGCCGCTCTTGAGCGTTACGCCGGATATGGGTCTACAGATCCTGATCCCGACTTTGATCGTGATTGTCATAGGCGGTCTGGGCTCGCTTAAAGGCGCAATCGCCGGGTCGCTGATCTATGGTTTCGTTCAGACCTTCGGCGCGGTTTTGGCTCCGCAGCTCGCTTCTATCCTCATCTATGCCCTGTTGGCTGCTGTCCTCGTGATCAAGCCCGTGGGCCTGTTTCCTGCGAAAGGATAAGCCGATGTTTCGTCACAATGCTCTTCGCTACATGGCCCTCGTGCTTTTGGCCGCAGGTGCCCTCTTTCAGGCCTTTACCGCCGAGTACTTCGGGCTGGAAATCCTGACCGAAATCTTGATCCTGGCCATGCTTGTGCTGGCTCTCGACATCGTTGCGGGCTTTGGGGGCATGGTATCGCTTTGCCACGGCGCACTGATGGGTGTTGGCGCTTATGCCTACGCCATCCTGTCTGCTAAGGCGGGCCTCGCGCCGCCCGTGGCCATGGCTGGCGCCATCGCTTTGACCGGTTCCGCCGCCTGGATCATCGGCGCAATCTGTTCACGCAGCCATGGAATCTATTTCATCATGGCGACACTCGCCTTCGGCCAAATGGCCTATTCCTACGTGTTCGAAGCCCCAATCTTTGGCGGAGACGATGGGTTAGGTGGTATTTCCCGGTTGGATCTGAGCTTTATCGGAGTTGATCTGAATGACAGCCGCAGCTTTGCGTTCTTCTGCCTAGCCATCCTTGGCGCGGTCTATGGCGCATCTGTTCTCATTCTGCGTTCAGGGCTTGGCCGTTCGCTGACGGGCGTCATGCACAACGAACAGCGGATGCGCGCGCTTGGATTGACGATCTGGCGGATCAAGGCGGATGTGTTTGGGTTGTCGGGCATGATTGCCGGCCTCGCCGGCGCGCTTGCTGCGCAGCACATCATGTATATCTCGCCCGGGCTTCTCAGCTGGACTGTGTCCGGCGAGGCACTGGTTGTCGTTATCCTTGGCGGCTTAGGAACTTTGGTTGGTCCGCTCGTGGGCGCTGCCGCCTTTGTGCTGCTCAAGCATGAACTGAGTTCGCTTACGGCACACTGGCATCTTGTTGTCGGCGTAATTCTGATCGCCGTGGTGATGAGCCGCGCAAACGGTATCTTCGGCTGGATCGAAGCCCGCTGGGGTGCCCGGGTCGAACGCCGTGTGGCTGATGCAACGCGCAAACAGGAGTCCGAGGAGGTGTTGACCGATGCTTGAGACGCGTAATCTGGACAAGAGCTTCGGTGCCGTCCACGTCACCCGCGATGTATCGCTGAAATTGGAGCGGGGAGAACGCCGCGTGATCCTGGGCCCCAATGGCGCAGGCAAGACAACGCTGTTCAACCAACTGGTGGGTGAACTCACACCCGACAACGGATCGGTTCATCTCGCTGGCGAAGATGTCACCGCCTTGCCTGTTGCTAAACGCGCCCGCCGCGGCCTGTCGCGCAGCTACCAGAAGAATACTCTGTTCGACGGTCTGACGGTTGAGGAAAATCTTGGGCTTGCCGCTGCCGTGCATACCGGCAACGCGACGCAGCTTTGGGCAGATAGCCTGGCAAAGCCCGACGTTCGCGAGATCGTCGAGGAGGTGGCGGAACAGGTGAACCTGATGCCGTTCATTCACGCCAAAGTATCTGAGATCAGCTACGGCGTGCGCCGCCAGCTCGAAGTTGGCGTCGCGCTCGCCACAAGGCCGCTTGTTCTGCTGATGGACGAACCCACTAGCGGTGTCGGGCCAGAGATGTCGAAGGGGTTTCACGACTTGCTGAACAATCTGCCGCGTGACCTGACAATGCTCATCATCGAGCACGACATGGACCTCGCCTTCGACGTGGCGGACACGATCACTGTGCTCAACTACGGCGAAGTTGTCTTTGACGGCTTGCCGGAGGAGGCCCGCGGGTCAAGCCTGCTAAAGGAAATCTATTTGGGGAGCTGGGAAGATGCTTGAACTGAGGGCAATCGAATCCGGTTATGGCGAAACGCAAGTTCTCTATGGCCTTTCGCTGGAAGCGCAAAAGGGCAGGGTGCTGGCCATCCTGGGCCGCAATGGCGCAGGAAAATCCACCACGCTGAAAACCATCATGGGTCTCCTTCCGATCAAGTCCGGTGAGATCGCCTTCGAGGGTAAACCGATCGCGAGGCAACCATTCGACATCGCCAAGAGTGGTATCGCTTACGTTCCTGAAACGCGTGACATTTTCCCGTCTTTGACAGTGCGCGAAAACCTGGAGATAGCGGCTAAGCGATTTGGCGGAACCAAGACCGAATGGACGATGGAACGGGTTCTGGATCTTTTTCCCCGTCTTGGGGAGCGGATGGACAACGGCGGCACCCAACTGTCAGGCGGCGAGCAGCAAATGCTGGCGATTGCACGCGGTTTGCTGATGAATCCCCGCCTCCTGATCCTCGATGAACCGACCGAGGGCCTGGCGCCGATCATTGTGAAACTGATCCACGACAAGCTCCAGGACCTGAAGGCAGCCGGGCTTTCGATGATCATCGTGGAGCAAAACTTTGGTTTTGCAACCTCGCTTGCCGATGACGTGGTGGTGGTTGGCAAAGGCCAGGTCGTCTGGACTGGCAGTGCAGAAGAGATCAAGGCAGACGAGGACGCGCAGCATACCTGGCTTGGTGTGTAATTGGGCCGCCTGGTACACCGGCCGTCCAACTAGAAAACCTTGCGGGCCACCTTTTGCGCGATGTTGACGAAGTTCTTCACATGCAGGCCTTGCTCGTCCAGCCGGTAGTTGACAGACAGTTCGGTGCGCGCGAACTCGGGTTCGATCCTGAGGAATTTCATGCCCTTCCGCGGGGCGTTTGCAACTGACTCCGGCACGATGCAAACGCCCTCGCCGACGGCAACCAGGCCGAGTGCGGTTTGCAGATCCATGCACCAGATGCGTAGCGGCGCTTCGAAACCGGCGTCTTCGATAGCTTTTAGAACCATGTCCGCATAGCTCGGGCGGGGTTTCTCGGGATAGAGGATCAGATGATGCGTTTTCAGACGCTCAAGCTTCGCGACCGAGCGTGCCCCCGTGTCCACGATATCGGGTAGGGCCAGGATTAGCCGTTCTTCGACCAGGTGTTTCGAAAGGAACTCAGGATCCTTAAGCGTTGGGCGGGCGAAAACCGCGTCGAGTTCACGCGATACCAAAGCCCTATGCAGATCGGCATTGTTCATGGGGATAAGGCTAAGGTTCACTTCCGGGTAATTTGCCCGGTATGACCGAATGATGTTCGGAAGAATGCCAAAGGTTGCAGATCCAACGAAGCCGATGCGCAGACGTCCCTCGGCTCCCTGGCCCAAGCGGCGCACTTCCAGCTGGGTATCTTCAATCTGGGCCAAGATTGATTTCCCGCGCTCAAGCAGTCTTTCCCCTGCTTGGGTCATCGTTATCGCGCTGCGGCCGCGATTGAATAGGATCGCACCAAGCTCTTCTTCCAACTGCTTGATCTGGCGGCTGAGTGGTGGTTGCGCCATGTCGAGACGCTCAGCTGCCCGCCCAAAATGCAATTCCTCTGCCACCGCAATGAAATAGGACAGCTGTTTGAAGTTCATTTTCAGGCACTCCCCCAAGTCTTCACGTTAGGCGATCCTTCCAAGTGAAAAAAGACCCCCGAAAATCGGGGGTCAGTTTGGTGGGAGGTGAAGTGGTTTACTCGGCGGCTACGGCCTGCTCGGCGGCACCGGTCTTAAGCACAAAGTCGAACTCGAAGTGCAGATCAGTGCCCAGTTCCTTGGGGGCCGGCTTGAACTTGCCGATCAAGCTTTCTTTGACGGCAAACACGCTGTCGTTCTCCAGCCATTCGCTGTCGGCATCGTAGATCTGGCTAATCAACGGGCGGTAACCGTCTTTGGAGATAATGAAATGCATGTGGCCAGGGCGGTTCGGGTGGTGGCCCATAAAGCGCAGCAGTTCCCCTGCGGTCTCGTCGTCGGGGATCGGGTAGGGGACAGGCCGGACGGCAACAAAGGCGTAGTGCCCGTTATCGTCAGTTTCGAACCGGCCGCGGAGGTTGTATTCGGGCTGGTCAGGATCGAGGTTCTCGTAGATGCCGTTCGGTGCATCCTCCCAGACATCGAGCGTCACACCAGGAATGCCGTTGCCGTTCTCGTCGCGGATGTAACCTTCGTAGTAGGCTGTTTCTTCGTTGTCGAAGTGCTTTTGAATGGTCGAAGCGCCCTTGGGCAGGACTGGCGGGTTTTCGCGGTAGAACGGTCCGAGCACGGTCGATTCACTCTCGTTGCCTTCGACCGGGTTGGTCATCATGTCGACCAGGACTTCGATGCCCAGGATATCGGCCAGCAGGATGAATTCCTGGCGATTGTCGTTGCAAAGCTGTCCAGCGCGGGCAAGGTAATCACAGGCGGCCAGAAATTCGTGATGCTGAAGTTTCACGTCTTTGATGAAAGCATGCATGTGCTTGATGATACCTGTCGCGATCTCGCGTTCACGGTCGGTGATATCGCCGTGCTGGCCGAGGCTGCCGATCACAACCTCCGTAATGTTTTCTTGGTTGACGATGCCCATGGATAATTCCTCCTCCTGGCTGTCTGGGGGTTCGAAAACAGGACGCTCCACCGTCCCTCGTCTGCGATCGAACTTCCCCCCAATCGCTCCTCATCCCAATGCCTGGGGCGGTATCGGGCAATACCGCAAACGGCTGTAGCCCTCGGAGTGTCCTTTAAATCAAGCAGTTATAAGGGCATTCAAGATGCGCCCGGCCTGAGAGTATTGCCTCATACCCGGGATGGTATGGCTTCACTGTATTGGCTCGTGGCACCAACGCTTCAGTAAATTATCGCATGGGAGGCTGAGGTGATCGATACCTTCAAGCATATTCAGCAAAGCCTTGAGGCGACGCCGCACTTGCTGCGCCTCGGCTGTCTGTTTTCCGAAACGGTGCTGATCGAGATCGACGGCAGCGAGTACTACCTGTCTTTCGATAAAGGGCTCATCGTGTCCGTCGTAGAAGGTCCGAGCCGCAAGACACCCTGGCGATTTGCCCTGCGCACAGATGCCGAAGCACTGGAAAAGTTCTGGCAGGCCCGTCCCGAGCCGGGGTTTCACGACATTTTCGGGCTGGTGAAGATCGGCCGGGGCCGGATTGATGGCGACATCCTGAGCCTCGTCAAAAACCTGCGCTTCTTCAAGGAAGTGCTGACGCTGGCACGCGCAAAAAAGGAGCTGGCCGCATGAGTATCGAACCGATCACCGGCCGCTATGTCACCGTCACCGTGGGCGGCGCGCCCCGCCGGATCTATTTCGAGGAAGCAGGGCAGGGCCGTCCGGTCATCTGTCTGCACACCGCCGGGGCTGATACCCGCCAGTGGCGTCATCTGATGAACGACACAGAGATCACCGCTTCGAACCGCCTGATCGCTTTTGACATGCCATGGCACGGAAAATCGCTGCCGCCTGAAGGCTTTGAGACCCAGGAATACCTGCTGACCACCGAAGCCTATATCGAGACCGTTCTCGCGGTCATCGACGGTCTTGGGCTGGAATGCCCGGTTCTGGCTGGCTGCTCTATGGGCGGGCGCATCGCGCTGCAACTCGCGGCTTTGCATCCCGAGAAATTCAGCGGTTTTATCGCAATAGAAGCCTCTGATTTCCAGCCCGCCTGGTATGATATCGACTGGTTCCACCGCCCGGATGCCCATGGCGGCGAGATGGGCGCAGCGCTTGTTTCGGCCAACATTTCCCCCTTCGCGCCAAATGCCGAGCGCTGGAACACATTGTGGATGTTCATGCAAAGTGGTCCCGGCGTTTTCCGTGGCGATCTGAGTTTTTACACAAAGGACGACAGCCTGATCCCGCGTTTGCCGACGATCGCTACGGCAAATACCCCTGTTCACATCATCGTCGGGGCTTACGACCTGACATGCACACCCGAGGATGCCGAGCGGACAGCCAAGGCGATCCCTGGCGCGACGCTCGCTGTGATGGACAAGCTCGGACATTTCCCGATGAGCGAACACCCGGACGGGTTCCGTCCCTTCTTCGTCGAAGCTCTTGGGAAAATGCCCAAACCAGCTGCGAAGGCGGCCTGACACTCAAATCAGCACGGGAGGAGGAGCCATGTGCAAGAATGCCGACAACCCCTGTCCAGGATGCAAGAAGCACAAAAAGGCAGAGGCCGCATGGATGTTCTTCACCGACGAAGAACGCGCCGCCATCGAGAGTATGAGGCAGGCCGGCAAGGCCTCCGCATCGCGCAAGGCACGCTCCTGAACGGATCCAAACCTGACGTGCCGCATTTCCCGTGACGCGGCAAAACCGGAACAAAACAATGACAAACCCCTGCATCATCTGCGTGGCGATTACCGGCAGCCTGCCGACCAAAGCCAACAATCCGGCTGTTCCAATCATCGTATCGGAGCAGGTGGAATCGACCCACGAAGCCTTTGAGGCGGGTGCCACCATCGTTCATGCGCATGTGCGCAATGAGGATGAGACGCCCTCATCGGACCCTGAGAAATTCGCGGCCCTGAAGGAAGGTATCGAGAAACACTGCCCGGGCATGATCATCCAGTTCTCGACCGGCGGGCGGTCGGGTGCGGGCAAGACACGCGGCGGGATGCTGCCCTTGCGGCCTGACATGGCGTCGCTTTCGGTCGGGTCGAACAATTTCCCAACCCGTGTCTACGAGAATCCGCCGGATCTGGTGGCCTGGCTGGCTTCGGAAATGCTGGCCTACGACGTCAAGCCAGAGATCGAAGCGTTCGATCTTAGTCACATCCTGAAAGCCAGACAGATGGCCGATGAAGGCCAGCTTGCGGGCACACCCTACATTCAGTTCGTGATGGGGGTGAAGAACGCCATGCCGGTCGATCGGGATGTGTTTGACTACTACATCCGCACCGTTCACCGTCTTTTCGGTGACGATGCGCCATGGTGCGCGGCCGGCATCGGGGCCAATCAGCTCACGCTGAATGAATGGGCGATTGCTGCGGGCGGGCACGCGCGTACAGGGCTTGAGGACAATGTCCGCCTCGACCGGAACACGCTGGCCCCCTCCAATGCCGCTCTGGTTCGACGAACCGCGGAAATTTGCGCAAAGAACAACCGCCCCGTCGCGACCTGGCAGGAAGCGCGGCGCATCCTCGGGCTTCGCCTGCCCACCGACAGCATGAACCGGGGTGAGACCGAAAATACTGCGGTGGCCACAATTGTCTGATACGGCTGGATACCAGCGACTGCGCCTGGGGGACATTTCCGGCTCCGCTGTCGGGGCCGGTTTCCTTGCAGTCCTTGTATCTTATTCCGGTCCTCTGCTGATCTATCTCAGTGCTGCCGAGGCCATGGAAATTTCCCGGTCAGCATTCACATCTTGGGTCTTCGCAATCTCGATCGCGGCAGGCCTGTCGAGCATCGTCCTCAGCCTGTGGTTCCGTGCCCCTGTCGCTATGGCCTGGTCCGCGCCTGGAACCGTGCTTCTGATCGGGTTCGGTCCTACTCTGCCTGCTGCTGAGATGGCGGGGGCCTACATTGCCGTCGCGGCGGCTTTGATCCTCATCGGTATTTCCGGCCTGTTCGATCGGCTCGTGAAAGTTCTTCCTCCCGCCGTAACAAACGGCATGATGGCGGGTATCCTGTTCGGTTTCGGCCTCAAGGCTGCAGGCGGGCTGGCCACAGATCCGGTGGTGGTCTCCGTTCTCATCGCAGCCTTCGCAATTTGCACCGCCACCGTGCCGCGCTATGCCGTGCTCGCCTTGCTGGGGCTGGCTCTTATGCTCACCTCCATCGCTTATGAAACATCGATCACATCGGTGAGCTTGTCGATGGCGCAGCCGCAAGCAATAGTGCCACAATTCTCGACGTCTGCGATGCTCAGTCTTGCAGTGCCGTTGCTAATAACGACTCTCAGCGGGCAATTTCTGCCAGGAATGGCGGTTCTGAGGGCCAACGGCTACGCGGTCTCGGCCAATCCGATCATGATCTTTGGAGGACTTGCCTCCGCGGGCGCCGCGGTGTTCGGTGGAATCAGCACCGCGCTTGCGTCAATCACGGCAGCTTTCTGCGCAGGGCCAGACAGTCACGAAAACCCGGAGCGCCGCTACATTGCGGGTGTTGCCTGCGGATTGTTCTTCTGCCTCGGCGGGCTCTTTGCCGGGAGCATCGTCGACATCCTGATCATGCTGCCATCCTCCGTCATCGCACTGCTGGCGGGGTTGGCGCTGCTGCAACCGATCCTGAAATTTACCGCCGCAATGATGGCGTCCGAAGATGCCCAGGCTGGGCTGCTCACCTTCATTTTCACCGCATCCGGCGTGTCGCTCTTCGGGATCGGCGCGGCATTCTGGGGAGTCGTGGCGGGCATCGTGTTTCATTTCCTGACGCGGTTTGGCCGCTGGATGATGGACCGGCTGGCGGCGTGAGCGGCCCCTTTGCTTGCGGTTTCAGTACAGCTGGGCAAGGATGACGGGCACCGTGACGGCCCCGAAAAGCGTTGACAGAACAATGGCCGACGCGCCGGTTTCACCGACTGAGTGGCGGCCGCAGAACACCGCATAGGATAGAAACAGCGGCATGCATGAAAACAGGACCGCGTCCCGCGCCACCGGGTCCTGCCAGCCGAATACAGCGCAGAAGGCACCGCCGACCACAAACGGGTGGATGATCAGCTTGGCCGCGGTGACGGCCGCGACACGCGGTCCGCTGCGCGACACCCGGAATTGCAGGATACTGCCCCCGATCACGAACAGCGCGATGAACGGTGCGGCGGCGACGATTGACGTGACCACACGGTCCAACCATTCCGGAAGGGTGAGGCCGGTCGCGAGGAAGGCGAAACCGGCGGCCAGGCCCAAGACGACTGGGCTGTGCGCCAGTGCTTTCAAAGCGGCGCCAAAGGCGTTCTGACCGGATGTGTTCTCGGCCAGCAGCGCCAGTGTAGTCACGACCGGGATGATGATCGCAACTTCGGCGAACACGACCCAGGAAAAGACCTTGGCCGCGCTGCCGGGTATGAAGGCCGAGGCAATCGGGAAGCCGAGAAAAATGGTGTTGGCGGCCGCCCCGCCGAGCGCCAGGATAATGCGCTGCGGGGCCGGTTCGTGCAGGGCAAAGCGCAGGACGGCCCACAGAACCGCGCTCGACACTAGCGATGCGGCGCCAAAGACGAATGCGTTGAGCCAGGAGAAATCCGCCAGCGTTTCGCCGTTTGCGATGGCGGAAAACAGCAGCACTGGAATGCAGGCATTCATCACGAACCGGTTCAGAACCGGCAGGCCGTCTGCGGGAAACCATCTGCGGGACACGAAGAGGCTGCCGATCCCGATCATCGTGAAGATCGGCAGCATTAGGAGCAGGACATCGGTCATGGCGAATCACTCTGGAAGGCGCCGCTTGGGCGCGCGTGCATGTTGCCGGGCGCAGAGTCGGAGCTGGCACCAAGGTGCCTGCGCTGCATTTGAAAAAGCGCGGCGCGGTGGGCGGCGGCGGCCCCTTTATTGTTCATCTTGCGGTTTGAAGACGCCGTCGAAGAAGGTTGAAAGTGCAGCGAAGCCGTCAAGCGGCAGGATGTGCGCCACGTATTGGTCCGGCCGGACGACGATCATGCAGCCCTGTTTGCAGTCAATGCCGCGCATCGCGTAGATGTCGTCACCCCGCTTGTGATCGACGCAGAAAATCTTCTCGAAGTCGCGCAGCCCGTAGCGGCCCTTTCCAGGCCGAAGCAGGCCCGGCATGTCCTCAAAGTTCAGCGCCTTGAAATCCTGCTGGAAGATGGTGCGCAGGTCGATCAGGGCATCGATATCTTCAGCTGCACGGGTATACCGCCGGATCGGTGACGAAGGGTCATTTTCCAGATAGGCGCACAGGTTATGAATCGCACCGCCTTCGGTTCCATCGTCATCTTGTCCTGCGAAGGCGTAGATGCGCCAGCGCCCGTCCGCTTCGGCAACATGGCCCAGCTGCATGGGCTTCGCATCGGATAGCCTTAGAACCGGCGCCGAATGGAAGCGCTTGCCCGCGATTTGGCCCGTGGCAAGCGACTGGTGCGCCGACGCGGCGATAATCCTTGAAGGTTCGTAGTGAACGGCAAGCCCGCCGGTAAATTCCAGGTTCTCGATGAACTGCTTTTGAAACCGGGGCATTTCGCTGCCATCAAGTTCGGATTCGCCCGGCGGAGCGCTCATAATGCGCGCCCACTTGTGATCGGTCTCAACTAACCGCTTGGCTTCCAGCTGACGTTCGGCCGAGTAACTATGCAGCAGGCCCGGGTCTGACCGGCCGGTCAGAACATGGGCAAGTTTCCAACCGAGGTTGAAGGTGTCGCCCATGGAAACATTCATACCTTGCCCCGCCTTGGGGCTGTGGGTGTGGCAGGCATCCCCGGCGGTGAAAACGCGGGGTGTCCGGTGGGCAATCTCATCCGCGGGGACATCATCGAACTTGTCGGTCAGCCTGTGGCCGATCTCGTAGACCGACCACCAGACCACCTCTTTGACGTCGATGGAGTAGGGGGCCATGATCCGGTTCGCCGCAGCGATAATATCGCCGGCTGTCAGGTTGCGGTTCGACACCCGTTCATCCGGATTGAGCTTGTCGAGTTCGACATACATCCGGAATAGATAGCCGCCTTCGCGCGGGATGATCAGGATATTGCCTTCCTTCGCTGACTGGATCAGGCACTTCCTGCGCAGATCCGGGAAATCTGAATTCGCCAGAATATCCATAACCCCCCAGGCCTGATGCGCCGCATCGCCGTGTAACTTGCCACCGATTGATTTGCGCACTGTGCTGCGCGCGCCGTCGCAACCGACCACATAATTCGCGCGCACTGTAACAGTGTCACCTGCGCTGCCATCTTCGGCTACGTGTTCCAAGGTAACAGTAACGGGGTGATCGTCGCTGCCGCTGTCAATCGCCAGGTCATTGACGCGCAGCCCGTAATGGGGTTCCAAACGTGTTGGGGCGTTCTTCATCACGTCGAGGAACAACTGGTGTATCCTCGCCTGGTTCACGATTGTATGCGGCATCTCTGACTGATCATCGGCCACGTCCTGAGCGATCCCTACGCGGTGGATATGGCTCGGATCGGCGGGGGAGGGCTTCCAGAACGCCGTCTGGTTCACCCAGTAGGCTTCGCGCTTTACCTTTTCCGCAAAGCCAAAGGCCTGAAACATTTCCATCGAGCGGACGCTGACGCCATCGGCTTGCCCTTTTTCCATAGGCCCGTGTTTTGGTTCGACAATCATGGTCGAAATTTCCGGAAAACCCGCCAACTGTGCCGCGAGGCACAGCCCTGCGGGTCCGCACCCGGCAATCAGTACATCGACCTTTTGCGGGATATCGTTTGCGTTCGAGGTGGCACGACCAAGGCCTGGTGCTGATGGTTTGATATCGGGATCACCAGGTTTGAACCCGTCAACGTAGTACTGCATGGCCAACTCTCCGCTTCACCGCTTTCTGAACGGTTATTACTGATTGTACTATTCAGCGCCCCCCTCAAGTAAGGTATGTATACATACCATTCCGGTTGGCCAGCGCATTCATGCTGTTATTACTGGTTGCTCTTCCCCAGCGTAGAAACCGGGCCGAGAGGTGATGCGGTTAAGATCAGAGTCCCCGTTGATTTCGCAAATTCCAGTATGCCCGCCGGCTGCGCGACGAAGCCAGCCTGCGGGGGCACCGCACCGGACTGAAGGTGGCAGCGCTAAGCGGCAAGGTTCTTGCCCGCTTCCATGATGCGCCGGCAGACCAGGCCGGGGTCATCCAAATCGCGGGACAACAGCAGAACCAGTTTCGCCAGCAGTGCAGCGTGCTGTTCCTCTCCTGCGGCGTCCAGCGCACGGGCCAGGGTTTCAAAAACGGATTCGAGGTCTTCCGGTGTCATTTGATTTCTCCTGCTGTGGCGCGGGCGAAAGCCTGCCGCAGCGCTCCAGGTGTGGCTTGGCACCAGCGGGCGGCAATATGGGTGTCGGGCCGGATGAGATAGGCGCTGTCCGGAGAGGCAGAAAGCAACCGCGCGGCGTCGGAACCCGGTGGCAATACGATATGTGTCAGGCCCAGCTCAGCAGCAGTTTCGGCCAACGCCTCCCCGAAGGTGACGAGACTGAAGCCGGGGCCCAGAAGGCCGGAGAGAAACCCGTCTGAAGTGCGGGCGTCGGGCAACACCGTGCCAGGCTGCGGGCCACCTTCGAAGCCCGTATCGTCGGCCCAGACGGCAGGGCTGGCGGCATAACTGTAGGGAGTCATCTGCCGGGGGTTGGCCAGCCCGCCTGCGAACGGATGGCTTAGCGCGAGGTTTAGCGCCGTGTCTCGCATCAACTGCCAGCCGGGGCTGGGCGGGGTCATGAATCGGGCCGACTTGGATGCATTGGCGAAGACATCCAGCGTCGCGCCGCGGCGTTCCGGCGTGTAGCTGTCCAAAAGCGCTGTCCCGGCTTTTCCTTGCAGCACCCAGGCCAGTTTCCATGCGATGTCATAGGCGTCGGCCAAGCCGTTGTTCAGGCCGCGCACGCCGAAGATCGGCACGATATGGGCGCTGTCGCCGACGAAGAACACGCGTCCGTCCCGGTAGTCATCCAGCGCCAGCGTGTTGGCGGAATAGACGCTCCACCATTCCAGCTCCCAGTCGCCGTCATGGCCAATCTCCCGCAGCACTGCGCTGACCGAGGCGCGCACAGTCTCCTCGCGGATGGCTTTCTTCTCATCCTCGCCATCGTGAAGCTGGTAGTCGATGCGCCAGATATCATCTGGCTGCTTGTGTACCAGGACTGTACCGCCGCGGCGGCAGTCAGGGTCAAACAGTGCCCGGCGGATGGTTGGGTAACCGTGCTTCATCTGCACATCGGCGATGACATAGCGGCCCTCGTAGTTCTCACCTTTCAGGCGAAGGCCGCGCAGTTTGCGGATGGCACTGCGGGCGCCGTCCGCGGCCAGCACCCAAGCCGCGTTGAGCGTATAGATGCCGTGCGGGTCTTCGACCGTTAGGGTGACGCCATCGCGGGTATCACTGGCCCCGGTGATCCGGCTTTGCCAGCGGGTTTCGATCAGCGGCTCGCGGGCGATGGCGTCCCAAAGATACTGCTCGATGTACTGCTGCTGGATGTTGTACATCGGCCGGTACTTCTCGGCCCGGCTGTCAGGCATTGCGAACTCGAGGATCTGGCGGCCGCGGTAGAAACTGCGCCCTGTGGTCCAGGGCAGCGCTTTTTCCAGGAAGGGCGTTACTGCGCCGATGCGCTCGAAGATGCGAAAACTGTGGCGGGCGACACAGATGGCGCGGCTTCCGTCGTTGAAGGTGGACTTAGCGTCAAACAGCACCGATGGCACGCCGTGGCGGGCCAGGGCGAGTGCTGCTGTCATGCCCACAGGACCGGCGCCCACGATTGCGACCGGAACATCATCTGATAGATTGCTGCGGTATTCCGGCGGATCAAAATGCGGGTACGTGAAGTAGAGCGAGTCGGTGTCGCCGCGGCCTGCCGGTCTCATAGGTAAGTTCCTCCTTGATTGGGAAAAACATAGCTGCCCGGCAGGTGTCCTGTCTGTCCTCCTTGAGGGGGGACATGATAGCTTGTGGCGATGGCATCCTGTATCCGGCATATCGATACTTGTCTTGCGCTGCTGGGCAGCGGCGGCTTTGCGCCGGCGTTTTCAGAGTTCATGGAAACGTTGGGGGCCGATCAGGTCATGGTATTTGCGATCACTGAAGGGAATGCGCGCTGCCTGTTCTCGCGCCATTACCGAAGTGCAGCGCTAGCCGAGGAACTGTCAGCGCAATATCTGGATGGCTGGTATCTGCAGGATCCGCTTTTGCCTGAACTGGTGCAGGCGCAGCCAGGCACAGTCCGGCTGAGGCGGCTGGAGACGATTGCTGAAACGATGGGCAGCGACTACCGGCGGATATTCTTTGACACGCCGGGGCTGCGGGCCAAGACCACTGTGCTGGCCGCCGGAGTGCGGCTGAGGCTGTTCGTAAGCCTGTACCAGACGGGCGGGGCACAGCCGGACTGCGACGCGGATTTAGCACGAATTGCAGGCCGGTTGGCGCTGATGCATTTCGAAAGTACCGCCGGCAGCGCCACTCCACCGGCTCTGGACGCGTTGAGTGAGCGGGAGCGGGCGGTCTGCCTGGGTATTCTGGCGGGGCAGAAGGCGGAGGTGATCGCAGCGGCTCTGGAGGTCGCGCCCAATACCGTGATCACCTACCGTAAGCGCGCCTATGGCAAGCTGGGGATCAATTCGCGTGCGGGGCTGTTCTCGCTGTGCAGAGACCTTGGTGCCTCGAGCTGACATTGCTGCAAAGCTGGCGGCCGGCCTGCGGCAGTTTCCACAGTAAAAGTCCCGTTCAGGCAAGGAGAACCTGAACGGGTCTCGGAGTTCACCCTACCGTACTTCCCAGCCAAAGCGTCAGGGCAGGGAAGGCGATCAGCAGAGCCAGCCTGGCTACATCGGCGATGATGAACGGCACCAGCCCTCTGAAGATCTTTACCACCGGGACTTCTGGCAGCACGGCCTTGAGAACAAAGACGTTCATACCGACGGGTGGCGTGACAAGGGCGATTTCGGTCACCACGATCACAATGATGCCGAACCAGACCAGGTCAAAGCCTTGGGAAACCACCACCGGTGCGAACAGGGGCACGAAGATCAGAATGATGGCCATAGAATCCATCACGCAGCCCAGAACAAGGAACACCGCCATGATGACGAAGATCAGCGCGAGGCCTTCGAGCCCGGTCGACTCGACCAGCCCCAAAACACCCGCGGCAAGCCCGGACAGAGTGAGCAGCTTGGACAGCATCAGTGCGCCGAAAAGCACAGTGTAAAGCGATACCGAGGTATAGGCGGTATCGATGATGATGGTGCGCAGCACGCTCCAGCCGAGCCGCCCGTGAAAGGCCGCGATCAGGATGGCAAGACCAGCTCCCATGCCAGCGGCCTCAGTGGGGGTGAACAGCTTGGCATAAAGCCCGCCGATGATCAGCCCGAACAACAGCAGGAAAGGCCAGACGCCGGACAGCGCCAGGAGCTTTTCCGGCCAGGGGGTGCTTTCCCCGCGCGGGGCATGGCTTGGGTCAAGGGCCGCAATGATGCGGATTGCCACCATGTAGGCGGCCAGACCGATCAGCCCCGGCACCACTCCGGCAATAAACAAGTCGCCGATGTTGGTCTGGGTCAGAATTCCGTAGACCACCATGATGATCGAGGGCGGGATCAGGATGCCGAGTGTGCCGCCGGCGGCAATGGTGCCGGCCGCCAGCTCGTCGGAGTAGCCGTATTTTTTCATGCTGGGATAGGACACCTTGGCCATGGTGGCGGCGGTGGCATAGCTGGAGCCGCAGACGGCGGAGAAGCCGGAGCAGGCGGCCATGGCGGAAAGCGCCAGCCCGCCGCGCACGTTGCCCACAAAGGCATATGCGGCGCGGAACAGATCGTGGGCGATGCCGGTTTTGGAGATGACATTGCCCATCAGGATGAACATAGGCACTACGGCAAGGTCATAGGACAGCACTGCGTCCGAGATCGTCAGCGGCACCAGCTGCAGCGCAATGTTCCAGTTAATCGCCAGCCCGATACCTATGACCGAAACAGCGAGCAGCGAAAAGGCCAGCGGGATCCTGAGGAAGGCAAGCAGGATGGCCGCAGCCATGGACAGAGAACCGGCAATCATAACACTTCCTCCTTATGGGTGTTTTCGGCGTCGGCCAGCGGCCTGCCGAGGACCACGGCAAAGGCGGCCACTGCAGACAGCGCGCAGCTCAGTGCCATGAAGAAATAGAGCGGTGCGCGCGGCACGCGAAGCGCTTGACTGACCTCAGAAATGCTCGAGGCATTGAGGCCGTGCTTGACGAACAACCAGGCCATCATGCCGAGCACAGCTGCCACCAGAAGCCCGGTCAGCACGCGCCACCATGCCAACCCGGGGCGGTCCAGCAGTTTGTCGAGAAGATCGATTGTCAGGTGCGCCCCCGCGGCGGTCACCAAAGGCAAGCCGGCAAAGACTGTCAGCGCCATCAGGTGTTCGGTAATGTCATTTGCGCCGTAAACCGGTTCGCCGAACAGGCGGCGTCCGATCACATCGGTGAAGGTGAGAGCCACCATGGCCAGCAGAAACAGTGCCATTGCCGTTTCTACTGTCCGGCGGATTTTCAAAGCCAAAGAGCGCATCCTGCGGCCTCCTATTGCAGAAAGGGGGACGGCCGCACCGTCCCCGAGTGGTTTGCCCGGAGAGGGTTATTCCGCAGCCAATTCGGTGTAGGTCTCTCTGTAGAAGCCAAGCATCGCAGCCGGGTCTTCCACGCCGGCAGCCTTTGCCTTCTCGGTCCACTCCGACACCATCTCGTCGTAGATATTGTTCACCGCGGTAATCAGCTCGGGTGCGGCTTCGGCAATTTCGTGACCTTCAGCAGCCAGCTTCTCCGATGCAGCTGGGTTTTGGAGATCGAAGTTCTTGCCCCATGCCGCCGACAGGGCCTCACCGGTGACGGCTTCGATCGCCGCTTTGTCGGCATCGCTGAGCCGGTCCCATTTGGCGCCGTTCATGATCACGAAGAAGGTCGCGTCATAAAAACCGTTGGGGAAAATTGTGTGATGCTTGAGGCTGTCCTCGAGCCTGAAGTTGACCACGGATTCCATGGTGTGCAGCGAGCCATCGATGACTCCGCTTTCCAGCATTTCGTAGGCTTTGGTGGCGGGCGCCGCGACCGGAACCGCCCCCAGTTTGGTCAGCAGCTGCTCCTGGATCGGGCCTCCCATGCGGAACTTCTGGCCGCTCACATCCTCGGGTGTGGTCACAGCGGCGCTGCCGTGGTGCAGTTGGCCGCCTCCAAACATGCCTACGGCCAGCATCTTGACCCCGTCAAAAGCAGGATTGCCGGCCAGAAACTTCTCGTAGGTTTGCCAAAGCGCCCGGCTTTGTGCCTCGGCGTTGGTGCCGGCGTTGGGGAATTCCGCGAACCACAGCGGTACGAAACGCTCCGGCTCGTAAGTGAAATTACCCCAAGTGATGTCGGCGACGCCATTGCGAGCCAGCTCCCAGTGCTGCGGCGGGCTGGCCAGCGGCGCGGGCAGGATGGTCACGGTGACACGGCCTTCTGTGACCTCAGCTACTTTTTCGGTAAAGGGCACGAGAAAGTCGGTATGCACGAAATGGGTCGGCGGCACCCAGGACGACATCGTCAAGTTTTCCGCGCTGGCGGCTTGAACCGTAGCGGTCAGAATTACGGCAGCCGCCGCGGCGCCCTTGAGCAGTTTGATGGCAGGGTTGATCATCTGTTTCCTCCCTTGGATGTATGATCGTGGTTATTCAGGCTTGCGGGTCCGGCATTTGGCCAGGTCGGCAAAAATCGCAGCACCCAGCGGAATGACCGCCGGGTCGAAGACGAATTCGGGGTGGTGCGGTGCACGGCCGTCCTGTCCGATGAAGAAGTAGCTGCCCGGCACCCGGTTCAGAAATTCCGAGAAATCCTCGGAGGCCATCAGATTTCGGGCATCTGCAATAACTTTGTCTGCACCGGCGACCCGTTTGGCCGAGGCCGTCACTGCGGCGACGGCGTCACTATTGTTGAAAGTCACAGGAGCAACTTTGGTGACCTGAAGCTCTACCGCGACGCCGTAGAGGTGCTCGGCCGCAGTGGCGGCTTCCTGAAGCAAGGTGGCCAGCCTGTCGCGTACCTCGGGCGCGTTGGTGCGCATTGTTCCTTCGATGGAGACCTCAGCAGGCAACACATTGCGAGCCGTGCCCCCCGTGAGAACGCCAAAGGAGATCACACCGGCTTCCCGCGCATCGATGACCCGGGTCGACGTTTGCTGTACCAAACCGATGAAGGCAGAGGCCGCCGCGATGGCGTCCTCGCCAGTATGCGGCATCGAACCGTGGGCACCATTGGCGCGAATGGTGACGTCGATGTTGTCAGCTGAGGCCATTGCTGCAGCTGATGGTATGCTGACTTTGCCCGCCGGCAGGCCGGGCAGGTTGTGCAGGGCGTAGATCTCGTCGCAGGGAAAACGCTCGAACAGGCCGTCGGCCAGCATTGCGCGGGCACCGGTAAGCAATTCCTCGGCAGGCTGGAAGATGAAATGCACGGTGCCGTCGAAATCTGGGCTGTGCGCCAGATAGGCCGCCGCAGTGAGCGCGGTGACGGTGTGGCCGTCATGGCCGCAGCCGTGGAATCTCCCCTCCACTTTTGAACGGTAAGGCACGTCCGCCTCTTCTGCCATCGGCAGTGCATCCAGTTCGGCGCGAAAGCCGATGCGGCGGCCCGGTGCAGCATCACTGGCGCCTGCACCGTGCAAGGTTCCGACGACACCAGTGCCGCCGAGGCCAGTGGCAACTTCATAGCCGAATTCCGTTAGACGGCTGGCTACGAAGGCAGCGGTCTTGGTTTCTTCGAAGCCAGTTTCGGGATGGCTGTGAAGATCGTGCAGCCAGCTCTCAGAAATGGGCTTCTGGATGCTATACCACTCTGCGAACATGCGACGGGCCTCCATTATGTCTCAAGGCAAGATGGTTGCGATGTGAGATTAAATTTGCAAAGTGGTTATAGTTTAAGATTATTGCTTGGTGAAATCAGGGTATCGCTTGATACCTTTCCTGCACCGTGGCTCAGTAAATAACGGATCCAGATGAAGATGAAAAAAGCCTTCAGAAACGAAAGATTGACCTACCGGCTCGAGCTCGTGGCGCAGGAAGCGATCGGTGCCAATGACGAGATATTCTTGCGCGAAACGGGCTTCCGGATCCGGGAATTGCGGGTTTTAAGGCTAATTGACGACACACCTGGCACCACATTTGCGGAGATAGCCAAGGCGACGGGATTGGAGCGCAGCCTTACGTCGAGGATCATTCGAACCCTGTTGGGCGACGGCCTGATTGTAAGGGAGAACTCTCTTGAAGATGCCCGGGTGTTTCTGCTGACTACAACGCCCAAAGGGCAGAATATTCGTCGCATCGCCCGCCAGTTATCTGACCGTCTTGAGGTAATTCTGACTGAACCTCTGTCGGACCAGGAGCTTGCAACGCTTGACGGAATTCTCGACCGGCTCGGCAGCTGGATCACCTCGGAAGAGTACCGAACTGCATTGGCTGTTGATTAGGCAACCTGTTCTGGCGTTTTTTCCCAAAGAATCCTTCAGTAAACTGTCAATGAGCGTTCAAAACTGACCCGGTTTCAGCGTTTGAATTTGGCTCTGACTCAGTTTTGGTGCAACTTCGGCCTCCCTCAGATCAGAGCGCTTGAACGAGCCGCGCTTTGAGCAGGTCGATGTTCGCCCTTCCATACATCTGGCGTTTGAGCGTTTTGAGGCGGTTAATCTGCCCTTCAGTCTGCCCGTTCGACCATGGTTCCCGAAGCGCCGCGGCGACCGCTGCCTGATCTCGCCGCAGCCCGCGGGCAAAGGCACCGAGCAGCCCGTCTTCCGCTTCATTCAGCCATCCTTCCAGCGCGCCTTCGCGAGCATTGCGTACCATGTCCGTAAACCGGTCGGTCAGCCTTCGGGCTGTGGCGAGAGCAGGCAGCGAAGCTTCGATCCTTGCGACCTGGATGGCATCCGCCTTGCACAGATGATCCCGGCCCAGGGTCAGGAGGCGGGCAATCTTGCGCGCGGGCGGCGATTTTTCTGCTCCCGATGGCGCGGCCCGCCCGGCACGGCGCTGGCGCGTGGCCCATTCCCCGACGACGCGGAGGCTGCCCTGGAAACCATCGGCCCGCAGCCGGCGCCAGATTTCGGCGCCGTTCCGGCAGCCGCCCGCCCATTCCCGCTCCAGCCGCGGCAGCCAAGGAGTCAGACTGCTCTCACGGATGCGGAAAACATCCTCGCGTTCCCCGCGCAAAATCTGGCGGACGAGCTGGCGGCTGAGCCCTGTCTGGCGAACGATCCGCCGGATCGGTACGCCATCATCAGCCATCTGGCGAACCATCCGGTTGGTTTGCTGGCGGCGCAGATAGCCTTCGTATTGCAGCTTTTCAGCGGCTGTCAGCAGCTTTGGGTCCAGTGTCTTTGCTCCGATCGCTTTGCGGATGGCAGGCATGTTACGCTGCACAGCGGCCAGGAAAGCTGTGCTCACGTTTTCTAACAGGTGCCAGCGGTCGGCAACCTGAACCGCTTTTGGCAAGGCCCGAGAGACGGCACCTCCATAGCCTCCGTTGCGGTCGCGGGCGACGACCTCAATCCCTGGACGGGCCCGCAGCCAGGCCTCGACCGTGGCCGGTTCCCGGTCCGGAAGGAGATCAATGACCCGGCGCCGCTCCAGATCGCAGATCAAAGTGCCGTATCGCTGCCCCTTTCGCCAAGCCCAATCGTCGATACCTATAACGCGGAGATCACTGTTTGAGGCCTCAGCCGTGTCCCGGATGCTGCGGAGGAAAGTATCCTTGCTGACCGGCAGCAGGAGCCGTGCGGCGAGCGCCTGTGCCGGACGCCCGCCGAGTGCCAGGCCGAGGTGCCGGACCAGTCCTTGCAGACGGGAGGTGCGCCGCGCATGTGGCCGGGTCACGTCCGCCGGAAACCGCTCGGCAAATATCTTGGCTGGGCAATGCAGAGCACGGCAGCGAAAGCGGCGAACCAGCAGGACCAGTTCCACCTTCCGGCCATGCGCAGGAAGATCGGCAGGCCGTCGGCGGTACCTGCTGTGAACATGGCGTGAAGCCGTGCCGCAGCGCGGGCACGCCGCCGTGGCTTTGGCGGAACGCGAGTGGATCCGGACCGTGTTCCCAACAAGCTCAACCTGGTCGGCCTTGAGACCTGCTGGCAGGAAATCCCGCCGTGAAAACTGTGACGCCATCGGCAACCTCCTCCAAAACCTGCCAATATATAGCGCTTAGCAGGTTGGGCTGCACCAAATCTGCTTCAGAGCCAATTTTGCACGCCGATTCACACTGAAGGTCTGCAAGCGGCCTGAGGATAGGCCACCACACCCCGGGACTAAACACCTAAAACCAAAAGTGCTAGTGTTCCACACCTGACATAGGATTCCCATCGGTGATGATGTGTGTCAGTGTCGAGGGATGAGACGTGGTGACCTTTACCTGTATCTGAGCCCTGATGGCCGAGCCGAGTTTCAAGCCATTGTTGCCGCCCGAAACACGCCCCGCAAGCTGGTCTGGCGGGCCGAGATCGTGTTGGCGACGGCGGACGGCCACGGTACTTTCGCAATCATGCGGCGCGCGAAGGCGTCGAAGCCGACCGTTTGGCGCTGGCAGGCGCGGTATCTCGACGATGGCCTGGCCGGGCTCAAGCGCGACAAGACGCGGCCGTCGCGGGTGCCGCCGCTGCCTCGGGAGGTGCGCCTGAAGGTGATTGCCAAGACGGTGCAGGAGACCCTTCCGAACGCAACGCATTGGAGCCGCTCGACCATGGCCGAGGCGGTTGGCATCTCGCCGTCGAGCGTCGGCCGCATATGGGCCGATACGGGTCTGAAACCGCATCTGACCAAGTCCTTCAAGGTCTCGAACGTTCCAATGTTCGAAGAAAAGGACACCGATATCGTCGGGCTTAACCTCGATCCGCCAGAGCGGGCGGTGGTGCTCTGCGTCGACGAAAAATCCCAAATTCAAGCGCTTGACCGGACCCAGCCGGGGCTACTGCTGAAGAAGGGCCGCGCCGCCACCATGACCCACGACTACAAGCGTCACGGCACAACCACCCTGTTCGCGGCGCTCGACGTGAAGTCGGGCATGGTGATCGGCGAATGCTTGCCGCGCCACCGGGTCAAGGAATTCCTGAAGTTCCTGCGCCGCATCGACAGGGCCGTCCCGGCGCCGCGTGAGGTGCATCTGGTGCTCGACAACTACGCCACCCACAAGACGCCCGAGATGATGGCCTGGCTGGCAAAGCACCCGCGGTTCAAGTTGCATTTCACGCCCACCAGCGCATCCTGGCTCAACTTCGTTGAACGGTTCGTCGCCGAGATCACGTCCAAACGCATCCGGCGCGGCAGCTATTCCAGCGTCGACGACCTTGAAGCCGCAATCTACAACACCTGCTGCTGCACAACGCCAAGCCGAAGCCCTTCATCTGGACCAAAACGGCTGAAGACATCATCGCCCTAGATCGCCGCGCACTGAACGACCTCGATGAAATCCGGGGCAACAGGTAGCAAGCGTCAGACTCGAAGCACTAGGAGTTGGGGTTCAGGTCTCGCTTACACTGGTGCAGGATGCCGTTTTGGAGAGCATGAATATGGCAGTAAACAATTTTTCGGAAAATCTGCGTTTGTTGTGCAGTTATTCGCGTTCTATTTCTGACCTTTGCGAACGTCTTTCGATTAACCGCCAACAGTTTCATCGATACCTAAACGGCCAAAGCCGACCATCGCACAGAAATATGCTAAAGATTTGCGACCACTTTGGAGTGGAAGAGCACGAAATCCTAATGGACACCCGGGATTTCCGTCAGCTCATTGCGGTGCGGCGTCCTTTGGAGCATGAGGCGGATCCTTTTGGTGAATATATTGCAAAGCTGTATCGGATCAATCCCAACAGCTTAACCGAGATGTTGCCGTTCATTGGCTATTATCATTGTTACTACCGTCCAATTGAGTTTCCAGGGAAAATACAGCGGTCGCTTATGAAGGTGTATCGCGATCGCGGATATATTTACATAAAAAATGTGGAAAACTATGCTTCCGTCAAGCACCGATCACGGCGCACGCTAAAATACACAGGAATCGCGTTCCACACCGGTGAACGGATATTCGTGCATGAGCGTGAAATGAACGCCGGCCAAATGATCTGGACAACTATTCTCTACCCTGCCCAACGCGATCAAACTTCGGTTCTCACTGGCCTAAGCCTTGGAATCAGCAGCGCCGCAACGCGGGACATAGCCTGCTATCACGTCGTTTGGGAACCACTAGGGCAAACTATCGATCTCCGCCAGGCGCTGAAGGCATCAGGTCTATTCAATGAAGATGATCCGGCCATTTCGGATGAAATCCGGGAAGCAACGCTTAATGTCAGTAGAGCTGACAACCATGGATTTGTCGGTCGGCCTTGGTCACATTTCTGAGACTACAGCTGTCGCACCTTGTCTCTATCTTAGATGCAGTACGCGACTTCAGCTCTGGCGATCAATCTGCAACTTTCGTCGGGCTGAATACGCGTAGCGATCATCCGAATGGGAGGAGAGCCCCGTTGTGACCGCAGGACCGTGGTATGCGGCTCCGCGTGACGGCTATATCAACAGGGAGAACTTGACATGAAACCGAAATTTTTAGCCCGGGCAGCCGTCATGGCTGCAACCGCAGCAATACCGGCCACTGAAGTGCTGGCCACTAACCGTACCGAACCAATAGTGGTTCCGGTTGTCAGCGACACTTCCACTGACGTAATTTCGAAAATCCTCGGCGGGACGCTGACTGAAGCGGGTTATAGGGTGGAGTATGTCGAGGCGGATTACACGGCCAGTTTTTCGGGTATTCAAACAGGCGATCTCCAATTCGCCATTTGCTGGCAATCCACCTGGGAGCTTTGCGAAGGTGCAACCGAAAGCGGCAAAGCCGTCAATGCGGGTGTTACTGGAGTGAGTTCCGCCGAAGGCTGGTGGTACCCGGTTTCGCTTAAGGCGCACTGCCCCGGCTTGCCTGACTGGGAGGCACTGAAACAGCCAGCTTGCATTGAGGCGCTGGCTACAGCCGAAACTGCTCCGAAGGCCCGTTTTATTGAGGGCCCGGCTGACTGGATCATGCCAGTTCAAGAGATGGCAGCAGCCTTTGGAATAGATGTTGAGCCTATTGCTTCCGGAAGCGCGGCAGCGCTCGTGGCTACGATCTCGACGGCTGCCCGGCGCGGAGAACCGGTAATCGGCTGGGGATATACGCCGCATTGGTATTTTATGAGTGGTGAGGGTGAATTTGTGAAATTCCCTGAATACAGCCAAGATTGTTACCTTGACCCTGCTTGGGGACTAAACGCTGAAGCGACACATGACTGCAATGTGCAGGTTGGGGCGTTGTGGATCTACGCGAACGCGGAGTTTCTCGACAGTGATGCTGGTGCCAAAACAATCATCGACAAGTTTGAGCTTGCAGATGCCCAGGTTGCAACCATTCTGAAGGCAGTCGACGTGGACGGCATTTCATTGGACGAAGCCGTTGCCAGCTGGATGGTTGAAAATGAAACTATCTGGAAAGCGTGGATTAATTAGAGGCGCCTCAATTCTAGAACTCCGGCCCGGCCGCGCTGAAAGCCGGGCCATCCTTGCCTGTACGGGCTCCCTGCCGAAACGAGGCGAAAATGCCAAAAAATCAGAATTCTATATCTGCAGCCCGGCAAACACTAATTGAATGCCGTTCTGTCTGGAAACTCTACGGTGAAAAGGCGAAGAAGGTCGCCGGTAAGCATGGCCAGGACTTAACATCAGATATTCTAAAGGAAGAAGGGGTTATTTCTGCTGCTCGAAACGTGAGTTTCGATGTGAACAAGGGCGAAATCTTTGTGATAATGGGCCTTTCAGGTTCGGGAAAGTCGACGATGCTTCGCTGCATGACCGGGTTAGCCGAACCAACGCTAGGCTCCCTTAAGGTCAAGGGAACGGATCTTGCGACCGCTTCGCGCGATGAACTGACTACGATACGCCGGCACACAATGGGCATGGTATTCCAGGATTTTGCCTTGCTGCCGCATCTGAGTGTGCTGGACAATATTGCCTTTCCGCTTCGGGTACAGGGCGCGCGCAAGAACGAACGTCTCGCCAGGGCGCGCGAGATGATGGAACTGGTCGGGCTGTCCGGTCGCGAAAACTACTGGCCGCATGAATTGTCCGGTGGCCAGCAGCAGCGGGTTGGCATTGCCAGAAGCCTTACCACAGAACCTGATATCTGGTTCCTGGATGAGCCGTTTTCAGCGCTTGACCCTCTGATCCGGATGGAAATGCAGAACGAGTTCCTGCGCCTGCAGAACCTGCTGCACAAGTCCATCGTCTTCGTAACGCATGATTTTGACGAGGCGGTTCGATTGGCTGACCGGATCGCGATTATGGAGGGAGGCCGCGTAGTGCAGATAGGCACTCCCGAGGAGCTGATCATGCAGCCCGCCAATGAATACGTCGCCGAATTCACAGAAAAAATCCCGCGGAGCAAGGTGGTTCGGGTGCGCACCATTATGGGGAAGGTCCAAGCAGGGCTGGCTGGTGCCCCAGTAAACGCAGATGCTCTTGTCGGCGATGTCGCAGGCAAAGTGCTGGATAGCGGTGACCCGCTGCCTGTAGCCGATGAGACTGGACAGATCATCGGTGCTATTGAAGCACGGCAGGTTGCGGCTGTGCTGATGAACCTGGGGATAGCGGCATGAGTGGGATAAGTGATATTTCTCCTAAAGCGAGCGGCAGGATTGCCTACCCGGGTTGGAAAGCATTGGTTCTGCCAAGCACACTTCTCTTCACCCTGTTGGTTTGGATGACGGTGGAAGAAGGAAGCTGGCTGCACGATTATCCCGAGAGCCGGGTCTGGGAAATTGCGACCTCAGTCACCGTGGCAGTGAAATACCTAGTCAACGAATTCTCTATTGGCGGTGTCAACTTGGCTGAAGTCACGCGCGACATCGCTGATGTCATTGCTATCCCGATGCGGGGGCTACAGGGTTTGCTAGCGGAAGGCTTCACTGTCTACCACGATGACGGCAGCATGACCGTCATCCCCTCGCTTCCCTGGCCGGCGGTAGTTCTGGCGATGACACTTTTCGCTTGGTGGGCTGCCGGTTCGGGCGTGGCGTTTCTTACGTTCTCTTCGCTGATGTATTTTCTGCTCTTCGGGCTGTGGCTGCCGGCAATGTTGACATTGTCCTCAGTACTAGTCGCAGTCTTGGTCAGTTTCGCGCTAGGTCTTATGCTGGGCGTCTGGGGGTATCGCAGTCCTCGTGCCAATGCTGTGCTAATGCCGATCTACGATGTGATGCAAACCATCCCTACGTTTTCCTACTTGGTGCCGGTGCTATTGCTTTTTGGGTTCAACCCAGTGGCGGCGATGATTGCAACAGTGATCTACGCGATGCCACCTATGGCACGAGTAACTACACTGGCGCTTCAGAGGGTTCCGTCCAATATTAATGATTTTGGGTCCATGAGTGGTTGCACCCGGGGTCAAAAGATGTGGCTGGTGATGGTCCCAGCAGCTCGGCAGAATCTGCTGATCGGGCTCAACCAAGTCATCATGCTAACTTTCGCAATGGTGATCATCGCCTCTGTCATCGGCGCGGGCGGCTTGGGCGGCAAGGTCTATCAAGGGCTCAAAGCGTTGAAGATTGGCAATGCGGTCGAGGCCGGAATTGCCATAACCCTTATGGCCATCGCATTGGACCGGATTTCCAGAGCTATTGCTCTGCGGCGACCGAACCATACCGAGCCAGCGCCGGCTTTTTTCTGGCAACAACACAAACTGACCACGATAATGGTTCTGTTCACACCAGCCGCATACTTCTCAGGGTATTTTTTTCCCGCTTTGCAAACCTACCCTGAGATACTGACCGTTTCGACAGGTAGCTTCTGGAACGATGCCATACTCTGGGTAAGCGACAGTTTTTACACTCAGATCAAGGCGGTGCGGGAAGGTGTGATTGGCTATGCAATGCGCCCGATAAAAAACTTCCTTCTTGATGTTCCCTGGAGTGGTTTCATAGCAATTGTCACTGGGCTTGCTTATTGGGCTGGCGGACGGCGACTGGCACTGGTCAGCCTTGGTCTTTTGGGTTTCATTGCCATCACAGGCTACTGGGACGCAGCAATGATATCGCTCTACCTAGTCGCGCTTTCGGTGGTCGTCACGCTGGTTTTGGCATTGCCGATTGGCATCTGGGCTGGGTTGAACGAAAGCGCCGACAGGATCGTCACGCCAATTATCGACACCCTTCAGACACTGCCGAGCTTTGTTTACCTCATACCGGTAGTAATGCTGGTCGGAGTAGGTGAATTCGCCGGCCTCATCGCCATAGTAGCCTATTCCCTGCCCCCCGGAGTGCGATATGCAAAACAGGGCATCCGAAATATCAGCCGCTCTAACATCGAAGTGGCAGATATGTCCGGATGCACAGCCAAGCAGAAGCTGTGGCATGTGCAGCTCCCGCTTGCACTGCCAGATATCATGCTGGGGATCAATCAGACAGTCATGTTCGCCTTCGGGATGCTGGTGATCACTGCGCTGGTAGGCACACGCGGACTAGAACACGACACGCTGGTGGCAATCGCCAAGGTGCAACCCGGAGAGGGCATCGTCGCTGGGCTGGGCATCGCATTCCTATCAATAATCACTGACAGACTGATCGGCCAGGCAAGCCGCAAGCTGCAACAACGCACAAAGCAGAAAAACGATGCAATTAGCTAACCAGATGATAGCGCCGGATACAGCCTTATGCAGGCTGAGCGCGCTAGAAGCACTCGCATTGTTCCGATCGGGGGAGCTGTCACCTGTTGAACTGCTGCAAGCACAAATAAATCGAGCGGCAGAGGTAGAGCCGGTTATCAACGCCTTCACTGAAACCTTCTTTGACACCGCGATGCAGCAGGCGCGGCAGGCCGAACGGCGCTATCTTGATCGCACAGGGGATTTGCGCCCGCTGGAAGGGCTAACTGTCACTGTCAAAGACGTTATTGATCAGAAAGGTGCCCGGACTACCTACGGGAGTCTTGTTTACCGAGACAATCTGGCACACCGCGACCATCCCGTTGTTGCCAGGATCCGGCAAGCCGGAGGTATAATCCATGCACGCACAACAACGTCGGAACTGGCGTTCGGCTGGATTACTGCAACACGGCTTTGGGGTGTGACACGAAACCCCTGGAACCCGGCGCTATCACCAGGAGGCTCCTCTGGCGGCGCTGCTGCCAGTCTTGCTGCAGGGACTAGTACACTGGCAATTGGTTCGGACAGCGCAGGGTCAATCCGGGTGCCAGCCTCGCTTTGCGGGGTCGTAGGCTACAAACCGCCTGCCGGTCGTGTGCCCGACCCGGCAGAGGGGCATGACCCCTACAATGCGATTGGACCATTGGCGCGCAGTGTAGGAGACTGCGCGTTGCTGCTAAACGTGATCAGCGGTGGACATCCCTCCGACATCGGCTCACTGCGTGAGCGTTTAGAGCTGCCGCTCACCAATTTGGGCGAAGAACCACTCCGTGTCGCGCTTTCGCTTGATCTTGGCAAGTCATCTCCTGCCAGAAACATCGTAAGTGTCATCCGCGACTTTGCCACACGAATGCAGCAGGCGGGTATTTCCGTTGAGGAACCTAGTATCAGTTGGCCAGGTACCGTGATTGATGACGCAAAGGACTACGCTGTTAGTCTGATCGCAGAAAGCTTGAGCGGAATGCTTCAGCAACATGGCGCAGATGTATGTGACTATATCACAAGTGTCGGAGCTGCCGCGCGCAACTGCCCATGCACAGCGATCCCTCGTGCGTTTGAGACCAAGAAGCGACTCTATGCCGAGCTTTCTGCTATTCTCCACTCGGCTGACGCGCTTATTTGCCCAGTGGTCCTGACCAACTGCGTTGGTGCTGAGCAGCGCCCTTGGGAACGAATGATTGTGAACGGGGCCGAACTTGACAGTGACTATGACTGGGTGACAACACCCCATTTCAATATGTTAGGGCAACTACCTGCTCTGGCGGTTCCAATCGGCTGCGATGGGGGCGGGCTTCCGGTCGGTATTCAGATTGTCACCCGGCCGTATGATGATCAGCGCGCTTTCCGTGTTGCGGCGGCAGTGGAGCGAATAGTCCGGACGGCAACTAGAGGCTTCTAACATCTTCAAATCGAAATCGCCCACTGGGACTCTGATTAGAGCAAACACTCCAGCCACGCGGCTTTTCTTTCTCATCTCCTGCAAACAGTATGAATGCGTTGCACGATCACCCTCGAGTTAAGGCAAGGTATTGAGCTCATTGGCACCAGCCAAACTAATGACCAGTGACCTCAACGGTACTGCTCCAAATGTTTGCCGAACCTTTACGCCCGTATTCTCATTGAAGGTATACTCAAATCAAGCCCTCGATGATAGCAATGTCTGCAACGCAAGCACCTGCGCGTTCGGCTCTTGCCGTGCGGTAAGCCGGGGAGTTGTAGCAGGCGCGGGCTTGCTCCAGACTATCGAATTCGATGATCACTCTTCGCTGCCAGTCGCGGCCTTCAAGAGTTTCCGCTTCACCCCTTGCTAGAAATCGTGCCCCAAAATCCGCGAATGCCGCCGGGGCAGCGGCTTGGTATCCGCTGTAACGGTCGGGGTCCGTGATTGTTACGTTGGCGATCCAATAGGCTTTAGGCATTGCGAGTTTTGGCCTCTTCCTGGTTGAGCGTCCGCTTGGCAACAGCGGCCGCTTCCGTCAGGTGGCTCTGGACTGCGGCTCTGGCGGCCTCGGCGTTGCCTGACGTGATAGCCTTGCAGATATCCTGCATATGGGCGGGGCCGGGTTTTCGCCGCTCTGCGGTCGAGAGCGTCACCGCCCGCAGCCGGCTGATGCGGCCGTTCAGACGCTGGACGATTTCCCAGGCTACGTTGTGGCCGGCGCCTTCGAAGATGATCCGGTAGAACTCGGTCGTGGCGTTCAGCATCGGACCGGGAACACCTGCCGCAACGGCCTCTTGCAGCCTGCGCAGCGCGGAGTTCAGCATTTCCGCCAGCTGCGGCGTGATGTTGCGGGCGCATTCGGTGGCGGCGGCGGTCTCCAGCATCTGGCGGATGTCGTAGATCTGCCGTGCGTCTTCCCACCCCAGTTGCGCCACGATCGGCCCTTTGCCGGGCAGGATTTCCACCAACCCCTCCGCCTCCAGGTAGCGGATGGTTTCGCGCACGACGGTGCGGCTGACGCCGAGCTGCTCGCACAGAGGGCGCTCCACCAGCCGTTCACCTGGGGCAAACTTTCCGGAGACAATAGCCTCGCGCATCCGTTCCTGCACGATATCGCGCAGGGTCTGCGGGTGGTGGTCTATTTTGCTCATGATGGGGTTGGTCATATTGCATCCAATAGCAACAGGGACAGGGTGGAACAAGTGTGCATTGACATACTGTATGATGGTATACCATATTACGCAGAATGGAATCAAACAGGAAAGATCTGCCCATGCCCGCCGAAATCCGAAAGACGCTACTGCATGTCGAAGAGACCCTGATTGAGGGCGGCAAGGCAGCGGAAACCCCGTTCAAGATGATTGCTGCGGTGGCGGTGATCAAAAATCCCTGGGCAGGGCAGGGCTTTGTCGAGGATCTGCGTCCGGCAATCCATGACTGCGCGCCGGGGCTGGGCGAGAAGTTGACCGCGATGATCCTGGAGGCTGCAGGCGGCGGCGACAAGGTCGAGGGCTACGGGAAATCCGCCATCGTCGGGGTCAGTGGCGAGGTAGAGCATGCCTCTGCTCTCATCCACACCCTGCGGTTTGGCAACCACTTCCGCGAGGCGGTGGGGGCGAAGTCTTATCTGGCATTCACCAACACCCGCGGGCCGGCCAATGCGCCCCTGCAAATTCCGCTGATGGACAAGAACGACGGCGGGCGGCGCAGCCATTACCTGACCATCCAGTTGTCCGTCGCGGACGCGCCGGCGCCGGACGAGATTGTGATCGCGTTGGGAGCCTCCATCGGCGGTCGGCCGCATCACCGCATCGGGGACCGCTACCAGGATTTGAAGGAGCTGGGCCATGACGCTGACAACCCTGCAGCTGTCTAAGCCTTTCGGGGCTGTCACCTGCCAGCGGTCAGGGCAGGGTGCGCCTGTTGTGCTGCTCCATGGAGTGGGGATGCAATCGGCGGCCTGGGCGCCGCAGATCACTGCGCTTTCTGGAACCCATGAGGTGATCGCACTGGATTTGCCCGGTCATGGTGGCAGTGACCTGTTGCCCGAAGCGGCAGAACTGCCGGATTACGTGGCCTGGTTGCACGCGGTGATCCAAGCGCTGGACCTTGGCCCAGTGTATCTCGCGGGTCACTCCATGGGGGCGCTGATTGCCGGTGGTTATGCCGCCAGCCATCCTGAGAACGTGGCCCGGGTGGCGTTGTTGAATGGGGTGTTCCGGCGATCGGCGGAGGCCAGGGCCGCGGTTGAAGCGCGCGCTGCCGAAATCCGCGCTGGCAGCTTTGATCTGGAAACACCGCTGGCGCGATGGTTCGGGGAGAGTGAGGCTGACCAGGCGGCACGGGCGCAGGTGGCCGAATGGCTGTCGGGCGTGGACCTGGCGGGTTACGCCGCCGCCTATACCGCCTTTGCCCGCGGCGACAGCACCTATGCCGATGGGTTCGGCGGTATCCGTTGCCCGCTGCTGGCGCTGACCGGCGATGGCGATCCGAACTCGACACCCGCGATGGCGCAAGCCATGGCGGATGCCGCGCCGCAGGGCAGGGCGGTTGTCATCGAAGGCCACCGGCATATGGTCAACCTGACTGCCCCCGCAGAGGTCAACGCGGCCCTGCACGACTGGCTGAACACCGAAGGAGCAACGACATGAGCGAGATCGACCCGCGCGCCCTGCGAAACGCCTTCGGCACCTTCATGACCGGCGTCACCGTGGTGACAACGCACGATCCGGACGGAAACCCGATCGGCTTTACTGCCAACTCCTTCACCTCAGTGTCGCTGGACCCGCCTCTGGTACTGGTGTGCATCGCCAACTCCTCCAGCAACTACGCCGCGTTCGAGCAGGCCGAGGGCTTTGCCGTCAATGTGCTGGCGGAGGACCAGAAGGGCGTCTCCAACACTTTCGCCCGCCCGGTCGAGGACCGTTTTGCCGCCGTCAGCTGGCAGCAGGGGCCGCAGGGCAGCCCGGTGTTCGAGGGTGTCTCCGCCTGGTTCGACTGTTCCATGCACAACCGGGTGGAGGCGGGCGACCACCTGATCCTGATCGGCCGGGTGGAGGCGTTTGAAACCTCGCCTGCGCCGGGTCTCGGCTATGCCCGCGGCGCCTATGTGACAGCAGCGGCGGAGGCCGAGGCCCTGACCCAGGGCGCCAAGCTGATCGTCTCGGCATTGATCGAGCATGAGGGCAAGGTGCTGCTCCTGGGCAACGACCAGGGCAAGCTGACGCTGCCTGAAATCCGTGTCGGCAAGGAGGGCGCCTCTGCCGCCCTGGCCAAGCTGATTGCGGACACCGGCGTCGAGGCGGAGCCGGGGTTCATTTATTCCGTCTACGAAGACAAAGCGCGCGAACATCAGCACATCTCGTTTCTGTGCCAATCGGCCGGCGGCACACCGGCCAAGGGTGTTTTCACGGCACTGACCCAATCCACGCTGATGGACATTGCCGATGCGGCGATGTGCACCATGCTGGAGCGGTTCGCCAGTGAGGCCCGGATGGGCAATTTCGGGGTGTATTATGGCAATCAGACCACCGGGCAGGTCCGCCCCGTGGCGACAGGGAGCAAGGGCGCATGAAATTTTCCCTCTTTGCGCATATGGAGCGGATTTCCGCGGCAGACGATCAGAAGCGGCTGTATGACGAGTTCATCCAGCTGTGCAAAATTGCCGACGACGGCGGCATGCATGCGGTTTGGACCGGCGAACACCACGGGATGAACTTCACCATCTCGCCGAACCCGTTTCTGAACCTGATTGATGTGGCGCGGCACACCAAGCACGTGCGGCTGGGCACTGGCACGGTAATTGCGCCGTTCTGGCATCCGATCCGGCTGGCGGGCGAGGCGGCGATGACCGATATTATCACCGAAGGCCGCCTGGACCTGGGCATCGCCCGGGGCGCCTATTCGTTTGAATACGAGCGCATGATGCCCGGCATGGACGCCTGGGAGGCGGGCCAGCGGATGCGGGAGCTGATCCCGGCGGTGCAGGGCCTGTGGCAGGGCGACTATGCGCAGGAGGGGGAGTTTCATTCCTTCCCGAAAACCACGTCTTCCCCGAAACCGGTGCAAGAGAACGGTCCGCCGATCTGGATCGCGGCGCGCGATCCCAACAGCCACGAGTTCGCCGTGGCCAATGGCTGCAACGTGCAGGTGACGCCGCTGTGGAAGGGTGATGAGGAAATCACTGACCTGATGGGCAAGTTCAACGATGCCTGTGCCAAGCACGCCGATGTGCCGCGGCCCAAGATCATGCTGCTGCAGCACACCTATGTCGCGGACAGCGCCGAGGATGTGAAACGCGGGGCGGAGGAGCTCAACCGCTTCTTCTGCTACTTCGGGGCCTGGTTCATGAACAAGCGCGAGATCCGCCAGGGCCTGATCGACCCGCTGAGTGACGAGGAAATTGCAGCGCATCCGTTCTACTCGCCTGAGGCAATGGAGCGCGACCTGGTGATCGGGGAACCGGCGGCGGTGATTGAACGGCTGAAGAAATACGAGGCCCTGGGCTATGATGAATACTCGTTCTGGATCGACTCCAGCATGAGCTTCGAGCGCAAGAAGGCCTCGCTTGAGCGGTTCATCACCGACGTCATGCCAGCGTTTCAGTGAGGAAACCGAAAATGCAGACTTTCCAGCACTATATCGGGGGCGCCTTCGAGGAAGCGGGCGCCACCTTCGCAAGCCTTGACCCTGCCACCGGCAAACCCTGGGCGCAGATGCCTGCCGCTTCGGCGGCGGATGTAGACCGGGCGGTAAGGGCAGCAGAAGCTGCGTTTTTCTCTAGCGAATGGGCGGGTATGACCGCCACTCAGCGCGGCAAGCTGCTGATGCGGCTAGCCGATCTGGTGGCGGAAAACGCCCCGCGGCTGGCGGAGCTGGAAACCCGCGACACCGGCAAGATCATCCGCGAGACCTCGGCCCAGATCGCCTATGTGGCGGAATACTACCGCTACTATGCCGGCCTTGCCGACAAGATCGAAGGCGCGCATTTGCCGATCGACAAGCCGGACATGGAGGTCTGGCTGCGGCGCGAACCGGTGGGGGTGGTGGCCGCCATCGTGCCGTGGAATTCGCAGCTGTTCCTGTCGGCGGTGAAAATCGGCCCGGCGCTGGCGGCGGGCTGCACGGTGGTGCTGAAAGCCTCGGAGGAAGGCCCGGCACCTATGCTCGAATTCGCCCGGATCTTTGACCAGGCCGGCTTTCCACCCGGCGCTTTGAACGTGATCACCGGCGGGCCGGAGGCGGGTGCTGCGCTGACCAGCCACGCTTCGGTCGCTCATGTCGCCTTCACCGGCGGGCCGGAGACCGCCCGCCATATCGTGCGCAATTCCGCGGAAAACCTCGCCTCCACCTCGCTGGAGCTGGGCGGTAAGTCGCCCTTCATTGTGTTTGACGACGCCGATCTGGAAAGCGCGGTGAATGCGCAGGTGTCGGGCATTTTTGCTGCGACCGGGCAAAGCTGTGTCGCAGGATCGCGGCTGGTGATCCAGAAGGGCATCAAGGACGCCTTCCTTGCGCGGCTGAAAGAGAAAGCCGAAGCGGTGGTCATTGGCGCGCCGGATGACATGGCGACCGAAGTCGGGCCGCTCTGCACTCTGAAACAGCGCGACCATGCGGTGCACCTGATCGAGGCGTCGGTGAAGGCGGGGGCCAAGCTGGTCACCGGCGGCACCGTGCCGGAAGGGGAGGGCTTCTTTTTCCCGCCGACGGTTCTGGACTGCTCGGACGCGCCGGACGCCCCCTGCCTGTCGAACGAATTCTTCGGCCCTGTTTTGTCAGTGGTAGAGTTTGAGACCGAGGCCGAGGCCCTGGAGATTGCCAACACGACCGCTTTTGGCTTGGCCTCCGGCGTCTTCACCCGCGATCTCACCCGCGCGCACCGGATGATCCGCGGCATCCGCGCGGGCATCGTTTGGGTCAATACCTACCGCGCCGTGAGCCCGATTGCGCCCTTTGGCGGCCACGGCCTGTCTGGCCACGGCCGCGAGGGCGGCCTGCAGGCGGCTCTGGATTATACCAAGGTCAAGGCGGTCTGGCTGCGCACATCGGACGATCCGATCCCGGATCCCTTCGTCATGCGGTAGGGCCGGACTAACCCCATCGGAGGACATTTACACCACCGGCTGCGCTTGCGCGCGGCCGGACACACGCGGTCGTTGCCTAAGGGAGGAAACCATGGCGAGAAACGACAAACCCGGTCCCGGGGGCCTGCTGGTCGCCGGACAAGGGCCATTCAAAGGACTGCACAACGGCATGAGCATCGCCTCTAAGGCAATGATTGCTGCCTTTGTGGTGTTCACCATCCTGAACGTGGACTACGCGGGCAAGATCTTTGGCGGCATCCGCTCCTGGGTCGAAGGCGCGCTCAGCTGGTACTACATCAGCTCGGTCATCATTATTCTGTTTGCCTGCCTGTTCCTGATGTTCAGCCGCTTCGGCTCGATCCGCCTCGGGGATGATGATTCCAGGCCGGAATTTAGCCGCTTCTCCTGGTTTGCCATGCTGTTTTCGGCGTCGGTGTCGATCGGCATTATGTTCTTCGGCGTCGCGGAGCCGCTGTTCTATTTCGACACGTCAGCGGGCTGGGGCTATCCCAACAACCCGTTTGCCGATGCCTCGGGACATACCGGCATGAGCCTTGAGCGGGCCGTGGATGCGGTGCGCGTGACCAACTTCCACTGGGGGCTGCACGGTTGGGCGATCTACACGCTGACCGGTCTGGCGCTTGGCTATTTTGCCTTCCGCAAGAAGCTGCCGCTGACCTTCCGGTCGGCGCTGTACCCGGTGCTGGGCGAGCGGATTTATGGCCCGGCGGGCCATGCGGCCGATCTGCTGGCCGTGTTCGGGACCGTCTTCGGCATCGCCACCTCGATGGGGCTGGGGGTGAACCAGATGGCCCATGGCCTGAACGTTCTGTTCGGTGTCGATCCGGGCGTGGGCACCCAGGTCGTGTTGGTCATTATCATTTCTGTCGTGGCGACCTTGTCGGCGGTTTCCGGCATCGGCCGAGGCATCAAGATCTTGTCGGAGTGGAACGTCGTGCTGACCATCGCTCTGATCCTGTTCTTTGTGATCGCCGGGCCGACCCAGTGGCTGGCCGGCTTCTTTCTGAACGCGACAGGCGATTACGTGACGCAGTTCCTGTCGATGGGCTTCTGGACCGCGTCGGCACCGGGAGATGTCGCCTGGCAGGGGGGCTGGACCATTTTCTACTGGGGCTGGTGGCTGAGCTGGGCCCCCTTTGTGGGCATGTTCATTGCCCGCATTTCCAAGGGTCGCACCATCCGGGAGTTCATGTTCGGTGCCATGCTGGTGCCAACCACGATGGCATTCATCTGGATCTCGGTGTTCGGCGGCAACGCATTGTTCCTGGAGCTGAACGCCGAGGGCGGCGCGGGCACCGCGGGACTGATCGCCATGGTCAACAGCTGGAATCTAGGAGGCACCCTGTTCGGCACTATAGATCTGCTGGCAGACGGCGGCACGCTTGCCTGGGCGATCTCGGCGCTGACCACCTTTCTGCTGGCCACCTGGTTCATTACCAGCTCGGACTCCGGCACGCTGGTGGTCACGACGATCCTGTCGATGGGCAACGCGCATCCGCCGAAGATCCACCGGATCATCTGGGGCGCGGCACAGGGGCTGGTGGCGGCGGTGCTGCTGATGGCAGGTGGGCTGTCGGCGCTGCAGACCGCGGCAATTGCCGCTGCGCTGCCGATCTCGGTCCTGGTGGTGATGATGGCCTGGGGGGTGATCAAATCGCTCCTGGAAGATCCGGCTGCGGTCTCTGGTGCGGCCGAGAGCGCACCGGACGGCACCGCCATGGATGGCGACCTGCACGCCTGATCCGGCTGACGGCCAATACGATACCGGGCCGGGGGAATCCCGCACCTTTCTCAACTGAACTGGAGTACTCAGAAATGTTCTCACTCTCCCGTCCCGATCTGTTGCTGCAGGACGCCTATCTGAATGGCGAATGGCAGGGACGCAGCACCCGTTTCCCGGTGCACAATCCGTCCACCGGCGAAGTGCTGGCCGAGGTGGCCGATTGCACGGTCGAAGACGCCAGGGCGGCCATTGACGCGGCAAAGGCCGCGCAAAAGAACTGGGCGCAGTATACCGGCAAAGAACGCGCAACAGTTCTGCGCAAGTGGTTCGACTTGATGGTTGCTCATGCTGACGACCTCGCCGCGATCCTGACCGCCGAGATGGGCAAACCGCTCAACGAAGCAAAGGGCGAGATCATGTATGGCGCCAGCTTCATCGAATGGTTCGCGGAAGAGGCCAAGCGGGTTTATGGCGACACTATCCCCGGCCATCAGCGCGACAAGCGTATTATGGTGTTAAAACAGCCGGTGGGCGTGGTCGGCGCGATAACGCCCTGGAATTTTCCCAACGCCATGATCACCCGCAAGGCTGGTCCGGCGCTGGCGGCGGGTTGCGCCATGGTTGTCCGGCCTGCCAGCGAGACCCCATTGTCAGCTCTGGCAATCGCCAAGCTGGCTGAGGAAGCAGGCATTCCTGCGGGTATTTTCTCGGTGCTGCCATCGACCGACAGTAAGGGTATCGGGCTGGAATTCTGCGAAAACCCGGCGATGCGGAAAATCAGTTTTACTGGATCCACCAATGTTGGCAGCATCCTGATGCGCCAGGGCGCGGGACAGATCAAGAAGCTGTCGCTGGAACTGGGCGGAAACGCGCCTTTCATCGTGTTCGATGACGCCGATCTGGATGCTGCAGTCGAAGGCGCGCTGATCTCGAAATTCCGCAACGCCGGCCAGACATGTGTCTGCACCAACCGGATATATGTGCAGGATGCCGTCCATGATGCCTTTGTGGAGAAGCTCTCAGCGGCCGTAGCGGCTCTTCCGGTTGGCGACGGTTTTGCTGAAGGCACTGCCATTGGGCCGCTGATCAGCGAGGCTGCGGTGGAAAAAGTGGGTGAACACATCAGCGATGCCGTTTCCAAGGGTGGGCAGGTGACCGTCGGCGGCAAGCGGCATGATCTTGGGGGCACCTTTTTCCAGCCGACGGTGATTGCCGGGGTAACCCAAGAGATGGCGGTGGCACGAGAAGAGACCTTTGGCCCGTTGGCGCCTGTTTTCCGGTTTTCGGAAGTGGAGGAAGTACTGAATGCAGCCAATGACACCGAGTTTGGCCTGGCGTCGTATTTCTACAGCCGCGACTTGACCCGGATCTATCGAGTAATGGAGGAGCTTGAATACGGAATGGTAGGCGTTAACACTGGTTTGATCTCTACCGAAGTAGCACCTTTTGGCGGGGTCAAGCAGTCAGGTCTTGGCCGTGAAGGATCAAAATATGGGATCGAGGATTATATGGAGCTGAAATACTGCTGTTTGAGCGTATGAGGGAGATATACAAGTCTGCCGGCATTGCCAACTTATTTGCACCCGGCTGAATGCGGCCTGCTCCGCGCCCGTCATGCGGTCATCTCGAGTGCGTAGCCGTTCCAAAGATCAAAGGCATCGGATCGGGCGTGGCGGTACGATGTGGCGGTAAGACGATAGCGGCGGGGACGGAAGAACATGTTGATCTGGTCATGTGCGTCCAGAAATCTCTGAGCCTGTCCGGGTGACTTGAACCGCCCCATGAGTTTCTCTCGCTTGCGGGTTGGCCGATGGGATCCTTCGATCCGGTTGTTCAAGCCCTTGTGCGCCCGATGATCAGCATTCGCCACGAGGTTGCGGATCGGCCTGATGTAACTGCGCAGCTTGTCGGTGATCACGACCCGCGGCGCGCCAAACCGGTCGATCAGCCGCTTCAAGAACCGGCTGGCGGCCTTTGCATTACGTTGCTTTTGCACGAGAATGTCGAGCACATTCCCATTCGCGTCGACTGCCCGCCAAAGCCAGAACTTCACGCCATTGATCGGAACAACGACTTCATCCAAGTGCCATTTGTCACTGGCGCCCGGCCTGTCGCGCTTGATGCAATCGGCGAAATGGCGGCCAAACCGGTTCACCCAGTTCCGGACGGTTTCCCGGCTGACCATCACGCCGCGTTCGGCCAGCAGATCCTCGACATCTGCCGTGCTCAGCGCAAACCGATGGTAAGCCCAGACGGCATAGGAGATGATCTCGCGGGGAAAACGAAAGCCCTTCAGGCGTCGAATTGTCGGCACGGTTTTCATGATGACCGCCTATCCCGACGGAACCCCGTGATCAACTTGGCAATGCCGTTCCAAGATTTCGCATTCAATCCTGACCGGTTCCACAGGGTGAAACCAAGTTTCAGGATTATGCGGCTCGATCCCGAAAACGAGTTAGACAATGGGGGCAGCGCCCCGCAGCGGCGCGCGGCACGCTTGCACCGCAGCTTGGGCAGGTTTCCGGGAGCCTGAGTTGAGACATATCGATACCCTATTATTGCGAACATCAGAGTTCAGGTAACAATTCTCCCCGGGTTCGCACGGAGTGCGCTGCTCCCCGGGGCAGAGGCGGAATAAGAGCATCTGCACAGCGCCGCGGACCTCAGGATTCTCCCATCACGATGTATGGGACTCTGCCCTGCTGCCGGGCGTTGCCATGCTATGCATCCGGGCCGACATTAAGCACCGTCAAAGAACGCTCCTCCCCATCAAGCGGTTTCCAGCGGAAAGACGCACCTTCGGACAGGCCGATTAACGCCACGCCGACCGGCGTCATCAGTGAAATGCGTCCTTCGGAAATATCGGCTTCTTCCGGGAACGTCAGTGTCACCGTTTTGGTCTGGCCAGTAGATTCGTCGCGATAGGTGACTGAGCGGCCTATTGCCACGACATCACCGCGCAGTTTTCTGGTGGTAACGACTTTGGCGCGCTCGATTTCTTCCAGCAGCCGGTCAGCCAATTCAGGTGTGCGGTTGAGGGCCCCCTCAGCCAGTGCTTCAAGCTTGTCCAGCGTCTCGCGGGCAAGCACGACTTTGGGTTGCCGCCGCGATGGGCGGGGGGCATTGTTAGGCGTCATCATGAGTTTTTCCTCTTTAGAGCACCGGATACCCGGTGGTGTGTGTCCGTGGGTTTTTTGCAGTGATTGATCCGCAGGAACGGGCAGCGGTCAGGAAGAACTGAAGACCTTGAGCACAACAAGCGTGGCAATGCTGCCGTCCTCGCGAGGCAAAGGAGCCTTTTGCAGGATCCGCATACCCAATAGTGCCGCGCCCAGGACCGAAGAAACCCTGATAAGCCGCTGCGCGGGTACCGCGTCCATTGTAAGGGTGCCCTGCTGGGCGCCACCTCCGCTGATCATGAATTCAATTCGGCGGCCGGACACTACCAGGTCATCGGGGACCGGCCCGGTTATGCGTCTTGCGCCGTCGTTTTTGGCACGCAAAATTGCTGCCGCCTCCAGGGACAAGGAGCCTAAGGCCAATACCTGCTCCAGCTTGTTTGCATCGCTGTCAGTAAGCGAATAGGCATGAGGTTCGATGTTCGGGTAGAATACCCGCTGACCGGCCATGCTGCCGGTTTTTTCACAAGTAAGCACGATCGCTCTCCACAAACGGGGGTTACCCGCTGCAAGCGGGGGGAAGCCCGCTATCAAGGTTTTAGGGTGAAGAAACCTCGGGAGGCCGCGACAACGCGTGTTTCAGGCCGCCCGAGGAAACGGGCGGTTCAGAAGAAGAAACCGTGCATATGACTCGCGAATAATCATGCCGCCAAGATGGTCACCTGCCATATGGAAGTCAAGCCTCCGCCCGGGTCTATTGATGGACAATCCGCGCTGCGGCGCGGCCACGGTGACCTGCCCCCCGCAAAATCCCTCACCATGAAGTAGAGTCTGCCCAACCTATGTAGGAGCAGACGAATGCGTAAGAGCCGTTTCACCGTGGCGCAAATCATCGGGATGATCAAAGAGCAGGAAGCCGGGATGCCGACGGCGGAGGTGTGCCGTCGGCACGGCCTGAGCCCGGCGACCTTTTACAAGCTGAAGTCCAAGTATGGCGGCATGGAGGTGTCGGAGGCCGCACGGCTGAAGGCGCTGGAGGATGAGAACGCCAAGCTGAAGCGGCTGCTGGCAGACACGATGCTCGACAACGTGGTTTTGAAAGACCTGCTGGGAAAAAGCTGACGACACCGAAAGAGCGGCGAGAGGCAGCGCTCAATGCAATGCGGGATCATGACATCTCGCAGCGCAGGGCCTGCCGGCTTGTCGGTGTCGACCCTAAGACGGTCCGGCGCGAACGCCCGCCCGACCATCCCGAGATCCGCCAGGAGATGAAGGAGATCGCTGGCAAACGCCGCCGGTTCGGCTACCGGAGGATCGGCGTTCTGCTTGAGCGCAAAGGCATGATCATGAACCACAAAAAACTCTACCGCCTCTACCGGGAAGAAGGCCTGGCGGTGAAGCGGCGGCGGGGCCGCAAACGCGCCCGGGGTCGCGCACGCCGATGCCCGAAGCCACACGGCCGAACCAGCGCTGGTCCCTGGACTTTCTGGCAGACAGCTTCGGCGCCTCGCGGAAGTTCCGCATCCTGGCCGTGAACGATGACTGCTGCCGGGAAAACCTGTGCCTGGCTGCGGACACCAGCATTTCAGGCGAGCGCGTTGCCCGGGAGCTGGACGCGCTGGTCCGGATCTACGGAAAACCCGCTTGCATTGTCAGCGATAACGGGACGGAATTCACCAGCCGGGCAATCCTGAAATGGGCCGATAGGAACGGCGTGGATTGGCATTACATTGACCCAGGAAAACCGCAGCAGAATGCCTTCATCGAGTCATTCAACGGCAGTTTGCGGGACGAACTCCTCAATGAAGAGCTGTTCGATACCCTGGACGATGCCCGCCGCAAGCTGGCGCTGTGGCGCTACGATTATAACAACGTCAGGCCTCACTCTTCGCTGGGGAACAGAGCGCCAAAGCAAGCGCGGCAGGCGCTTGAGCTAATTGAGGGCTCCGCGCCCGCCGCGCTTGCCAAGCCCGAAACCGACGACTACCAAAATCAAACCCGCAGACTCTCCTCATGAGCGAGGGACCAGCGGGGGGCAGGTCAACGGCCATAGGCGGTCAAATTGCCGTGGGGATGATGAAGGGGATGAACTTTGCGAGCGGCTCGGAATTGCTTGGGTTACGCTTGATCCCAATCCGGGGAGTGGAGAACCGAAACTCAGCAGCCGGGTGAATTGCCCAGGGTTCCGCGCGCCCAATCGGGTGGTACAAAGATTATAAGCATAGCGCCGCACTTCCCTGTGCTCGGCACGACGAGAGCCAAGCGCATTCTTGGAGCATTTAGGCAAAAAGCGTGCTGCAAATAGGGCCCGAAACAATGGGTAACCGGGCGGCTTTCCGAGAGTTGAGATTTCACGTGGAAACCGATGCTACTGGTGTGGGGCATTTGCCCTGCCAAGCGTCTGGTTTACATCGATGACGACGACAGCATCAATATCTCCGTTGTCCCTCAGCAGCGGCGCTTTCTGTAGCATTTGCATACCAATCAGCGTTGCGCCAAGAAGTGTTTCGACAGGCAAGTGTTCCGCATTTGGGTTAGGATCAAAGGTAAGCAAACCTGATCGGATGACCCTGTCATTTGTCATGTAGGCGACCTCGCACCCTGCAGTAACAAGGTCCTCCGGCGCAGGTTCCGGCGCCCCGCGTGAAATGCGGAGTTTGTGCCGCAGGAATCCGGCAAGCAGTTCAGGGTTCGCGGAACCTTTCAGATTCCCATGGCTCAGAAGGCGCTCGATGCCGACACGATCGGCAACGGTTAGGGCGAAGCGAAAGCCAACGGGCGCGCCTTCTGCCAATGATCGAACAAAAGCTCTGCTGTGCATGGGGTTGTGAGGCCAAGGCCTGAACATGGTCTTCCTCCCGGAGCGTACGAGGGCTCCTTTGCTTGTCTCAAGGAATTGAGCAGCCCCGGGTGGTTGGATCTATGCCCGCACGCAAACCACCCGGGGATCCGGGCGGTTCAGTAGAAGAAATCGAAAATGATTCTCATGTAGCAACATAGGAGGAGAATCAGACATACCCTCTGATCTGTCAACGGTCCTACCGCTCCGATATGCGCTTATCGCTTGGCGGTACGCCCCGGTGGTCCCTTGCCAGAAGGGATCACTAAATTGTCGCGTGCCAGTTGCAGCGGTTTTGGCAGGTTGCCCCGAATGCGTCCTCCTGACTGCGGCCAAAACGCGGTCAGTGAAGGATGAAGGGCGCTACGTGTCGCCGGATGACGCGGCCGGGATCACCTCTATCCGGCGATAGGGGGCGATGGTTCCGGCATTGCGCAGCGCCTCGTCCACAAGAGTGAAAACCTCGTCGCGGCAGTCGATATCGCGGTCGAACCGTGACAGCCAATAGCGTAGCGCGTAGGTAATACCACCTTCTTCGTAAGCCAGAACACGCACGTCCGGCGCAGGATCCAATTGGATAAGTTTCGCACCCCTCAGGGCTTCCAGCATCACCTCACGCGCACGGTCGATTGGCATGCTATGATCCAGCACGATGTTGACCTGGGCGCGGTATTCCGGCTTGGGCGCAGAGTAGTTGGTAATGCGCTGCCGTGCGATCTGGCTGTTGGGCAGGATCATATAGGTGCGGTCACGGGTCAAAAGGCGCGTGGTGCGCCAGCCGATCTCGATCACCTTGCCGCGCGCTAGCCCGTCGATATCGATCCAGTCGCCGATACGGAACGGCCCTTCGACACCAAGGGCAATTCCCGACAGCGTGTCGGCCACGACGTTGCGGATCGCAAACCCAAGCAGCGCCAGTACCAGACCGGAGCCTGCAAGCGCGCCGAACGCACCTTGCCCCATGAACAGCGACACCGTTGCGGCAAAAGCAATCAGAAACAGCAGTGCCGCAATTATATCTTTGAGCAGCCGCGGGTAGGGCCGCCGCCGCACTGCCGCCTGATCAAGCGCTAGGGACGTGATCCGGCTAACGAGCCACGCCGCTGCAAAATAAGCCAGCGCAGTGACAGCGGGCAAAAGGGTTTCGCTATCGTTAAAAAATCCGGCCGGCCACGATGGCGACAGGAGCAGCCCAAAGCAAATTAGCGTCAACAGGGTCGGCCACAGAAGCCGGCGGATATGCTGCTTCACGCTCATGACCGGACCCCGCGCCCTGCAGCTGTTCGCGGCAGGGTTTCATTATAGTTTACGCAAATTGCGCAATAGCCGACGCAGGCCATTTCGCGGACTCCAAAGAAACAGTTGATGGATGGCATTGATGCCTGTTGATTGCATGTCACCCGGATGGCGGCCTGCAGACCACATCAGGTCAGCTTGGCCCTCCAGGAGAGCTGCGGCATGGCGTAACGCCTCGCCATGCTTCAAAAAACACCGAAGCGTTACTGGCTATCGGGGTCAGACGTATCTTCCACACGGATCACCGTCAGCATCCGGCGCTGGCGATTACGTGTGTCCCAGTGAAAAGCAGCGCCTTCGGACAGTCCCAGCAGCGCGACACCGACCGGTGTCATCACCGAAACCCGCTGACGCGCGATATCAGCCTCCTCAGGATAGACAAGTGTGACGGTTCTCTCCTGGCCGGTCGCCTCGTCTCTGAAAACGACGCGGCTGCCGATCCCGATCACATCCCCGGGCATCCGCTCAGGCGGAAGGATCCGGGCGCGGCTCAGTTCGTCCAGAAGACGATCGGCAAGCGCCGGATTGCGGCTGAACGCGCCTTCAGCAAGCGCCTCGATGTGGGAAAGCTCGTCAGCATTTATTATGATATGCGGCTGATCAGTATGGGACGTGCTGGGTGCCTTGGTCATAGCGGTAGACATGGGTCTGATCCTTTGTTGATGGCCGGAGAGAAAAAGGGGCGGGGCGCTGCAGGGCGTTCCGTCAGGAGCGGTTCGGCTTCTGTCTGCCTGCGTCGGGCAAGGTGGAAAATGGGATGAGATGTGCCTGCGGCGGTAGCGATACTTCGGCTGCCATGACTATAGATCATAGCATCTCCGCCGACGGCGATGCGTCAGTTACCGTTCAGGAATTTGAGGAGCCCCGGGGGGAATTAAAGGCGCAGTCGCGCCTATGCCGCCCCGGGAAACGGGCGGTTCAGGAACACAAGCCGTATATGATCTCGGTGAACCAACATGCTGGTGAATTAGGTACGGTATGTAAATTAGTCAATCCCGGGCGGTTGCTTTGCGCTGGAACGGGCCGGAAAGCGCTGCTTCAGGCCAAAAGGTCGCACCCGATGCCTCCGGCTTGAAAAGATCCTTCAGTGTGGCAACATCAGAACCATGTTGTTGTTCAGCCTTCATACGAGGTTTCTGCGCTTCGCAGGAAATCTACTGAACCGCCGGTAACCCCGGGCGGGGTGGCTCTTCGCGCCTATCCACGCTTCGGGGTTTATATCTGTCTCTCACGACAAAACTAACGGCACCTGCCTTTGCGTCTCCGGATCTATCCTCAGTGGTTTGTCAGCCGAGGGGTACTGCCATGCCGGGGTCCAGGTTGCGATCTCAACACCTCCGAGCGGGAGAACGACATGTTGTATCCATATTTTTCACATCGAAACTACACTGCACCCCCCGTGCCTTATGTTCATGCGCAGCTGAAGCGGCGGGCTAAAGCTGGCGGCGATGCCATTCGAAGAATGCTGCGCGCCGCGGTACGGCATTGGAGGCGCAGCAGCATGATTGATGCGCTCCAATCTATGGACGACCGGCTTCTGCGTGATATTGGCGTTTATCGCGGTGAGATTCAGAACTTGGTCGCAGAATTTGACGACCGTGAACTGGGTCTGAAGCCAGTCGGGCCGGGCAACGACCGGTCGAAGGACGCTAAAATCGTGTATCTGCAGACGGCGTGCATACGCGAGCCTGCCCGCCACCGGCGCTGGTGGCGCGTAGGCTCGCGCAATCACAAGTGTCCAATACTGTCCATGAAAGGGATACACCGATGATGATCTGCAATGCCGACTTCGAGGAATTGTTTCCTGCACTGTTTCAAACCGAGCCTGTGCGTGCTGCATGCCCAAGGGCACAGGTGCCAAGTGCCGAGTGTATCGTCCGGTGGGACGATGACGGCGGACGGCAGGCGACTTCTGTCTGCGGCGCGGAGCTGCAGGCGGCGACGGCCCGCAAACCAGTTTCGGTCTGAAAGGATCAGACAGACTCGGTGTTAAAGCCGTCACGAGGTTGGCCAAGGAGGCCCATGCGGCCGCCTTAGGCGGGATTATTGCTTCAGGGCAGATGTAAAAATCGGCATGCCACATCCGAAAGTGCCAATCGGCAGGCCAGATGTAGTCAGGAGAAAGGACCATGATAGCGACACGAATCCTTGCGGCAGTGGAGCGGTTTCCGCAAGACGACGCCGTGTTGGTGCGCGGTTTTGAAATAGCAAACCGGCTTGGAGCAGTGCTGACCATCGTTCATGTGATGGAGCTGCCCGACCATGCAGTGGCCCGGGCGCTGGCCGATACTTTTCGTTGCCAGTCGGACTTCGCAGCCCGCGGCCGGATCGTAGCGGCATTGCGCCGGAACGGCATCGGCACGGCCGGCACTGAGATACGCATCGAAGCCGGATCGCCCGCCCAGCGGCTTGTCGAGATCTGCGATGAGTTCGCACCTGAACTTGTCGTGATGCGGGCAAACCAAAAAACCCGGATCCTCGAAAAGCTGCTTGGTTCGACGACACAGGCAGTACTCGCTGCTGGCACTGTTCCGGTTCTGATTGTGAAACAGGCATCCGGTAAACCCTACGGCCGTGTCATTCTCGCGGTTGACGGCCCTGACTATGTGCCAGATGTCTTGACTGTCGTGACAAGCCTGTTGCCCGATGCCGCGCTGGAACTGGTTCAGGCAGTCAAGGTTCCGCCTCAGCTTGAAGCGGCGATGCTGCGCGTCGGGTTGGCTCAGACAGAACTAACCGCCCACCGCGACGCTCTGGCCGACGAGGCCGAAAAACGCCTGGGCTCGCTCACGGCCGGGCTAAGGCACGGCTTAGAATGGCAGGTGCTTCGCGGCGACCCGGCGGAAGAACTCATTCGTGTGACGCAGAGCCCGGATACGGACCTGATCACGCTGGGGCCTAACCGGTCCAGTCTGATCCGGTGTGCGTTTACCGGCAGTGTCACGCAGCGATTGCTGCGCGATGCCGCCTGCGACGTGTTGATCTGCCGCCCGGCAGAGGCTCGCAGCCCGCGCGCGCTGACAACAGAACCGTCAACCCGGCCAGTCCACGGCCAACAATCCTTACCACTCTATCAAGGGGGCACCTATGACCACTAAACTGAAACAAAACCCGTCAGCCGAACATGCCAAGGCTGATATTCCGAACACTGCGTCCGTAACGGAGGCGCTGTCCGAGGTCCTGGCGGAGACTTACCGGCTGGTCCTGAAATCCCATACCTACCATTGGAATGTGACGGGCCCGCTGTTTTTCTAAATCCACGAGATGACCGAGACTCAATACACCGACATGTTCGCCGCGGCGGATGTGCTGGCCGAAAGGATAAGGGCGCTGGGTAAGCCCGCTTCGGTGAATCCGGCGGCACTGGTCGCAGGACCAGGCTGACAGGATCCCTATGCGAAACTTTCAGCGAACGAAATGGTCAGGGATCTTCTGTCCGACCATGAAAGGCTGGCTCAGCACATGCGCGCCCTTGTCGAGACCGCAGAAGCCGCAAAAGATCCTGTGACAGCAGATCTCGCAACCGAACGCGCGGCATTTCACGAGAAAGCCGCCTGGATGCTCCGCGCCACGGCTGCGTAGACGCACCCAGTTACAGCGGATAGCAGCAGATCAGCCCTGGCCATGGCCGGGGCTTTTGCATCACACGGTTCCTGCAAGCGTCGATTTTCGCTATACAGAGACTTAAAAACGGCCTGAACCGTCAGAAGGAGAAAATAGATCCCGGACCGATCCATGGCCCCTAACCTTCGCAGGCTGCTGGCCCCTGTAAAATCCCTCCTTGGCGGCACGGTCGCTTTCATGGCTGGGAACAGCCTGCTTGGCGTTGTGCTGCCGCTTCGCATGGAAGCGGCAGACTATCCGGTGGCATTAACCGGTATGATCATGGCGGCATATTATCTGGGACTGGCCTTTGGAGGATTCAAAGCCAAACACGTCATCCTCCGGATCGGACATATCCGCGCCTTCTCGACTTTTGCGGCGCTGACCGCCGCAACGTGCCTTGCCTATGCGTTCTTCTTTAACCCGTTTGCATGGATAATTTTTCGGATTGTCAACGGCTTCTGTATCGCCGGGATGACAACCTCGATCGAGAGCTGGCTTAATGACCGCAGCAGCAACGAAACCCGCGGCCGCGTGCTTGGGTCTTACATGCTGACTTTCTACCTTGCGATTGCACTGGGCCAGACTTTAATAAACGTCGCCCCGGTGAGCGGCGATGACCATCTGCTGATCGCTTCGGCCCTGATCGGGTTGTCGCTTATGCCCATAGCCCTCACGGGACTTGGTGAACCAAACCTCGGCGAGCTTCGCGTTCTGGGCGTGAAAAAGCTATACGAGGCGTCACGGGTTGGCGTGGTTGGCGCGGGTGTCGCCGGAATGCTTGTTGGCTCATTCTATGCGATGGGTGTCGTCTTTGCCCGCCAAATCGGCATGAGCGTGACGGAAGCTGCCCTGTTCATGAGTGTCGTTGTGCTTGGGGGGCTTGGCTTTCAGATGCCCGTCGGCATTCTGGCTGACAAGTTTGATCGTCGTATTGTCATGTCCTGTATGCTGATCGGCGTCGGAGCGTCATGGGGGCTATTGTCGGGTTCGATTGCAAATGGGGTACCATTGGCCGTCTTGATGGTCATGGCATTGGCGTTTGGCGGCGCAATCAGCAGCGTCTATCCGCTATGCGTTGCGCAAACTTTCGATCGGCTGGACCGGAAATATTATGTCGCGGCATCTGGGCGTCTGTTGATGGTTTATTCCATCGGAGCGACAATCGGCCCGCTGTTCGCATCGGCGCTCATGGCGGTTTACGGCCCTTCTTCGTTCTTCCTGTTCGAATCCGCCATCGCGATAGCGTACGCGATTTTTGTCCTTTTCAGCGTCAAGGCGGGGCCCGAATTGCCCGCCGATGGACGAGAGAAGTTTGTGCCGCTTCCTGATATATCGCCAGTTGCCATGGGGTTGGATCCGCGCACGGAACCGGAGCTATCGACGCCTGACAGTCAGGCAAATGATACAGTTGGCTAATACCGTCCCCCAGTGATTTCTAAGCCTGCTCCAACTTTCCCGCCGCTGCGATGGCGGGAAAACGTGAACCAAAGTTCAGAACCGCTGTGGCTATGAAAAGACATCTTAGTACCCCAGCCGCTCGCCAGATTCAGTCAAAACGACATCCAGCGGAATGTCATGCGGCTGCGGATGGATTGTCTGAAGCTCCGCGCTGTCCAGCCCGATGCCGATGGCAAAGGGGCGCGGCGCCAGGGCCGCCAGGGTGCGGTCGAAATAGCCGCCGCCATAGCCCAGCCGGTAGCCGCCGGGCGCCCAGCCCACCAGCGGAGCAAGGACGATGCCGGGGGTCAGCGCCGGCGCTTCGGGCGGCGGAACCGGGATGTTCCAGTCGCCGCGCACCAACCGGGTTTCCGGCGTCCACAGGCGGAACACCAGCGGCGCGGCCTTGGTCTCGACAATGGGCAGGGCAATCGTGGCGCCCCCGGCGTGCAGCTCCGCCATCAGCGGGCGCAGATTGGGTTCGCCCTTGATCGGCCAGTAGAAGGAGATGACGTGCCCGTCCGCGCCGCCGAACCGGGACCGGAGCAGCTGCCGCAAATGCCCGGACAGCGCGTCCCCGGCCGCCTGGCGTTCGGCAACCGTCAGGGCGAGCCGTTCCGCGCGCAGCCGGCTGCGTTCGGACTTGCGCCAGCGGGCAATGTCCGCGGCGTGCCGGGCGGCGGCGGCCTGGGGATCGTAAAGGCCAGTTTCCTCCGCCATGCAGGGCGAAGAAGCGTAGCCCTTGGCGGCGGGCGGGGTGCTGGGGGGCTTGCTCATCCGGTTGCTCCGCTGCGGGGCGAGAGGGGCCGTCCGAGGACATGCTCTGCGCCGCTGATGATGTCCGCGATACGCTCGGCTGCCGGCACGATCCCGCGGATGGCGCCCGCCCCCTGGCCTGCAAACAGGGCCATCGCCTCGAGGTCGCCGGTGGTGGTGCGCAGCGGGGAATCGGTGCTGTACCGCAGCCGCGGCTGGCTGCCGTCCCAAGCGATTTCCTCACGCGGGAGAGCGTCGGGATCGTGGCCCATATAGGCGCCGCCGAGCGCCTTGGTGACGCTGTTCTCCAGCACCCGCACCGCCGCGCCCGCGGGCCAGTTCAGCACGAAGACATCGGTCAGGACGGTGTCGGCGCCGGTGGCGGCGGCAACGCGGTCCTTGTGGTAGCGGTAAGCAAAGGATTCAGCCGTTGCAAGAAAGGCGGTGCCGCACTGGATCCCGGCGGCGCCCATGGCCAAGAAAGCGGCCAGATCCCCGCCGGTGGACAGGCCGCCCGAAGCGACGACCGGGATAGACACCGCTTCCAGGATTTCTTCCGTCAGGCCGCGGAGCGGATGACGGCCGTGGACATGGCCGCCGGCCTCGATGCCCTGGGCGATGATCACGTCGGCGCCGGCGGCCTCTGCGGCGCGCGCGGCCTCAACGGTGCCGACCTGGTGCAGAACCAGGCGGCCCGCCGCTTTTACCCGGGCCACGGTTTCGGGCATGACATCCCAGAAGAAGGTAAAGACGGGAACGCCGAGATCGAGGCAGCACCCGATCTGCGCATCGAGCAGGGCGGGTTCGGTTGCCGCAGGGATCACATTCACCGCAAAGGGGCGGTCTGTGGCGGCCCTGAGCCGGGTGACCTCCTCGGTGATCAGAGCCGGGCTTTCGCGCACCATGCCCAGCATGCCGAAGCCGCCGGCATTGGTCACGGCGGCGGCCAGTTCCCAGCGGGACACGCCGCCCATGCCCGCCAGGAGGATGGGGTAATCGCTGCCCAGCAGGCCGCAGAGGGGGGTTGCAGCAGCGAAAGTCGTCATCTGCGTTTCTCCTGTGCCGTGCAAGCGGTCACGCCGCCTGCAATCTGCGCGTTAGGGTGGGCCGGGCCGCGCCGCGCGTCAAGCGGCAGGGCCGGTTTCCACTGTCGCTGGTCTGGTGCCGGGACTGCCGGGCGCTTAGTCCAGCGGGGCGAAGAAGGCTTTGGCAAAGGCGGTGAACGCCTGGATGACAGGCTGTTTCAGCGCGGCGCCGCGATGGGCAAGTGCAATTTGATGCGGCGGCGGATGGCCGGAGAGCGGCACCCGGACGACCGGATTGCCATCATAGCACAACCCGTCAGGCAGGTCGGTGGCCAGCAGGCCGGCGCCGAACCCGTTGGCCACCATCGACCGCAGCATCTCGATCGAGCCGGTCTCTTGGGCCACCCGCACCGGAAACCTAGCGTTCTGCAGCAGGGACAGGAAATAGCCGCGGCTGTGCGGCAGGTTCATCAGGATGATTGGCTCCTGCGCCAGGTCTTCGGCGCTGACGCCGGGCTGACGGGCCAGCCTGTGCCCCGGCGGCAGCAGCGCATAGGGTTCGGCGGCCATCAGCGGAATGATGGCGAAATCCGACGGAACCCCGAAATCATAGAGCAGCGCGAGGTCGATCCGGCCTTCGCTGAGCCAGTCGAACAGCGTTTGCAAGTCTCCTTCGAGGATGCGGATCTCCGCGCCGGGGCGGGTGTCCATGAAGCGGCGCACTAGCTGCGGCGCATAGCGGGGGCCCAGGGTGGAAAACACACCAAGGTTCAGGAACTCCGGCGTCCCTTCGCCGCCGCTCAGCACCCAGCGCGCCTGCTTCTCCAGTTCGCGCAGCTGGGCAACCTTATGCTGCCCGAACGCCGTCAGCTCCATCCCGCGGCCGGGGATGCGGACAAAGAGCTTCTGGCCGAACACCTCCTCGCAGCGGGCGATGGCCAGCGACACCGAGGGCTGCGAGGTGTTCAGCGCGCGGCTGGCCGCCGCGGTGCTGCCGGTGTCGGCCACGGCCAGCAGGACTTCGACCTGGCGGAAGTTCAATGGTATATTCAAGTTGGAATACCCTTTATACAGATCCTGTATTTCCTGATATATCTCAATGGACGCTATCCTGCAGCAAGCAATTGATGGGGGAAGCATGTTCGACAATAACGCCACCGCAGGCCGCAGGCCGCTGGAGGGGGTCCGGGTGCTGGACTTTTCCCGCGTTCTGGCCGGTCCCTACTGCACCGCGCTGATGGCCGACCTTGGCGCGGAAGTGATCAAGGTGGAACCGCCCGCGGGCGATGACTACCGCCACATCGGCCCCTTCAGGGACGGCGAAAGCCTGCTGTTCCAGTCGGTGAATCGCGGCAAGAAATCCATCGTTCTGGACCTGAAATCCGCAGAAGGCGCGGCGGCGGCCCGGGCGCTGGCGGCGGAGAGCGATGTTTTGATCGAGAATTTCCGCCCCGGCGTGATGGAGCGGTTCGGGCTGGGCCGGGAGGCATTGTGCGCGGCCTGTCCGCAGCTGGTCTATGTCTCGGTGTCCGGGTTCGGCCAGACCGGCCCGAACCGGATGCTGCCGGCCTATGACATCATCATCCAGGCGATGAGCGGGCTGATGGACGTGACCGGCGCCGAGGACGGCCCGCCGATGATGGCCGGGGACGCCTTTGCCGATGTGGCGGGCGGCCTGTTCGCGGCCTTCGGGGCGATGGTGGCGCTGTTCGACCGCGCCCGAAGCGGCCGGGGGCGGCATGTCGACCTGGCGCTGTACGATTCGCTGGTGTCGATGATGCCGGTGCTGGCCTGCCGGGCGCTGATGGCCGGGGAGACGCCGAAGCGGACCGGCAGCAAGCACGCGCTGTCGGCGCCCTTTGGCACCTATCCGGCCAGGGACGGCAGTTTTACCGTCGCGGTGCTGAACGACCGGCTGTTTGCAAAGTTCGCGGCGGCCATCGGCGCGCCGGAACTGGCGGAGGATCCGCGGTTCGCCAGCGACAGCCAGCGGCGGCAGAATGAGCCGGCGCTGGCGCAGCATATCGAAAGCTGGGCCGCGGTCCGGGACGTGCAGAGCGTCGCCGCGCTGCTGTCCGAGGAGGGTATCCCGGCCGCGGCCCTGAGTTCGGTGCCGGAGGCCTGGGCGTCGCCGCAGGCGCAGGCGCGGGAGCTGGCAACGCCCGTCACCCATCCCGCGCTCGGCACGCTGAGCGTGCCGGAACAGCCGGTTCATTTCAGCGCCGCGCCGCGCGGCGGCCGTCAGGCAGCCCCGGGACTGGGGGCGCATACAGAGGAAATCCTGCATCGGCTGAAGGAAGGAGAGACCAAATGAGCGGTGATCTGAACAGTGAAGAACAGGCCGTCATCGGCCAAATCGAGCGGTTTTCGAATGAGGTGCTGGCGCCTGCCGCTGCGGCGATCGATGCCGCGGGGACATTTGCAACCCTGCACCGCCCGGCGCTGGCAGAAATGGGCACCATGGGCATGAACCTGCCCGAAGCCTATGGCGGCATTGGCCTGTCCGGTCCTGCGCTCTATTGCGCGGTGGAGGCCATAGCCGGCGCCTGCGGCTCAACTGCGTCGATGCTGACGGCGCATTTTCTGGCGACGGATTCTCTTCTGCTGGGCGCGGATGAGGCGTTGAAGCAGCGGCTGCTGCCGGCCGCCGCATCGGGGGAGGCGCTGGGGGCTTTTGCCTTGACCGAGCCGATGGCCGGCTCCAACCCGGCCGACATGCGCACCACCGCCATCCGCGACGGGGACGGCTACCGGCTGAAAGGCTCGAAATGCTTCATCTCGAACGCGGGCGGCGCGGATTTCATCGTGGTCTATGCCAAGACCGACAGCAGCGCAGGCGCGCGCGGGGTCAGCGCCTTTGTGGTGGAGCCGGGCAAGACGGACGGGGTGGAGATCGGCAGGCACGAGGAAACCATGGGGCTGCGCGGCGGCCATGTGTTCCCGGTCTCCCTTGACTGCCATGTGCCCGCGGAAAACCGGCTGGGCGACGAAGGCACCGGATTCCGAACCGCGATGAAGGTGCTGGACAATGGCCGCATCGAGGTAGCCGCGCAGGCAACCGGCATCGCCCGCGCGGCGCTGGATGCGGCGGTTTCCTATGCCAAGGAACGCGAGGTCGGCGGCCAGCCGATTGGCAATTTCCAGGGGCTGCAATGGATGCTGGCCGACAGCGCCACCGAGCTGGCGGCGGCGCGGGCCTTGGGGCTGCAGGCCGCCCGCAAGCGTGGCACCGGTGAGCGGTATTCCTTGGACTCGGCCTTTGCCAAGCTCTATGCCAGCGAGGCGGCCTGGCGCATTACCGACCGGGCGCTGCAGATTCACGGTGGTTACGGCTATACTCGCGACTTCCCCCTGGAACGCTACCTGCGCGACTTGCGGATCTTCCGGATTTATGAGGGATCTTCGGAAATCCAGCGCACGATCATTGCCCGCGGCATGCTGAAGTAGCCTGTCAGACGGCTCAAACCATGCAGGCTACGAATATGCAAAGCGCATCCTGCCCCGGCCCTGATCATCGCGCTTGGTTTACTGAGCAGAAAGCGGCGGGCGGGGTACCAGCCAGCTTGTGAACAGCATCACCGCCTGTGACTGCGGCTAAAAACAGGCTTCAGGAAAAGTCGGGTTTGCCAATGGTCCTTGGCACAAGGTTTCGTTGCAATTTCGTTTTTTCCCCTAGTCGGGGAAATGCGACCGTCCTGGCCGGCTGTCCTCCCGCCGTATTGTCAATGAGCGTTCAAAACTGACCCGGTTTCAGCGTTTGAATTTGACCCACCCCTTGTGGCGCAAAGGCCCCAGGCGGGCCGCCCTCATATAGCGAGTCCGTCTGGGGTCTTTGCTTGCGCGACGTTTATGTTTTTCTGCGTCGCTTGCTCTGTGCGAACCGGTATGACGTGTTGCCTGTCTCGATGATTGCGCAGTGATGGGTTACGCGATCCAGAAGCGCGGTTGTCATCTTGGCGTCACCGAAGACCGAGACCCATTCGCCGGGCATTGCCAAGTTGATCACGGGGTTCCGTCGGGATAGGCGGTCATCATGAAAACCGTGCCGACAATTCGACGCCTGAAGGGCTTTCGTTTTCCCCGCGAGATCATCTCCTATGCCGTCTGGGCTTACCATCGGTTTGCGCTGAGCACGGCAGATGTCGAGGATCTGCTGGCCGAACGCGGCGTGATGGTCAGCCGGGAAACCGTCCGGAACTGGGTGAACCGGTTTGGCCGCCATTTCGCCGATTGCATCAAGCGCGACAGGCCGGGCGCCAGTGACAAATGGCACTTGGATGAAGTCGTTGTTCCGATCAATGGCGTGAAGTTCTGGCTTTGGCGGGCAGTCGACGCGAATGGGAATGTGCTCGACATTCTCGTGCAAAAGCAACGTAATGCAAAGGCCGCCAGCCGGTTCTTGAAGCGGCTGATCGACCGGTTTGGCGCGCCGCGGGTCGTGATCACCGACAAGCTGCGCAGTTACATCAGGCCGATCCGCAACCTCGTGGCGAATGCTGATCATCGGGCGCACAAGGGCTTGAACAACCGGATCGAAGGATCCCATCGGCCTACCCGCAAGCGAGAGAAACTCATGGGGCGGTTCAAGTCACCCGGACAGGCTCAGAGATTTCTGGACGCACATGACCAGATCAACATGTTCTTCCGTCCCCGCCGCTATCGTCTTACCGCCACATCGTACCGCCACGCCCGATCCGATGCCTTTGATCTTTGGAACGGCTACGCACTCGAGATGACCGCATGACGGGCGCGGAGCAGGCCGCATTCAGCCGGGTGCAAATAAGTTGGCAATGCCTTTTTGCTATGTCGACGGGCATCCGAGCCGCTCGGCATCCTTTGCGGCGACGGTTTTGCTTTCCATAAACCGGAACGACACCGGTTTGAAGCCCCGGAAAGGGGCGGCCCCCAAGATCGCGGGAGCCGCACGCAGCACGGGTCAGAAAATGAAATCGTTGCCCGACAGGTCAGCTATGCCGATCCCGTCCAGCGTGATCGTGTTGCCGTTGTTGTCGCTGATCACAGCATCGCCATCGCCGTTTTCGGACAGGTGGTTGTTCTTCAGATCGCGGAAGGACTTGATGCTGCTGACACCGTCCAGATCAATCTTTTCCTTGCGGCCCTTCGTCTGGAAATCGGACACGGTATCGTCGCCGAAGGCGCCCTTGAAAATGAACCGGTCGGCGCCGCCATCTCCAAACAGTTCGTCGTTGCCGCTGTCGCCGTTGATTTTATCACGGCCGGCGCCGCCCAGGATAAGGTCGTCGCCGCCTTTGCCGGACAGGGTGTCATTGCCGCCTTCGCCCATCAGGCGGTTGCCGCCGCCATTGCCTGTGAGCTTATCCCCGCTGTCGGAACCGCGCGCGCGTTCGATGCTTCTCAGCGTGTCTCGGTCGCCGAAACCGTCGATGGCAAAGCCTTTGCTCAGGTTCACGGTAACCCCATCCTCGCCGCCATAGCGTTCGTCGCGGTCATAGCGGACCTCGTCCTTGCCCTTGCCGCCCTTGATGGTGTCGTTGCCTTCCAGCCCGCGGAAGTAGTTGGCTTTTCCGTTGCCGGTCAGCTTATCGTCATGGGCCGAGCCGCGCAGCATCTCGATGCTTTTCAGCGTGTCGGTCCTGCCCCAGCCGTCCGTCGCGGTGCCCTTGCCCAGATGCGCAATGACACCGCTGGGGTCCCAGGTGAACGCGACCTGGTCAAAGCCGCCGCTGCCGCCGTTGTAAGTGTCGCGCCCGTCGGAGCTGACGAAATAGTCGTCGCCGGCACCGCCGTTATAGGTGTCACGGCCCGGTGTGCCGTAGAATTCGTCGTCTTCGGTGGACCCGGTGGTGGCCAGCGACGACCACGCGATGACCTGGCCCGGCGCCAGTGCCCCGGTGGGGTCGGCGATGCCGGAGATGGTGTCGTCGAAGGCATTCCAATCCGCCGGTGAGCTCACTTGCGGCAGCGCGGCCCCGTCAATCACAAGATAAAATTCTGTGTCGGTGTTCTCGCCGGTTTCCAGGCTGACACCCAGGATCACACTTGTGCCGCCGGACCAGGTAACCCGCGTCATCAGCGTCTCGTCGGACAGGGCGTCGAAACCAAGGTTGTCCAGGTTGACGCCGCCGGCAATCGCCTGAAGGACATCGTCATTCATGTCGATATAGGCAACGCCGTCGTCGTCACGACCGATAATGGAATAGGTGAAGGTCGAGCTGGCATCCGGAACCGTCACCTGCACTTCGATGTTGCTGACCGACGATGGTTCGCCGTCCACAAAATCGACCCGCGCGCCACTGAACGTAAAAGTTGTCATAACATTGCCCCTTACCGGTATAAGCCAGCGGCCGCCGCTGGCGGAAATCAATAGCCCGACACTTGAAGGGGACTGCTGATTCCCAGCAAGGGGCAAGGTGGAAATTCTTACCGGATGGTTAACAAGTGTTGCTATTCAGTAACCGATGGGGTGGACGCCTATCACGGCATCGCAATGTGCCAATGTAGCGGTGCCGACCGTCCAAGGTCTGCCGCTATTCCATTCGCCGGAAGTGGAATAACGGTGGCCGCGAGTTGGAGCTTTAGCCAAACAGATTAAGTATGCAGCTCGGAGCACCAAATAGAAGAGACCAAGCGCCAACTGGTGAGGCGACAAACACCGCCGTCCTAGGGAAGAGACCTATGACGAGCATAAGGAAGCTGCCGATCTGGGTAACTACTCAAAGCCAGCACACGCCTCCAACATCAATCAAAATCCAGAAGATCACGCCGAGCGTCCGCTCTCAAGAGTATGGCCCAAATGCTTCGCACGCGCAGCGGAACTGGCACTGTGCCAGGTACGAACGTCGCGTTTGCGCTGAACAGCCTAGCGCGCTCGCAGCATCCAGAGAGGGCAGAGATGGCAGCAATGGGCTGAGGGTGTGTGGAAACTCGTTTGGTTTCTCGACGATGAGGATGTTTCAGTCGATTTTGTGGAGGCAGCCGGATTTTGGGTCACTTTAGCGCCTTATGCGCCGGAGAGGGCTGAATCCGCGCTCTTGTGGCGTTTTTTGCGGTACGATTTGAGCTGAGCGCCGCCCATCAGGCCGGAATGGCAGTCAAAAGCCCACGTACCCCGATCAGGGCTATCATCCGCTTGATGTTATAGGCGAGGACATGGAAGGCCATCTCGGTGCGGACGTTCTTGAGCGTTCGCATCCGGAAGTGCGTCGCTCCCATCCAGCTCTTGATTGTGCCGAACGGGTGCTCGACGGTTGAGCGGCGGAGGCCCATCAAGGCCGGGTCGCGGCTCAAACGGCCACGCATCTCGTCGACCAGATGCTCGTGTTCCCATCGGGTGATACGACGTTCCCTGCCGGTCGTGCAGCGCGCCTTGACAGGGCAGGCCTGACAGACGTTGGTCCAGTATCGCCGTACCACCAGGCCGCCTTCTTCGGTCGTGTAGCGGTATGTCAGCGCCTCACCTGCCGGGCATCGGTAGATATCCGCATCCGCGTCATAGGCAAAGTCGGCCTTCACATACATGCCCTTCTTGCGGTTGCCCGAAGTCTCGGGCCGGGGGAGGGTTGTGGTGATGCCATCCTCGTGACAGGCCAGAATTTCCCGGCCGCTGAAATAGCCCTTGTCAGCGACCGCGCTCATTTCGTCGCGTTCGAGAGCGGCCTTCGCCGCCTTGGCCATCGGTGACAGCTGTTCACGGTCATGCCCGGCATTGATCACGTCATGCGCGACAATCAGATGGGTCTCGGTATCCACTGCGGATTGGGAGTTGTAGCCTACAAAACCGCTGCCTTTGGCGCTGGTGGCCATGGAGCGGGCATCCGGATCAGTCAGGGAGATCTGCCTGTCTGGGCTCTCCCTGAGCGCCTCGCCCATGTCCACCAGGCGCTCGATCTCCTGCCGGATGCGCTCGCAACGTTGCGCCAGGTTGGCGATCTTCCCGGCCCGGGCCTCGCCCTCTTCCTGACGGTCGATCCGGACCATTTCTTCAAGGTAGCGCTCGATGCTCGCGACCAGATGGGCGGTGCGGCTGGCGATCTTGCCTTTGGTGAAGTTCTTGTCGCGATTATTCACCGCCTTGAACTTGGAGCCATCGATGGCAACACAATCCCCCTTCAGCACCCCGATCCGGCGACAGAGTTCGACGAACTGCGCACAGGTCCGCCGGATCGCCGGGCCGTTGTCGCGCCGAAAGTCGGCGATCGTCTTGTGGTCCGGGACAAGCCGACCCGTCAGCCACATCACCTCGACATTGCGCCCAGCCTCCCGCTCCAGGGCACGGCTCGAAGGGACGCGGTTCAGATAGCCATAGATGAACAGCTTCAGCAGGACCGATGGGTGATAGCCGGGCCGTCCTGTCTGCGCCGGCGCCGTCCGCAGGAAACCGATCTCCCCAAGATCAATCTCGTCCACGAAGAGGTCAATCACGCGGACCGGATTATCCTCGTTTATCCAGTCTTCCAGCCGGGCCGGAAAAAGTGTCACCTGACTGCGGTCCGCACCCTCGATATATCCCGACATGCCTGCCTCCGGTCTTTGCCGAAAAGCATACAGCATCCGGAGTTTTGACACAGCCTCGGCTGTGACCGACGTGCTGCACAAGCGAGAGGCCGCGCCTAGGGCAATGACGTGTGTGGGTGGCGCCTGCATTGCAAGCGTTTTCTGCAGTGATCGCGGCGGTCTGTCAGTACCGTCGTGTGTCCGGCCTATTTACGCAGCCAGTGTTGAGGGCTGCTGGCCTTGATGAGTTCCGCAAGCAAGGTTCCTATCGGCAAAGCGGCCTCGGAGGGCCGAGACATTGGTCGGAGTGTCCTTGCTCTTGGTTGACTTAAGTCCGCATCATCACATCAAGCGTCTTGCATCTCTGGGCAGGCTTGCCTTGTCAGGCGGCCGGCTGCCGGTATTCCTGTTGTTTCGTCAGTATTGCCCAGATGACCCGGGCGCTTTTGTTGGCCATCGCGACTGTCGCCAGCCGGAACGGTTTCCCTGCAAGAATCCTGGCGCTCCAGATATCGATGCGCTCTGGGTGTTTCCTGCCCATTAGCGCGCGGGACGTCATGCCGGTGATCAGAAGCTTGCGGATGTATCTGTCGCCCTTCTTGGTGATTTTGCCGAGCTTCTCTTTGCCGCCGCTGGACTTGTTGAGCGGGGTCAGGCCCAGCCAAGCTGCAAGATCGCGGCCGGTCCGGAATTGCTTCGCGTCGCCGATGGTCGCCACGATGGCGGAGGCAGTGATCGGGCCGATGCCGGGCATACGCATCAGGCGCCGGGCGCCGGCATGCAGCAGCGCATGTTTTTCAATCATCTTTGAAAAGCCTTCAACGCGCTCGTGAACTCCAAGGAATTGGTAGCAGACCGTGCCCAGAATGCCGCTTGCCAGATCGGGCATGCCGGGCCGTTCCCCTTCAAGGTGGCGCTTGGCGAAGGCAGTCACAGCCTCAATCCCGCTCCGCAGCACATGGCCGAATTCGCGCAGAAGGCTGCGGATCATATTAGCCAGCTGTGTGCGCTGCCGGACCGCGAGATCCCGGGTGCGGTGCAGTGCCAGGATTGCCTGCTGGTCTTCGGATTTCACTTCGACGAAGCGCATTGTTGGCCGGCGGACAGCTTCGCAGATCGCCTCGGCATCAGCGGCGTCTGTCTTGCCGCGCTTTACGTATGGTTTGACATAGGCCGCCGGCATCAGGCGGACATCATGGCCCAGCCTTCTGAGCTCCCGGCCCCAGTAGTGGGCAGAGCCGCAGGCTTCCATGCCGACAACACAGCGCGGAAGTGCCTCGAAAAACGCGAGCAGTTTCGCGCGCTTGATCTTTTTGTTGAAAATCTTGCGGCCGGCGGCGGAAATCCCGTGAACCTGGAACACGTCCTTGGCCAGATCCAGTCCAACTGTTTTAACTGTCATTGGACAGCTCCTTTCCGAGCAGTCGTTGATAACTGCAGTATGGCGCATTGCGACGCCGGTGGAGCAGGAGCCACCCACTCCATCCGCAGAGGGCTCATACCGTAGGTTCGCCGCGCTGTGGACCAACAGCTGCCATTCAGAAAGATGTTTAGAGTGTCATTTCACCCGCCTAGCAATAGACCCCTTTCCGGTGAAACCATTTCAAGGCTGCCTGAAGCTACGGCCGCTTAGAGCAGGTCGGCGAACCGGGCCAATGAGGGAAGGCAGGAAACCTAAAGTAAATGCAATCCAGCCGACGCACCAAAGCATACCCGCAGCAGCAATCAACCCGTCCGCAAATGTCGGCGAGAGCGGAACAGCCAGCCGGATCCAGACTGTGAGCCAGATCAGAATAGCTCCGGTGGTAAACCCCTTGCCTGCGCGCATGATACCGTCGCTGGAATGGGCGCTGGCCCGCCCGGTGATGGCCACGATCAGACCTGACATGGCGCCAATGGTGATGGAATGAAGGGCAGCGGACGAAGGGTAATCAAAAAGGCCCAGGCCGGTGGCGCCCGCGGCCATTGCGCCAAAGGGCAGCCAGAGCCAGGCCAGGTGCAGCGCTGCCAGCAGCGGGTTGCAGAGGGCAACCGCCGTTCTCCATCCCAGCGAGGACCAGAACATGGCTATGGCAGCTGCAATCAATACGGCATTTGCTGCTTCGGCAGCGCCGGCCAGCTGCAATGCAAGTACGAGCGCCAGCAGCCCCTGTGAAACAGCCCTGATCAGCGGGCGTTCCCTGACACGCACTGTTGTGCGGCCTGACAGCGCCAGCCAATTGCAGGTGAACGCAGGTATCGCCCGCGAAGCTACGCTGAACAGGAGCAGGACGAGGCCGGTCAGGACAGATTGCGCAAGGTCCAGGCTGCTCCAGACATTTCCGGCGGCGGCATTTGACAGGTAAGCAGCCTCGCTCAGTCCCAAGGCCAGAACGGCGCAGGCAAAGCCAAGTTTGCAAAATGCCCGGGCTGCGGTCAGTTCGTGCAGAAGATACCCGGCAAGGCCAAGAAAAAATGCGGCGTTCACGAATAGAATGGCGTCAAGCGGCGCTGCCGCGGATATTGCTGTCGCGGCGCGGGCCAGCAGCCAGAGCGAAACCAAAACCTTCAGGCCGGGGCCGCGCAAAGGCGGTCGCCCAGTCCAGCCTGGCAGCGCCGTCAGCAGGTAGCCGGCAATGGCAGCGGAGGCAAAACCAAAGAGAAGCTCATGAACATGCCACAAAACCGCTGGCTGCAATCCCGGCTCCGGCAATCCCAGCTGCACGCCCAGTGGCCACCAAACGACAGAAAGGAGGGCACACAGAAACCCAAAAAGGAACAGCGGACGGTATGGAGCGTCCCAAAAGACGCTGTAGTCCCCGCGCTTGATCATGGTGACATTGGAGCACCAGTCCAGAACACGCCACTAGGACCGGTTAGGAACCCGTCGCTCAGGCGCGTATGCGGAGATGCTTCCTGCAATTCCGCGGCAATGGCGCCAGTTGGCACTGTGCCATTCAACCGGTCGCGGTAGACTTGGCACAGCCGGATGAAGCCCTGGGACTGCGGCGACAGGCGCAGGGCAGACACCCCGGCTTCGGTCAGTGCCTCAATCTGGTAGTCGGCGCAGGCATAGCTGTGCGACAGGGTCTGCACCCCGTTCATCGCCATGAAGGGCTGATCTTCCAGCGTCCGCACCTCCAGCCCGTCCGGGTCATTCTCGCAAGCAAATTGGCAGTTGTCCTTGGCCCGCTTGTGCAGCCGGGCATGATAGCAGCGCCCCGAGATCGCCAGCGGCAGCCGCCCGTGGCCCCAAACCTCAATGGCAACGCCCAGCTCCTTGCTTGCGCGGGTGAGTGTCTTGACCGACGCAAGCGGCAGCTCCGGCGGCAGGCAGACACGCGTGGCCCCCAGCGATGCCAGCCAGGCCAAAGTGCCCTCGTTGTAGACATTGACCAGCGGCCCCACATGAAAGCCCATGCCCTTGGGCAAATGCGCCAGCGCCGTCAGGTCGTTGATTTCAACCGTCACTCCCATTGCGGCAAGGTCCGCCGTCAGATTGCGCTCGCGCTTGAGGGTGACAAGGGCGAGGCTGGTCAGCACCACCTCCTTGCCCGCTTCCGCCAGCAGAGCAAGCGCCTCGGGGATGCGGTCCTGGTAGAAGGGCAGGCGTTTGGAGCAAACCAGCTCGCCCAGAACGACGCGGTCAACAGGAGCCTCGGCCAAAGCGACATAAAACGCGCTCCAGTTTTCGGCCGGCCAGAAGAATTGGTTCGGCCCGACGGTCAGTTCCATTCTGTTATCTCCAGGTTTTCTTGTAGGCGCCTGTGGTCATCGCCTGACCTTCCGACAGCCGCGCCAGCATGCCGTGCGGCAGCGGCTTGCCTGCCTCCAGCGCATCAACCGAAGCGCGGAAGTTGCGCACGACCTGCGCCACGTAGGACTTCGAGCGCTGACGCCCTTCGATTTTCAGCGCGGTGACACCGGCCTTTCGCAGCTGCGGGATAAGCTGCTCGGCATTGAGGCTGACAGGATCTTCGAACAGGTGGCCGGTCTGGCTGCCGGCGGAGAAGCAGCCTTTGCACAGGGTCGGGTAGGGCGCGGGTTCGTCCTTGGCCACGCGATGGATGGTAAATCCGCCGAGCTTTGCATCCAGGGCGCCATCGTCGTCGCGGTACTCCACATGGCTGGCGGGGGAGCAGACGCCGTTCATGTTGGGCGACAGCCCGGTTGCATAAGACGAGAGCGAACAGCGCCCCTCGGCCATCACACACAGCCCGCCAAAGACAAAGACTTCGGTTTCCACTTCCGTTTCTGCATTGATGGCCGCGATTTCCGGCACCGACAAAACCCGCGGCAGCACCACCCGTTTCACGCCGAAAGTGCTGGCGTAGAAATTAATAATGTCGGCATTGGCGGCCGCAGCCTGGACCGAAAGGTGCAGGCGCAGGCCGGGGTTGATGCGCGCCGCGTAATCCAGCAAGCCGGGGTCCGCCAGTATCACAGCATCCGCGCCTGATAGTGCAGCGTCGTCAATGGCGCGGTGCCAGAGCGACTGGCCGCCTGCGCGGGGAAAGGTGTTGATCGCCACCAGCACCTTGGCGCCGTGGCCATGGGCAAAAGCCACGCCTTCGCGCATCTCCGCGCGGTCAAAGTTGAGGCCCGGGAAATTGCGGGCGTTGGTTTCGTCGTTAAAGCCGCAATAGACAGTATGCGCCCCGGCCTTGACGGCGGCACGCAGGGCCGCGGGAGTTCCTGCGGGGCAAACGATTTCCATTACCATGCCGCTTCATCCTCCGGCCGGGCGAGGGAAACTCCGGTGCGCTGCTCGGCAAAGGCAACGGCCCGCAACAGAAAGCGGGCAAACGGCCCGGACATCGCGGCGATTTCCTGCGACAGGTCCAGTTCTGCATCGTCCACCGCGTTGCGTAGCGCCAGCGCCGCGGCAGTATCGCCTTCGATCACCAGGTCCCGGGAGAAGAACAGTGCATCTCCGTCATAGGCCCCATGCACCAGCCCTATAAGCGCAGCAAGCGGGCCGGAAATCCGGGCATCGCCGTCGCAATTTCCGCGCACTGCGCGGACTTTCGGCTGGCCGCCATTGGCTTCAAGGCAAAGAACAATGGGCAGATCGGCAGGATCCAGGACAAACCGCTTACGGCCGTGCTCGCCCAGGCGACGGAACAGGCCCGGGTGACGCTTGGCAATCCGCCGGGAACAGGCCGTGAGAGAAAGCGATACGGGAACAAGGGGCACGACACGCAGCAGCCGCGCAAGGGCCGCCGGGCAAATTGGAATCTGTGGCTGGGCGTGTGGCAAAAATTAATCCTTTCCCGCCGGTGGCTTCATCTGCAGCGGGTGTATGGCCCCGCACGCGGCCGGAGTTTGACGGCGGACAAATTCGCGGCCCGAAACTTTGCTAGGGATCGGCGGAAATCAGCACTGGAGCGGTCCCATTCGTACTCTTCCGCCATATCCCAGCCTCCGCCATTTCCTGGATTGGTGTGCGTCTAAAGGGCAGTTGCAGAGGATTTCCGATCCGGTTTCCGTGCGCCATCAGATGACGGCGGTGCACCGCACCGTGCTGGAGGCTGGAGGCCCGGTGCTGCAATTCGACCGCCCGGGTCTGGAAAGCGGCCAGGTTTCGGGCATCCCGGTCGTGGTGAACCTGTTCGGGACCGCTGAACGCGTGGCGGCCGGGCTTGGAGTCGCACAGGACGGCCTGGATGATCTGGGAAGCTTTCTTGCGGCGCTCGGATCACCGGCGCCGCCGGATAGCCTGCGCGATGCCTTGTCCCGCTGGCCCATGCTAAAGGCAGCGCTGTCCACCCGTCCGAAGCGGGTGAAATCCGCGCCGGTTCTGGCCGTCACCCGCGAGGGGCCGGATGCCAGCCTGGAGACACTGCCGGTGCAGACCCACTGGCCCGGGGACGCCGGGCCGCTGATCACCTGGCCTGTGGTGCTCACCCGGCCGCATGGCAGCGCGCCGGAAGCAGTCAACTGCTACAATGCGGGGGTCTACCGGACCCAGGTTCTGGATCGCTCGCGGCTGATCATGCGCTGGCTCCCGCACCGCGGCGGCGCTGCACATCACCGCAGCTGGGCGGGAAATGGCGAACCAATGCCGGTTGCCGTGGTTCTGGGGGCAGACCCGGCCACACTGCTGTCCGCGGCGCTGCCCTTGCCGGAAACCGTGTCGGAGCTGACCTTTGCCGGTGCCCTCAGCGGCGTGCGCCCGCGCCTGGTACCCTGCAAGACCATCCCGCTGATGGTGCCCGCCGACGCCGAAATCGTGGTGGAGGGATGGGTGTCAGCCGCGGAAACCGTGCCCGAAGGCCCCTTCGGCGATCACACGGGCTATTACAACCCGGCCGAGCCCTTTCCCGTTATGCGAGTCAGTGCGGTGACCCATAGAGAGAACCCTCTATACCTGTCGACCTATACCGGGCGGCCGCCGGATGAGCCTGCCATCATCGGCGAGGTCTTCAACCGGCTGGCCCTGCCAACGGTCCGGGTGCAGATCCCGGAGATCCGCGACCTGTGGCTGCCTCCTGCTGCCTGTTCCTACCGCATCGCCATTGTCAGTATCGACAAACGCTACCCCGGACAGGCCCGCCGGGTGATGATGGCGCTGTGGGGGATGCTGCCGCAGTTCAGCTATACCAAGATGATGATCACCGTGGACGCCGATGTTGACCCGCGGAACTGGGATGACATCGCTTGGGTGCTGGCCACACGCATGGACCCGAGCCGCGATGTCATGATATTGGAGAATACCCCGATGGATTACTTGGACTTCGCCTCGCCCCAGCCGGGGCTGGCAGGCAAGATCGGCATCGACGCCACAACGAAGATCGGCAGCGAGACTGCCCGCGACTGGGGGCAGGTCATGCAAGCGGATGCAAAAGATCAAGCTTTTGCAGAGGATATAGTGTCCCGGCTGATGCCGGAGCTGATGACATGAGCAAGCATCGGGTTGTGCTGGGGGTCTCGGGTGCCTCCGGGGCCGCGCTAAGCCTGGCGGCCGCACGGCATCTGCTGCAGCTGGGGGCCGAAATTGATCTGGTCACCAGCGCCGCAGCGGAGCGGACCTTGGTCCATGAATGCGGACCGGAAGCCGTGGAAACCCTGAGAAGCATTGCTGCACGCTGCCATCCTGTGCACGATATCGGTGCCGCCATCGCCTCTGGCTCGGTGCCGGTGTCGGGGATGATAGTAGCACCGTGTTCCATGCGCTCCTTGGCTGCCATCGCGCATGGGTTTGACGACAACCTTCTGACCCGGGCAGCGGGTGTGCAGCTGAAAGAGCGCAGGCGCCTAGTCCTTCTGACAAGGGAAACACCGCTGACTTTGGCGCATCTTCGAAACATGGCAGCAGTGACCGAAATGGGTGCCATCGTGATGCCGCCAGTTCCTGCATTCTATCTTGCGCACACAACGTTGACGGATATTGCCAACCAGGTTGCCGCCCGTGCGGTTGACCTGTTGACTGTATCCCCTCCTCGAGCGCAACCTTGGTCACCCGGGCCTGAAGGCTAGCTAGCTACCGCTAACTTTGGTCTGCTTGCCTCCGGTTGAATGCTGCTGTGGCACCAAACCCAACCATGCTGCAACGTCCCGTGCTGTTCTAAAGCGCGCCGGGTCATCGCGCACGCAAAAGCTTGAGTAACCGGATTGAAGGATGCCACGGGCCAACCCGAAAACACAAGAAGCTGATGGGGCAGTTTAAATCTCCCACGCAGGCCTAGAGGTTTCTGGCAGCCCTCGACCAGATGAACACCGTCTTTCGTCCCCGCCGCTATCAACTTTCCGCCGTCTCGTACCGTCATGCAGAGCAGATGCTTTGGACCTCTTGAACAGCTATGCTGCCGAAATGACCGCCTGAAAGGCCGAGGCCTGACCCTTCTCAATCACGCCCAAACGACTTGGCAATCCCGATTAAAGAGTACACCCATGAACAAAAACGAAATCCAGCTTCTAAATAGTTTGGCGAACACATTGCTTGGTATGACAACTGACCCGCGCATTCCTTCGGATGCGAAGCGTATACTTAAAGAGCAAGCTGTTCGCGTCTACCAAATAACTGAAAACCAGTTGAAAGAATGACAGTATCTCCGAAAACCTCGGGCTGACCGGCTTGTCATGTGGTGCCGTGTTGTGTGGATCGGTTTGCCGGCGTAGCTGGTCGTTTGATTTGACAGCGGGATGCCGGGGTGCCTTTCAAGTTCCACACGTCGCGGCGGGATAAATTTGCGAAGGCAAAGTGCCGGGTAACAAACTGGGCCGAATACAACGAGGCCCTGCGACTGCGTGGTAACGTAACGGTCTGGTTCAGCGAGGAAGCAGTGTGTGGATGGTGCGCAGCGCGTTCTGGAAAGCGGAGCGGTCAGCGGCAATATTCTGATGTGGCGATTGAGACCTGCCTTGCCCTGCGCCTTGTGTTCGGTCTGCCGCTTCGGCAAACCCAGAGGTTCGCGCCGATCAAGCGGCCAGCCACGGGCCCGATGTCTCTCACTGTCGATAGTTGAAGTAGTCCCAGGAAACCGGACAGTTGGCTAAGGTGTATCCCAAACCTTTGAAGGGATACGAAAATGGCGATGCACCGAAACTTTATAGATCAGTTTAGGGCCAAGGTTGCGCTCGAGGCGCTGCGTGGTGACAAGATCGTTCAGGAGATCGCGGCGAAGCATCAACTGCATCCGAACCAGGTCAGTACCTGGAACCGGCAGGCCATTGCTGGGATGGCGGACGTGTTCTCCGATGGCAAGCAAAGCGTTCCGACGAAGGCAGAGGTCAAAGAACTGCAAACCAAAATCGGGAGGTTGGCAGTCGAGAATGATGCCCTCCAATCCTCCCGCCAAGCCCAGACATCAGCACCGCGCTGACACCTGAATTTTACAGGCGGTTTGAATGGCCGTTGTCCGGTTGCGTGTTCTTTGGGAAGCGCCGCAGATGGGTTGGGCAGGTTCGAGCCCATACCGGAAATGCTGAAAATTTGCTGCGTACGCACGCTGCGCACCGGTACGCAGCATCGCCGAATTTCTCCCGCTGCACCGCCGAAGGAAATGCGGTTGTACCGGCAGCCTATGACCTGAGCCCCTGGATCTCTTCCCGTTTTGTGTAGAGCCCGCCCAACCAATGGACGGACAAAAAAAGACGAGATTCACCGACGAGCAGATCATTCAGATGATTAAGGAGCAGGGGGAGGTCTTTGAAAAGTGGACGGAGCGGCCAACTCAGGGTTCGCCATCGTAGTCAAACGCTGCAGTACAGATTCACTAGCCCGGTCATTAGCACGGCGCGGAAACTAATATGATGATCGATTTTCACCTGAGGTGATGTTCAATAATTCATTTCTGATGAGTAGGTAAGTTTCTAGGAAATAATCCCACCGTCGCTGTCGTCTCCAGTCATTGAAAACAGAGCCTGGTAGTCCTTGATCAAAACGTATTGGGACCGCAGAATTTCCAGCACACCCTCTTCCTGAAGTTGATGAAGCTGACGGCTGATTGTGGCGGCGGAGAGACCCAGAAAGTTGGCAATTTGGTGGCGTTTGAGCAGCAGGTCCAGCTCTGGAAAGTTGAGATTTTGAAGGCGGTCTGCCATTTGGCGCCGGCGTCGTGTTAGCAGAACCAGATAGCTTGCAACTCTTTCGCGAGCAGTTTTTCTCCCAAGCAAGACCATCCACTTACGAGCGCGCTCGAGTTCTTCAAACTTTCTTTCGAGAAGGTGCCTTGCCAACTCGGGTTCCTGATCGGAAAAGTGCTCAAAATCTTTGACACACAGACAGCAGAGTTCGACTGGGCCCACTGCAACGACCGTATGAGATGCCTGTCTGCGACCTGGGCTTCCCAAAACGTCCGATGGAAAGAGCAACCCTACTATCTGAGACCTGCCATCTTGAAGGCTGCTTTTGATGCAAGCGTGACCCTGAACAATAGTTGCAACGAAAGGCATTTCACGGCCTTTCAAAATCACCGTTTCTCCGTCGCTGAAGCGGCGGTGCCTCTTATCACTTGGCCAGTGACAACCTTGGGGTTGGATATTTACATGCTGAGGCATCGCACAATGTTTGGCAATCTGATTAACAAAATAAGGCAGGTCCGAAACTAGCGGCACCGTCAAAGGAACATCTTTTCCGTATCTAAACAGCTACTAGTTGAGTTGACACTAAGATAGTGTCGCGCGCAATTTCAACCCTTTCCTGACACCCTGCCAACATCCTTTCGATGCTGCCTTTCGCTGTATGAAAGGCTCCTCCACCAGATGGTTAGACCCCTTTAGGGTTCAGGATAAATGTCGACTTCCAAAGCCGAGCCATACCATATTGGCTGTTGCAATCTCTTCCTGCACTCCATGAAATGGAGCCCTCGTGTCGTCACTCGGGCTTGTTCATGCCAATCATGGTTCAGGTAGCCCACCGCCGCCAAGCTGCGGCTGGTGTCCTCCATTCAGCAAGCTTCTGCCAGGCGGGCGCGGATGCGGTCGGCCGTAAGGGCAAGCGCCGCACCGCCGGGGCTCGGGGGCAAAGAAAATTCATCGAAGCCGTCATCGAGATACCGCGCCGAGGTTACATCATGGCGGTGAAACATAGGCACAACATGGGCATGGGCGTGCGGCACGTGGATGCCGGTGTAGAAGAACGAAACGCGCTCAGCGCCCCATTCGCGTTTCATCGCGCGTGCCAACCGCTGACCCGCAGACATGATCCGTAATGCGGTGGGTTCGGGCAGGTCCTCGAACCAGGGATGGTGCTGCTTGGGAATGATCAGGGCGTGGCCTTCGCGGATCGGGTGAAGATCGAGAAACGCAAGCACGAGGTCATCCTCGATGAGCTTGTGTGCGGGCACTTCCGCACGGGCAATCTGGCAAAAGATGCAGGTATCGGTCATTCAAGTCCCCATTCAGCAGCGTCATGCCCGGGCCACGCTACAGCGTCTGGCGCCCGCCGCAAGACAATGCTGAAACGGCTAGGAATTGGCTGACGCTGTACCGTATGTCCGAGGTCGGCCGTGATCCCGCAGCATCACCCATGGGTGCAGCCGCCTGCGGACCGGCAGCTTTCAAATGGCGACCCTGATGCTTCGCCCTCTGAGCAGCTCTGCGATCGCTTCGGGTTCAGACGGTTGCTTCGGGCTGCCTGCCTTCTTCACACCAAGCCTAGCGACCGTATGGGCTTTTGTAGGGGCATGATGCAAGTGCTGCATCTCGGCAAGGCGCCGGCGCCAGGCAGGCCGCCGCTCGCGACCAGCAGGGACGGCCGGCGACCACTGCAGCGGCATCTCAGTTGAATGACAGGTTGAACCTTTAACAAACTGATGAAATTTTGCGCATATCTCATTCGGAGGCGCGCATTTGCTCAATCTGAAATCACTTGGCCCCGCTGTTGCCCGCGTCTCAGGCGTTGAAGCCATACGTGCCGGGTTTGGTGCCCTCATCGGTTTGGGGTTAACCGGGTTTTTTCTTTTGTCTCCTCAAATCGACCCAGAATTGGGCCTCTATCTCGTGGCTCCATTCGGGGCGTCCTCCGTCCTCCTTTTCGCGGTACCAAACAGCCCTCTGGCGCAACCTTGGTCGGCGATTATCGGCAATACCGTTGCTGCCTTAGTGGGCGTGGCCGTCTGCCTTCTGGTGGCGGATCAGACGCTTCGGATCGCCCTGGCGGTGGGCCTTGCGATCACCGCAACCATCCTGTGCCGCGCCGTTCATCCTCCGGCAGGAGCGGTCGCGATGACTGCAGCCATGTCCCCGGACGCCATCGCACAACTGGGTTTCTGGTTCGCGCTTGCACCCATAGCTGTCGGAACGGCAACTCTAGTAGTGCTTGCAACCCTCTATGCAAGGCTCACCGGGCGGCACTACCCGTTCCGGCAATTCGATGATCCTAGTAAGCATGCAACAGGAGACCGCAACCCGACAGAACGGCTCGGACTCTCCGAGCAAGAGCTGACTGGTATCCTTGAACGTTACAGCCAGTCCTTCAATCTCGGCGCCGAGGATCTCGCGCGGCTGATCGGCGCAGCAGAACTTCAGGCCGCAGCTCAGTCTTCTGGCCCCCTGACTGCACAGGATATCATGTCCCGTAGCCTCATCACCGTCGGCTTGAAAACCTCCCTCGGCGAGATCGCGGACTTGTTTCAACAGCATCGGTTTACATCATTGCCTGTCGTGGGGGCCGATGAGGCGTTCAAAGGGGTCATTTTCCAGATGCATCTCATCAACCAGGCTCGGTCCGACGCGCTGCGCCTGAAGCGAGGCTATTGGGCTGCGCTGCGGCGCCTTCTGGACCGTGAATGGCAAAAGCAGATGACTGCGGGGGACATAATGAGCGCAGCTGTACCCCGCGCTACCACCAACACTCCGATTGGTGTGCTGCTCCCAATGATGGCGGACGGGGACACCGATGCTGTCCCCGTGCTCGAATATGGAAAAATCGTCGGCATTGTCACTCGGACGGACCTGATTGCCGCAATCGCCAGAAATGCGGCGCGCGGTCGAGGGTGATCCTCAATCCTCCAGCAGGCAGTTATGTAACTGATTGGCATCGGCGAATGTCGGATTGGTCCGCACCGCGTGAACTTTTCAGGGCGCAAACCTAGAAGTTGCAGCCAATTTTCACTTTGTCCCGCATAGAGTGAGTTCGTGACGGATGTGACTAAGGTCAGCTAGGGCCTGTCACTGATCCCGGCCAGACTTCCGGCATTCTAATTCCGCAAGCTCTGCGAATTGGTCGGCGGCAGCGTTCCATTGAGTGGAAGGTACTTTCGGCCAGCCGTATGCCTCTTGAATTAGTTGCTGGGCAATAAGCACACGTTCCGGGCTTCCAACGGCAATCATCTGACTCTGCATTTCGACTGGCATGTATTGCCGAGTGAACATCACTGTATCTGCCAGCTCTCTGACCTCCTCACAGGATGAGGCGGCGAATACCGCTGCAGGTGAAATGAGACATGCGATAAGTGAAACAACGCGGAACATCACGCTCTCCTTTGGATCGTTGAAGGGAAGCAGGGCAATTGCGCCAGTGCGGCCATGTCCTTGACGGACAGCTTCGGCAAAAGCTGAAATCGCCATTCCCTTAATCGGTATTTTAAATACCTATTTGTGCGATGGGCTTAAGTCAAGCCTCAGATGGCGGCAGGTCGCTCAAAACAATAGCAGTGAAGTCAGCCCGCCAATTGTGAGTGCGCTTCGAACGAGATCCATCTGTCTGCGTAGGCAACATTCCGGTCCCAGGGTTTCAGCCAGCCGTCTGGCACCAATCCGCGTGCTGGCGTTCGTTACGCACCTACTTTTGCGTACCTTTCGCCGCCTTCAGTCAGGATAGCATCCAAAGGAATGTCGTGCGGTTGCGGGAAGATTGTAGGAAGCTGTGCGCTTTCCAAACCAATGCCAATTGAATAGGGGCGCGGCAACAATGCAGCGAGGGTCCGGTCGAAATATCCGCCACCATAACCCAGCCGGAAACCTCCAGAAGCCCAGCCCACCAGCGGCGCAAGGACAATTCCGGGAATGAGCTCGGGCGAACTGGGCGGTGGAACCGGTATGCTCCAGTCGCCGCGCACCAGCTGAGTATCTGGTGTCCACAGCCGGAAAACCAGCGGCGCAGCCTTGGTCTCGACAATCGGCAGGGCAATGGCGGCGCCCTGTGCGTGCATCTCTGCCATTAGGGGGCGCAGATCGGGTTCGCCCTTGATCGGCCAGTAGAAGGAGATAACACGCCCGTTTGCGCCGGAGAACCGGTTCCGGATCAATTCGCGCAGATGTCCGGCCAGCGCTTCTCCAACGGACTGACGGATAGCAACCGGCAATGCCAAGCGCTCCGCCCGCAGCCGGTTCCGTTCTGCCTTGCGCCAGCGGGCAACGTCAGCAGTCTGCTGCGGAGAAACCGCCTGCGGGTCGTAATGTCCGGCCTCCGCAGCCATGCAGGGTGAGGAAGCGTATCGTTTCTGATCGGGCGGGCCATCAGAACTTCGGCTCATAGTCCTGCTCCGCTGCGGTGCGAAAGGGAGTATCCGAGAATCTGCTCTGCTTCGTTGACAATATCCCCGATACGGCTTGCTGCCGGTACAATCCGGCTGATGGCCCCCGCGCCTTGTCCTGCAAACAGAGCCATTGCCTCAAGGTCTCCAGTTGTTGTCCGCAGAGGAGAATCCGTGCTGAACCGCAGGCGCGGCTGGGATCCGTCCCAGGCGATCGCCTCGCGCGGCAGGGCATCCGGATCGTGGCCCAGGTAGGTACCGCCGAGTGCTTTGGTCACGCTGTTTTCCAGCACACGCACCGCCGCCCCCATTGGCCAGTTCAAGACGAAGACATCGGTCAGGACAGTATCGCCGCCGGTGGAGGTTGCGACGCGTTCCTTGTGGTAGGGGTGAGCAAAGGATTCATCTGTGGCTAGGAAGGCGGTCCCGCATTGTATGCCGGAGGCACCAATTGACAGAAACCGGGCCAGATCTTCGCCGGAAGAAAGACCCCCTGAGGCAACCACTGGTACAGACACGGCTTCCAGAATTGCTTCGGTAAGGTCGCGGACCGGGCGGCGGCCATGGACATGACCGCCTGCCTCGATCCCTTGCGCGATGATCACATCCGCGCCGGCCGCCTCTGCCGCGCGGGCGGCCTCAACTGTGCCGACCTGGTGCAAGACGAGGCAGCCTGCCGCCTTCACCCGGAAAACGGCATCGGGCACGACATCCCAAAAGAAAGTGAAGGCCGGAACACCGAGTTCCAGGCAGCAGCTGATCTGGGCATCAAGCAATCCAGGCTCGGTGGCTGCGGGGATGACATTCACCGCAAAGGGACGGTCAGTTGCGGCCCTGAGTTTTGTGACTTCTTCGGTGATCAGGTCCGGGCTTTCGCGCACCATTCCAAGCATGCCAAAGCCGCCGGCTTGGGAGACGGCGGCAGCAAGTTCCCAGCGGGATACGCCGCCCATGCCAGCCAGGAGGACCGGGTGGTCACATCCCAGCAACTTGCAAAGCGGAGCGTGCAGTGGATTGTCAATTTTCTGGCCGCTCATTCGACTATGCTCCCTTTGGCGCAAACAGTGGAAATGGCGCCCAAGGTAAGCCGCTCCACTCAATTGCGGGCTGTTCAAATCAGTCAGCGCCGATGGTTCACCGGCGAAACCACTGCCTGCGGCACATAACACGTCCGAGTGATGTGGCGGCATAGACTTGGCTGGCCTGCTTCACTCATTGAGCCTAAGTATCTTAATTGGTACAGTAAATACTTATTATAGCCGAAGGGAACCCCGCATGCGCCTAACATCTTTCACGGACTACGGACTTCGAATGCTGATGAGGATGGCGAGCCAGCCAGAGCAAGGGTTCTCGACTGCCGATCTGGCTGAGGAGTTCGGCCTTTCCCGAAATCACCTGACGAAAATCATGCAGCGGCTGGCGCGCGCCGGAATTGTTGAAACCCGGCGCGGTGCTGGTGGCGGCGCCTTCTTGTGCATGCCTGCGAAAAACATCCGTCTTGGTGAAATTGTTGAGCTGCTCGAGCAAGGACAGGCGCTGGTTGAATGCTTTGGCGCCGACGGAGGCGATTGCACGATAGATGGACGCTGCCGCTTGAAAGCCAGGCTGCGCCAGGCTGAAGCGGTATTCCTAGAGGATCTGAATCAGACAACACTTGCGGATATCGCATTACCGACACAAAGCGCAGCCTGAGGGGGCAAGGCGGAAGGCCATGTTCTCGCCTCATGCCGTCAGGCGAAACAAATCCTGGATATGCACCAGAACCTCAGGGCCTTCACACTGGCTGTGCCTGCAAGGACGGCTGCGGAAGATCCGGTCTTCCTTGTCAACTAGGCGCGATCCCGGCGGGCGCATGCTGCAAACGCCCGCAGGTTCGCTTTTCCAAAGTCAGTAGGCGATTGCCCCCCGCCCTCCGTCCAAAGCCTTAATGCGAAGACACGAACTTGCCTATGGCGGATACTTGCCGACTCCGCCCCCCATACTCTCCAGCCCTTGCTCCCGAGAAGCGCGAACATACATGTGAACAGTCAAGTCCCCATTGACCTTCCTGTTCTCGCCGTCCGTTTCCTCTCGAAACGGACGGATTTTTTTTAGCCACCTGCGCCTTTTCCGGGGGCGATGTAATTCCAATCCACGCGTTTCCTGTCGGCCCATCTCAGGATTGCCCGGCGGGAGGATTGGCGTCGGTACAAGAATGAGAACAGACCCCACAGCGCAATCGGATACAACGTCCCGATTGCCATGCATTATCCCGATGGCGTCACCAGCCCGTCATCGTGACAGAGCCGGAAAAATCCAGCTTCTGGCGGTCCAAGGTTGGGGAGCAGCGCAACGGCACATTGACGCAAGAAGACCCAGCCCAAGCAGAGCTTGTTGCTTATTCCAGCTCAACCAGCAGGTCCTTGGCGTCGATCTGGCCGCCGGCCTGAACGTGCACGGCCTTCACCACCGCGCCGCGCTCGGTGTGGATGCCGGTTTCCATCTTCATCGCTTCGATGGTCAGCAGCAGGTCGCCTTCATGCACCTGCTGGCCTGCCTGCACCGCAACCGATGCGACAACACCCGGCATCGGCGCGCCAACGTGGTTCGGGTTGCCGGCCTGTGCCTTCGGGCGGGCTTCGGTCGAGGCTTTGACCAGACGGTTCGGCACCCGGATCACGCGGGGCTGGCCGTTCAGCTCGAAGAAGACCTTCACTTCGCCCTTCTCGTCGGTGTCGGAAATCGCCTGCAGACGTATTTCCAGGGTCTTGCCCGGGTCGATCTCGGCGGTGATCTCCTCGCCCGGCTCCATGCCATAGAAGAAGGTCCGGGTCGGCAGGGTGCGGACCGGGCCGTACTGGCGGTGGCGGCCCATGTAGTCCAGGAACACCTTGGGATACATCAGATAACCGTTCAGGTCCTCGTCATCGACCTTAAAGCCTTCCAGCTGCTTGGACGGCATTGCCAAGTTGATCACGGGGTTCCGTCGGGATAGGCGGTCATCATGAAAACCGTGGCGACAATTCGACGCCTGAAGGGCTTTCGTTTTCCCCGCGAGATCATCTCCTATGCCGTCTGGGCTTACCATCGGTTTGCGCTGAGCACGGCAGATGTCGAGGATCTGCTGGCCGAACGCGGCGTGATGGTCAGCCGGGAAACCGTCCGGAACTGGGTGAACCGGTTTGGCCGCCATTTCGCCGATTGCATCAAGCGCGACAGGCCGGGCGCCAGTGACAAATGGCACTTGGATGAAGTCGTTGTTCCGATCAATGGCGTGAAGTTCTGGCTTTGGCGGGCAGTCGACGCGAATGGGAATGTGCTCGACATTCTCGTGCAAAAGCAACGTAATGCAAAGGCCGCCAGCCGGTTCTTGAAGCGGCTGATCGACCGGTTTGGCGCGCCGCGGGTCGTGATCACCGACAAGCTGCGCAGTTACATCAGGCCGATCCGCAACCTCGTGGCGAATGCTGATCATCGGGCGCACAAGGGCTTGAACAACCGGATCGAAGGATCCCATCGGCCAACCCGCAAGCGAGAGAAACTCATGGGGCGGTTCAAGTCACCCGGACAGGCTCAGAGATTTCTGGACGCACATGACCAGATCAACATGTTCTTCCGTCCCCGCCGCTATCGTCTTACCGCCACATCGTACCGCCACGCCCGATCCGATGCCTTTGATCTTTGGAACGGCTACGCACTCGAGATGACCGCATGACGGGCGCGGAGCAGGCCGCATTCAGCCGGGTGCAAATAAGTTGGCAATGCCCGTTAGACTGTTCATTCGCCAGGCAGAACGTGACAATGCTCCGGCAGCCAGTGAACCAAAAGTCTCTGTCCTGCTCTGATGTCTACCGTCTTAAGTTCGTCATGTCCCTTTTGCACTTTAAGTTCCTGACCCTGATCGGTTTCCAAGAAGACAGTGGCAGAGGCCCCTGCAAATTCGCCGCCGACAACCGTGGCTTCAATGCTGTTTCCTGTCCAGGGCGTCCCAATGGCGGCTAATGACATGTTCTCAGAACTCACCGCAAAAGCCAGCGAAGATCCTTCAGTCTTTTGTACTTCTGAAGGCGCTTTCAATGTGAATGCCGAGTGTTCTGATGCAACTTGCCAAGCTTCATTTCCGCCTGATTTGAGGCTGCCGGCAAACACGTTGGATGAGCCCAGGAAGTCCGCAACAAAGCGGTTGTGCGGTTCGCGGTATATTTCCTCGGGCGTACCGATCTGTTCAATCTTACCGCGGCTCATGATCACCACCCGGTCGGCCATGGAGAAGGCCTCGGACATCGAATGGGTCACGTAGACGAAAGTGATGCCCAGATCCTTTTGTAGGCCCGAAAGTACCGACTGCATGCGCACTTTCAAGTGGGCGTCAAGAGCGGAAAGCGGCTCGTCCAGCAGCAGGATCTTAGGTTCGGTCACCAGCGAACGGGCGAGCGCGACACGCTGGCGCTGGCCGCCGGACAGCTGCGAGATATTGCGGTCAGCAAACTCCAGGATACCAAGCCGGTCCAGCCACTTGCGGGCCCGCTCACGCCGTTCACCCTTGGACACTTTGCGCATTTTAAGGCTGAATTCGACATTCTCCTGCACCGTAAGGAAAGGGAACAGGGCCAGGCTCTGCCAGACCATCGGCGTGTCCCGCTCCCAAGTCGGCTTGCCGTTGATCTTCTCCCCGTCCAGAAAAATGCTGCCTTCGGTCGGGTCCTCAAGTCCGGCCAGCATCCGCAAGGTGGTTGTCTTGCCGCAGCCCGAAGAGCCCATGATCGCCAGGAATTCGCCGCGGGCTATTTGGAAGTCGGCCTTTTCAACAGCGGTGAAGCTGCCGAACTTTTTAACAACGTTGTCAAAATGCACGATTGGAGTGTCCAGCATGGCTCTGTCCTGTCTGTTAAGAGGTCTTGGCGTTTGGATTGCGCATCAGAAGCTGGGCAATCACGATGAAGGAGATTGAGCTGACAAAGGCGAGCGAGCCGATGGCATTGATCCGGGGGCTGACCTGGCCCTGAAGGAAGCCCAAAACCTTGACTGGCAGGGTCTCGTTCAGGCCCGACACAAACCAGGCCACCGCGAACTCGTCAAAGGAAACAGCCATGGTGATGAACAAGGCGGCATAGATTGCGGGTTTGGTGAAGGGGATGATCACATGGCGCATGGTCACCCATTCATTACCGCCCAGGTTCCAGGCTGCGGCTTCCAGATCCGGGTCCATCTGCGACAGGCGCAATCGGATGATGGCCATGGCAAAGGGGCTGCACATCACGCCGTGGGCAATGATGACTGAGACCACATTGCCGGAAAGGCTGATACGGGAAAGGAAAGCCAGCATCGCCAGGCCCATGATTACCACCGGGATGGTGGGCGGCAGCAGGGCCAGGGCCAGATAGGCGGTTTTGCCGAAGAACTCGTAGCGGAAGTCGGTGTAGGCGCCGCCAAATCCCAGCAGCGTGGCAATCGCTGCAACGCAGGCGCCAACCAGCAGAGTGTTGAAGAAGCCGGCCCAGACCAGCGGATCTTCCCAGATTAGCCGGTACCATTCAGTTGAGAACGAGCCTAGCGGCAGCGAAGGAAAGCGGTCCGAGTTTAGTGAGAAAACAAAGCTGCCGACAATCGGTGCAAAGATGAAAATCAGGCACAGCGTGATATGCAGTTTCAGAAGGCCGTCGATAATGGGGTTGCGGTTACCGGTCATTTTCCAGCCTCCCTGTAAGCGAATTTGATGGCGGCAAAGGCTACTGTCAGGAGTGTGGCGATCATCGTTAGAGCCACTACCGCGGCGCGCGGCCATTGCTGCCCGGATTTGGTGATGTCGGTGATCATGATCGAAAGGGTCGGCGGGTTGCCTCCGCCCAGGTAAAGGGGGCTCACAAAGTCGCCAAAGCTGAGGATGAAGGCGAAGAGACCCGCGATCACCAGACCGGCTTTGGCGGAAGGTATAATCACTTCCAATACTGTCCGCAGGCGGCCGCAACGCATGTTGTGGGCGGCCTCGACCAGATCACGGTTCACAAAATTCAGGCTGAAGACCTGCAACAGGATTACCAGCGGCAGGCACAGGGTGGCATAACCGGTGAGGGTGCCAAAGCTGTTGTTGAGCATCGGATACGGGCCGAGGCCAAAGTAACCCAGGAAGGCATTAAGGATGCCCGCGTCGGACAGGAAAACCTGCAGCGAATAGACCCGGACCAGATAGCTGGTGAAGAAAGGGATGATCAGGACGAAGATCATCCAGCGTTTCGCATTTTCGCCCAGTTTGAACGAGATCGCATAAGACGCCGGGAAAGCCGTCAAGCTGATCAGCACCGCACTGGCAGAAGCCAGCAGCAGGGTCCTAAAGTAGGCATCCCAGAACACGCTGCGGGAATAGATCTTGACCCAGTTCACAGTGTCAAAATCGGGCTGCATTTGAAAATTCCGCACCGTCCAGAAACTGAGCGCCACCAGAAACGCCAGGGGAAACAAAAAGAAGGCCAGCTGCCAGATAAGTAGAGGCAGCGAGAACGTCAGTGAAAACAGATTCGGCCGTGTATTCATTGGTCTTTCAGCGCCGGGAGGCAGCTGACCTTCAGTTGGGCACCGGTAGCCGGGGGAGGAGACAGCTCCGGTGCTGGTGGGGTTAGGCGCCTTTGTAATCGGACCAGAAGTCGTTCCAGTCCTCGAGGCTTTGCTGCACTGGCAGCTGGCGGTACTTGATGCGGTCTTCGCGGATCAGGTCCATGGCGTTGTGCTGGCCCAGCACCATGTTCTGCCTCTTGGCTTCGGCCGGGTTCGCCTCATTCAGCACGACCCAGCCCTTCTTGTTGGGGATCAGCGCCGGGTAGGCCGCCATATCCGCCGATTTCGCCTGGCCTTCCGGCGAGGTGATGTACTGAATCCACTTGCGCGCCATCTCCTGGTTGCGGGAGCCCTTGCCGATCGAGAAGCTCTCGGTCCACTGCAGGCCGCCTTCCTCCGGAATGGCGGTGCGCACATTGGCGCCGTTTTTTTCGAGCACGCCGGTGATCCAGTCGCCAATGCCCGCAAATGCGGTCATCTGACCGTTCTTTAGCGACGAGAAAGTACCGCCATAGTCAAAGAATCCGCCCACCTGGCCGCGCAGCGCCATGGTGCTGTCCTGCACCTGCTGCCAAGCCTTGTCACTCAGGTCGAAGGGATTGGGATTGCCGTTCAGCAAGCTGATCTGCCCCAAGTTTGGAAGGTGCCAGTCGAAGTGGCCCAGTTTGCCGGTCAGGCGGCTGTCGCCGAAGACGTTGTAGCTGGCCGCATCGCTCTCGCTCAGCACATCGGCGTTATAGGATATGCCGAGGAAGCCAAACCGGGTGATCACCGAGTAGAGCTTGCCGTCCTTCCAGTGACCCGGGAATTGCTGGAACTCCGGGAAGAAGTCATCAAAGGCATAGTCGATTGGGTCCAGTTCCTCAATGTATCCGGCCGCGTTCAACTGCTGAACATATTCGGCGTCGGACAGGATGACGTCATAGGTGCCCGGCGGCGACTGGGCGATCAGGCCCAGCATGTTGTCGCCTCCGGTGTAGTATTTCGGGGTGAACTTTACATTGTGCAGCTCTTCAAATTCGCCAACGACATCAGGCTCTGCATGGCCATACCACGCCAGCATCGACAGATTCACGGTTTCGGCCGCGGCCCGGATAGACAGAAACGGGGTTGCGAGGGCCGCGCCTGCGGCCGACTTCAGCAGCGCCCGCCGGGTGGGATGGGTAAGTTTGGCAGTCATGTCAGTCTCCTTGCTGGTTTTATTGCGCAGCTGTAGCCGCCGCGCTTGCCGGAGAGCGTTCTCCGAATTCTTTCCGCAGCGCTTTGACGATCCCTGCGGTGCAGACATTGAGAAGCAGCTCGCCCTTTTCCGCCGAGGCATCCTTGGGGGAGGACAGGGTGCCGGTGGAGGGTGTCCAGTCCTCGTGCGGGGGGTAGACGTCATAGGGCGGAAATTCGGCCGGCGGGTGGTCGATTGCGTCCTGCAGCCACACCAAATCCGGGTAAAGCTTGAGCATCAGCGAAGTTTCCAACACACCGCCGTGTTCGATGTCCCAACCCAGGAAGCCGTCGGGGTAGAGCTTGGCGATTGAGTCATCGCCGACAAAATCCCAGTAGGACAGCACCACAATTTTCATATCGGTGATGCCGTCCCAGCGCAGTTCCCGCAGGGCCAGATCGATGCCCTCAACGATGAACCAGGAGTTTTCAAAATGGCCGTTCACCAGGCAGATCTGGCGGTTGCCGTGGCGGGCGAATTCCTTGATCACGTCTTTCAGTGCGTTGACCAGACTGCTGCCATCCAGACTAGTAGTGCCGGGAAAGAAGTTCCCGCCTCCGGATTTCTGGTGTGATTTGTAACCATAGGTAAAGGGCGGGGCGACAAGGCTGCCGGTTTCTGACGCAGCCCTGCGGGCAAACTCGGTCGGCAGCAGTACGTCTACATGCATTGGCATGTGATGCCCGTGCTGTTCCATCGATCCGATCGGGATCAGAATGGGGGTGCTGCCACCTGTGACGCGCGATTTATACTCCGGCCAAGGCAGCTCGGCGGCAAAAACTGAAGCGTTCTTCATGGGGAGGCTCAATCCGGGAAGTTAAGGTTGGCTTTACTTTGACTCCAGATGCGCCATGTGGGAAATTGATAGTGGCAATGATAGAATAAGATTTGTAAATGTCTCGAAAGTTCACGAACCTGCAAACTGACTTGCTGCGCACCTTTGTGACGGCAGTCGATCTAGGGAATTATACTGAAACCGGACAAACTCTTGGCCGGACCCAGCCGGCGATTTCCTTGCAAATTCGCCGCCTGGAAGAGCTCAGCGGCTGCAAACTGATCGTGCATCAGGGCAAGGAGCTGACGCTTACGGAAGATGGCCATGCTCTGATCGGGTTTGCCCGTGAAATACTGCGGCTGAACGACAGCGCTGTGGCTCGGCTGTCGCGTTCCAGCATTCAGGGCGTGCTGCGGGTCGGCCTGCCGATCGACTATGCAATCGGTTTCTTTCAGGAGATCATTTCGGACTTTGTTTCTGAAAACCCGGCCGTCACGCTGGACATTCGCTGCAATTGGAGCCGCGATCTTTTGAGTAAGCTGCATGCGGACGAGTTGGATATGACAATTGCCATTACCGACTCCATGCCGGCGCCATATGTCTCGCACTACTGGTCTGAACGTCCCAAATGGGTTTGCGCAAAGGGGTTTCATTTCAATCCGGATGAGCCGTTGCCGCTGGTTCTGCACCCGGAGGGATGCGTTTACAGGGGCCGGGTGATCGAAGCGCTGAATGGTGAAGGGCGCAAATGGCGGATCGCTTTTGAGAGCCCCGGCATCTCGGCACTGCAGAACGCGGTGGCCAGCGGCTGGGGCATTTCTGCCCTTACAACTAAGACCCTGCTCCCGGGCATGCGTATCCTGACACCGGACATCGGATTTCCGCAGCTGGCGCGAATACATGTCGGGTTGTTCTACAAACATGTGCGCCAGAGTGAGGCTGCACTGAAATTGATCGAACAGATAGCAGGAGGCGTTGGGGGCTTCCGTAAGACTCTGAAGCCGACGTCCGGGTAGGATGAATTTGGGATATTTATAGTAGGATCATATCTATTAATTTTTTGAGATCTTTTTTCGGTGTTACCGACTGGGACACGCTCCGAAGAAAGGATCAAACATGTCTGAAGATATGCTCCACGTCATGGAATGGCACAATGGCGAGAAGGATTTTTCGCCATTCTCTGACCAGGAAATGAAACGCCGCCAGGACGAGCTGCGCGGCTGGATGGCAAAACAAAATGTCGATGCGGCGCTGTTCACTTCCTACCACTGCATCAACTATTATTCTGGCTGGCTGTACTGCTACTTCGGGCGCAAGTACGGTATGGTAATCGACCAGAAAAATGCGACCACGATTTCCGCGGGCATTGATGGCGGTCAGCCTTGGCGCCGCAGCTTCGGAAACAACATCACCTATACCGACTGGCGCCGCGACAATTTCTATCGGGCTGTGCAGGAGCTTACCAAGGGTGCTAAGCGTGTCGGTATCGAGTTCGACCACGTGTCGCTGGACTATCGCCAAGCGCTGCAGGATGCGCTGCCGGATGTGGAATTCGTCGATGTGTCTGGCCCCTCCATGTGGATGCGGACGATCAAATCCAATGAGGAGCTGAAACTGATCCGCGAAGGCGCGCGGATTTGTGATGTGGGCGGCGCAGCGGTGGCCAATGCGGTGAAGGCAGGTGTGGCCGAGCATGAAGTGGCAATTGCAGGAACCAATGCGATGATCCGTGAGATTGCAGCTTCGTTCCCCTTTGTTGAACTGATGGACACCTGGACCTGGTTCCAGTCCGGCATCAACACCGACGGCGCCCACAACCCCGTCACCAACCGAATTGTGCAGTCCGGCGATATCCTCAGCCTCAACACCTTTCCGATGATCTTTGGCTACTACACTGCGCTGGAGCGGACCTTGTTCTGCGACCATGTGGACGACGCCAGCCTGGACATCTGGAAAAAGAACGTCGCCGTGCATGAGCGCGGGCTGGAGCTGATCAAGCCCGGTGCAAAGTGCAAGGATATCGCGTTGGAGCTAAATGAGATGTACCGGGAGTGGGATCTGCTGAAGTACCGCTCATTCGGTTACGGTCACAGCTTTGGGGTGCTAAGCCACTATTACGGCCGCGAGGCCGGGGTCGAGCTGCGCGAGGATATCGATACCGAGCTGAAGCCCGGCATGGTGGTGTCGATGGAGCCAATGGTCATGCTGCCAGAAGGCACGCCGGGCGCAGGCGGCTATCGCGAGCATGACATTCTGATCGTAGGCGAAGACGGTGCCGAGAATATAACCGGATTCCCCTACGGCCCGGAGCACAACATTGTCGGCGGTAAGGCCTAAGATGCAGGGGAAGACCGGAATACTGCTGCAGGGGCTGACCTGTTTAGTTGTCCTGGCTGGGTCCATTAGCCTGCTTTCGCTGGCCCCGGATCCGCAGCGGACCAGCGAAAGCGCCGCCAAATGGGTCTATTTGCGTCTGGCCTTCCCCGTCCCGCAATAACAACACACCGCGCCCGCGTGTGCGGTGCTTGAAAATGCCTGAATATCAAAACCCGGACAGAAGCTTGCTTTCTAATGTCCTGGAGACCGCCCATGCAAGACAACCGCTTCCTTCCGAAAGGCGCTGCCACTGTACGCTTCGACAGCGACGCGCCACCGAAGAAATTCCATTTTCTTCTGCTGCCCAAAACTACGATGCTGGCCTTCAGCGCCGCAATCGAACCGCTGCGGATTGCCAATCAGCTAACGCAGAAGGCGCTTTTTGAATGGCATGCGCTCAGCCCGGATGGCCTTCCGGTAACCTGCTCGAACGGCATTCCGATACAGGTTGATTCCGGGCTGGTCGACCTGGACCGCAACGCTTCGCTCTTTGTCTGTGCAGGGACGGAGCCAGCGCAATCCTATGACAGCCGGGTTGTCAGCTGGATCAGTCGCCAGAAAGCGCATGGTGCAAGCGTTGGAAGCATCTGCACCGGCGCCTTTGCTTTGGCGGCAACAGGTGTTCTGACCGGGCGGCGGTTTACTCTGCATTGGGAAAATGCCCCGGGTTTTGTCGAGCTGTTTCCTTGTCTCAAGCCGTCCGGCAACTTCTATGAATCCGACCGCGGGCTTTACACCTGTGGTGGTGGCCATGCCGCAACAGACATGATGCTTGAAATCATTGAGGCCCACTGCGGGGCCCACCTTGCTTCCTGCGTTGCCGACATGTGCCTGCACAAACGCCCGGGAGCAGGCATGTCGCGGCAGATTTCGCCGGTGTCATCAATGCTTGGCTGCCGCAATCAGAATCTGATCCGGGCCGTGCGCTTGATGCAGGCGAACCTGGAAGAGCCGCTGGACATGGATAGAATTGCCAGTGCGCTGGCTGTCTCTCGCCGCCAACTGGAGCGCCTGTTCCAGAAATATGTCGGGCAGTCTCCCTGGCAGTTCTACTTCGGCCTGCGGCTGGAGCGGGCCTTTTCCTTGCTGAACGAAACCGACCTAAGCGTGCGCGAGGTCGCCATGGCCTCAGGCTTTGAAAATGCCTCGTACTTCTCCAGGCAATTCAAGCGTAAGTTTGACCGTTCACCGCACAGTTTCCGCAAATCCTGGTCGCTTAGCAGCTGCGCGCCATAAGCATCCTTAATCCAGGTATTTGCAGTTCTCATTACCTGCCTCCCCACTGCTCCGCTAAGGTCTCAGGCTGAACACCTATTGCCTGTTGCCGGCCTAGGAGGTCGGGTCATGGCTGGCCCGCCCAGGTCCAGCTGAAACACAAAAACAGGGAGAAACAATGTCACTCGAACAAGGCTTTGACGGCCACTACCCCTATAATGCCGTCGCCAGAACCGGCCTGTTGAAAGGCGTGCATGCTCGGATGAGCATAGCCTCGAAACTCATGGTCATCGCCTTTGTGCTGTTCACGGTAGCCAATGTCGAATTCGCCTCCGGCGTGTTCGACGGGATCAAGCTGTGGATCACCAGCACCCTTAGCTGGTATTACATCCTGATGATCAGCATCTTCCTGCTGTTTAGCATCTGGCTGGCCTTCAGCCGCTACGGCCACATCCGGCTGGGCAAGGACAGCGACCGGCCGGAATTCGGCAACTTCTCGTGGTTTGCCATGCTGTTCAGCGCAGGCATGGGCAATGGCGTGCTGTTCTGGAGTATCGCCGAGCCGATGTACCACCTGCAGGGCAACCCGTTCATCGAAATGGCAGGAACTGAGGCGAACTCAGCGCTGGCCGCCAGCACGGCAATGTTGATTACAGCCTTTCATTGGGGCGTCCACGGCTGGGCAGTCTACGTGATTGTTGCTTTGTCTCTGGCCTTTTTTGCCTACCGCAAAGGGTTGCCGCTTTCGATGCGATCCACCCTTTATCCGCTGATCGGCGATCGGATCTACGGGTTCTGGGGCCATGCCGTTGACCTGCTGGCAATCTTTGGCACAATTTTTGGGGTTGCCACCACACTGGGGCTGGGTGTCCAGCAAATGAACACGGGTCTAAACCTGCTTACTGGAATCGCCAATTCGACAACCAATCAGATCATTCTGATAGCTGTAGTGACCGGCATTGCTACACTCTCGGCCGTCTCGGGTGTGTCCAAAGGTATCCGCATTATCAGTGAATTGAATATGTGGTTGACCTTCGCGATCCTTGCCTTCTTCCTTTTTGCGGGTCCCACGGTCTATCTGCTCGGCCAATACGTCAATCTTCTCGGTAACTATGTGCAGAATTTTGTGCCGATGGGGATGTGGGTGGATGAAGAAGCGGGGCGCGACTGGCAGGGCTGGTGGACCGTTTTCTATTGGGGCTGGTGGATCGCCTGGTCACCCTTTGTCGGCCTGTTCATCGCCCGGGTTTCTAGAGGCAGGACCCTGCGCGAGTTTGTGGTTGCCTTGCTGATCGTCCCTCCGCTTGTCACAATGTTCCTTCTGGCCATGTTCGGTGGCAACGCGGTTAGCATCGAATTGCAAGGTGCTGGCGGCATCATCGAAGCCGTGAATGAAAGCCCAACCCTGGCGCTTTACGCAACGCTTGAGGGCATGGAAGTTGGTCTTTGGGGCACTGCCTTTGCTGCAATTGTCACCTTCCTGATTGCCTCATACTTCATCACTTCGTCGGACTCCGGCACCTTGGTGATTTGTACCATGCTAGCGATGGGCAGCCAGCATCCACCGCATGTGGTCCGAGTCTTCTGGGGCGTTACCGAGGGAGTTGTCGCCAGCGTGCTGCTGGTCGCGGGAGGTCTTGTTGCTCTGCAAACAGCATCGATCGCCGCTGCTCTGCCGTTCTCCTTTGTGATACTTCTCATGATGATCAGCTTGTACAGAGCGCTGAAGGAGGAAATGCCTACCAGGTAGCGCATCGGGCATAAAGTTTACACGTCACTCCCGAAAAGATGTGGGGTGGCGTGTATTTTTTTAATACCCGTTAGCCTAAATTTCTAGGGACAGGATTCACAACAAAAGTTGCCAGCTCCGGCCGGACCGGCTCGGCGCAGGTTTGTGTAGCCGGGCTTCCTGGCACCGCTGTGTCGGTAACCGCCCTAAGGAACCGAATGCTCACCTTTTCCTCCGCTCCCGGTCAGCAAAACTGAACAAACCCTAGTTGATGTCCAGTTTTGATAGGTTGCTGCCCCCTGAAGTCGGCTTCTCCAAATGGCGCTTTCAGTCTCTGCATGTTTTTGCTCGAGCATCCCAAGATCACAGCACCATTTTAGATGAGTCATATTTGGCGAGTTTCACTGCAGCCGCGGACTGGTTAGGCAGCTCCAGCAAAAACCATTTCATACAGCATTCTTCTAGATTGATCTCTTCATGACACTAAGAGCTAAAGGCCAGGCGCAGGCATAGCAGGCGGAATTCAGATCAGATAGACTGACTTATTTTACATAAGCAGGATTAAGCGTTTTTGTTGTACGCGGGGCGCGCGCTACCCCCAACTGCGACTCTTGTTAGAAAACAGCATGTTGTCTGACGAGAGGAAACGAAATGGAGCTGTTTACAGCCAACTGAGTATCACGGAACGGCGCAAGATTGAACGCTGGAGGCATGCGAAGGTCCCTGTGAACGAGATCGCGTGCGTCCTTGGGCGCTGCAGATCGATGATATTCCGGGAGTTGAAGCGGAACCATTTCTCGGATCCCTGCCTGCCGAAATGTGATGGCTATTATGGCGCCGCAGCCCAGCTGATGGCGGCCGGCCGGCGCGCGAGGCAACGCAAGCTGATCCGTCATCCGGAGTTGTGCCGCCGTGTCGTCGAGCGGCTGAAAAATGGCTGGACGCCAGAACAGATCGGCAAAAGGATGATCCTTGAAGGCGCTAGGCTGCGGGTCTGCCAGGAAACCATATACCGGTACATCTATTCCAAGGAAGGTATGACGCAGGATCCGATCGGCATTTTCCACGCCAAATTCGATGGCCGTCTTCCCGGATGGCAATGGCAGTGTCCTTCAGCGAAACGTCGAGCCCAATATGCTGACTCATTCTCAGTCTCCATCAGTTGCTTCAAACAAGACCCCTTTTCGGGTCACGCTCTGGATCATAGCGAAGGAAAGACATTCCGTTTCCAGGACGGGCCACGGTCGAAGCAGGGCGATTAACCCATGTTTTGCGACCCCTCCTCGCCTTGGCAAAAAGGCACCGTTGAGAACACAAACCGGCGGGCCCGGCGATGGCTCCCGCGGAAGCGCGACATTCGGCAGTTCTCAGATCACGACATGAAAGTGATTTGCGACCGCCTCAACAACACGCCCCGCAAATGCCTCGGGAGGAAGACGCCCGCAGAGGTCTTCAGAGAGAAGATGATGGAAGAACTGGGCTGCAGTCCCTACCCTGTGAAGTAACAAAAGTCGCGGTTCAGGTATCGCTCACAAGTGCCAAGCGCGATTTTGCTCTGGCTTTTGTCCGGGAAAACTATGCGGACTTCGGGCCGTCGCCGCCACACCATGTGGAGGCCTGCTGTCTTTCCTCACTCAACTGCCGGGGCCCCGACCGCAATGGAAGAAGTCAGGGCAGGCCGGAATAGCTCCCCCTGGTGTTACAGTCAGATGGAGAGGCAGAAGTACTTAACCTCTAGATAGTCCTCTATTCCGTATTTAGATCCTTCGCGCCCGTTGCCGCTTTCCTTCATCCCGCCAAATGGCGCGACCTCGGTCGAGATCATGCCGGTGTTGGCACCAACGATGCCGAAGTCCAGCGCTTCGGCGGTGCGCCAGACGCGGCTAAGGTTCTGACCGTAGAAATATGCAGCCAACCCAAATGGGGTTCTGTTGGCCATTTCGTACATTTCTTCAGGATCGCCAAACTTGATGATAGCTGCGACAGGGCCGAAAATCTCCTCGTGAAAGATTTGAAACTCCGGCGACACGTCGGTCAGTACCGTCGGCTCAAAAAAGCTTTTCCCCAGCGCGTGGCGCTTGCCGCCGGTGCTGATCGTGCCCCCTCGGCCAGTTGCATCAGCAACCAGTTCCTCAACTTTTTCAACCGCGGCCTGATCGATCATCGGTCCAATTTGCACATCTTCACCGAAACCGTCACCGACGCGCAACCCGCGGACCCGGGCGGTAAATTTTTCTACAAAAGCGTCGTGGATGCCTTCCTGCACGAAGAAACGATTGGCGCAAACACAGGTCTGGCCCGCATTGCGGTACTTTGATGGGCATTGCCAACTTATTTGCACCCGGCTGAATGCGGCCTGCTCCGCGCCCGTCATGCGGTCATCTCGAGTGCGTAGCCGTTCCAAAGATCAAAGGCATCGGATCGGGCGTGGCGGTACGATGTGGCGGTAAGACGATAGCGGCGGGGACGGAAGAACATGTTGATCTGGTCATGTGCGTCCAGAAATCTCTGAGCCTGTCCGGGTGACTTGAACCGCCCCATGAGTTTCTCTCGCTTGCGGGTTGGCCGATGGGATCCTTCGATCCGGTTGTTCAAGCCCTTGTGCGCCCGATGATCAGCATTCGCCACGAGGTTGCGGATCGGCCTGATGTAACTGCGCAGCTTGTCGGTGATCACGACCCGCGGCGCGCCAAACCGGTCGATCAGCCGCTTCAAGAACCGGCTGGCGGCCTTTGCATTACGTTGCTTTTGCACGAGAATGTCGAGCACATTCCCATTCGCGTCGACTGCCCGCCAAAGCCAGAACTTCACGCCATTGATCGGAACAACGACTTCATCCAAGTGCCATTTGTCACTGGCGCCCGGCCTGTCGCGCTTGATGCAATCGGCGAAATGGCGGCCAAACCGGTTCACCCAGTTCCGGACGGTTTCCCGGCTGACCATCACGCCGCGTTCGGCCAGCAGATCCTCGACATCTGCCGTGCTCAGCGCAAACCGATGGTAAGCCCAGACGGCATAGGAGATGATCTCGCGGGGAAAACGAAAGCCCTTCAGGCGTCGAATTGTCGGCACGGTTTTCATGATGACCGCCTATCCCGACGGAACCCCGTGATCAACTTGGCAATGCCAGCGCGGATGATGGCCGAGTCCATGGCCACGATGGCAAGCTTCATCGTCATCGTGTTCTTCGCGGCGCAGATGCTGGCCTATTTCAGCTGGTCCAATCTGGGGCAGATCATGGCGATCAAGGGCGCCGAGGCGCTGGAAGATCAGAACGGGTTCGTGCTGATCATCGGTATTATCTTCCTGGTCACGATGCTGAATCTGGTGATCGGCTCCGCCTCGGCCAAATGGGCAATCCTGGCGCCGATCTTCGTGCCGATGCTGATGTATCTGGGCTTTCATCCGGCCTTCACGCAGATGCTCTACCGGATCGGCGACTCGATCACCAATCCGATCACGCCGATGGTCCCCTATATGCCGCTGCTCCTGTCTTTTGCGCAGAGATATGTGAATGGGATCGGCATCGGCACGCTGATCGCCGCGCTGCTGCCCTATAGCATCGCCTTCGCGGCCACCTGGGTTGTGATGATCCTGCTTTGGTATTTGACGGGCTGGCCGCTCGGTCCCGATGGCCTGATCTTCTACGGCGCGCCCTAGGCTCAGCCCCCCCCGCAGGAAAGGAGAAAACCATGACCCATGAGATAGCCAGAGCCTATGTGGAGCAGGCCGTCGCATGGAGACGTTATCTGCACCAATATCCCGAGCTCTCGTTTGAGGAGGTAGAGACGAGCCGGTATATTCTCGGCGAGATGACGAAGCTGAAACATGTCACCCGTATCGAGAAGCTCACCGAAACCAGCCTGGTCGTGGTTTTCGACAGCGGCAAGCCGGGTCCAAAGATCGGCCTGCGCGCGGATATCGACGGTCTTCCGGTGACCGAGGATCGCGACGATCTGCCCTTCGCATCGAAGGTGGAGGGCAAGATGCATGCCTGCGGCCATGACGGCCATTCGGCGATCCTGATGGCCGCCTGCCAATATCTCGACGATCATTTCGACGAGCTCGAAGGGGAGGTGCATGCCATCTTCCAGCATGCCGAGGAACTGCCGCCGGGCGGCGCGAGAGAGATGGTCGCGACCGGCTATTTCGACGATTTCGACTTCATCTACGGCCAGCACCTGATGTCGTTCGTGCCATTGGGCAAGATCGACATAAAGGCCGGCCCTGGCACCGCCAATTCGGATATCTACAGCATTAAGATCATCGGCAAGGGCGGCCATGCGGCGATGCCCGAGGAAACGATCGACCCGGTGGTCATCGGGGCGCAATTCGTGACCAATCTCCAAAGCATCGTGGCCCGCCAATGCAACCCGCTCGATGCCATGGTGATCTCAAATACGGTCTTCCACGCCGGAACCGCGGATAACGTCATACCGCATAGCGTGACCCTGCGCGGCAGCGTCCGCACACATACCAAACAGGCTCGCAATCTTGCCGACTCCGGTCTTGAGAAACTGCTGAAGGGTCTTTGCGAGGCCAATGGCGCCTCCTACGAATACGAATTTCAATACGGATATGACGCGGTTCAGAACGATCCGGAGAAAACCGCGATCGTGCGCGACTTGGCCCGGAAACGCTATGGCGAGCATGTCATTTCCGAGAAGCCGATGATGGGCGGCGAGGATTTCAGTGCCTTCAGCCTGCGGGTGCCGTCGACATTCGGCATGATCGGCGCCAAAAACCCGGAAAAAGGCTTCGACTACCCGCATCACCACCCAAAATTCGGTATCGATGAGGACAGTTTCGAGATGGGGATCCAGATGATGGTGGATGTTGCCCTGAACAGCCGACAATTCGCCGGCCGCTAAAGCGGGTGTCACGTTCCGGCATTGCCAAGTTGATCGCATTGTCCTTCTCGGATAGCGCGGTACCATGACCATACCGACCTCATTGCCGCGGCTGAAGGGCTTCCGTTTTCCTCGCGAAATCATCGCCTATGCGNGTTTCGGGGTATCAGGTCTGAGGTGTTACGTCATCCTTTTCGGCGATGGTTTTCCGCATGGACTGGCCCTCGAGTTTGATGCGGTAAGCGTTGTGGACGATGCGGTCGAGGATGGCATCGGCGAAGGTGGGTTCTCCGATAAGGTCGTGCCAGGCGGAGACGGGCAGCTGGCTGGTGATCATGGTGGAGCCGCGCTCGTAACGCTCTTCGATGATCTCCATGAGATCGCGGCGCTGCGGTGCGGTCAGCCGGTCCGGCCCCCAGTCATCGAGGATCAGCAACTGGGTTTTCGTGAGACTGCGGAACAGGCGGGGGAAGCGGCCATCGCCATGGGCCATTTCGAGCTCCTCGAAGAGGCGCGGCATGCGCTTGTAGAGCACGGTGGTGCCATCGCGGCAGTCGGCAAGACTTGGCTGGGCCGGTGATGATCAGGCTGCGCTTGTCGGCGATCCATTTGCCTGTGAGCAGGCTCTGGAACAGCGCTTTGTCGAGGCCGCGGCGGGCGCGGCAATCGACATCTTCCGGGCAGGCGCCCACATGGCGCAACCTGGCCGCGCGCATGCGGGCGTCAAAGCGCTTGGTCTCCCGGCTGTGTAATCGCCGGACGTAATCTCCCCAAAACCGCCGTTTGAAAAATCCCCAGCCATGAGCGGCAGGGCCAATTCCGAACCTCAAATTTTCGGAATTGGCGCTGCCGCGGGACACAGGCCTGATGCTCCAAATAGAGAGTGACAGGGGCAGGCAGGTGAAGGGACTGAGGGAGATCGTTTTGATCCATGATCTGAAGAAACAGGGTCTCAGCATTTCCGCGATCGCGCGGAAAGTTGGCTGTGACCGCAAGACGGTGCGCAAGCACCTGGAACGCGGCCTCGAAGCGCCGGTCTACGGCCCGCGGGCACCGCGGGACCGTATCATCGAACCCTTTGAGCGCTACCTCCAGGAGCGCGTTCAGGTCTTCCCCGATCTGAGCGGCGCCCGCCTGCTGCGCGAAATCCGGGAACTGGGCTATGAGGGCGGCTACACCATGGTGACCGATTTCCTGCGCGAGGTTCGCCCGGCCAAACAAACCCAATTTGAGCGGCGGTTCGAAACCCCGCCTGGCAAACAGGCCCAGGTCGATTTTGCCGAGTTCACTGTGGAGTTCACCGATGACCCCGGCGTTGTCCGCAAGGTTTGGCTGTTCTCGATGGTGCTTGGCCATAGCCGCTGGCTTTGGGGCCGCTTTGTTGCCAGCCAGAACCTGCAGTCTGTCCTGCGCTGTCACATCGCGGCATTCTCCGCCATGGGCGGTGCCGTTGAAGAAATCCTCTATGACCGCATGAAAACGGCCGTGATCGGCGAGGATGAAGCCGGGGTTGTCACCTACAACGCGGCTCTGGTGGCACTCCTGAATCATTACGGCACGGTGCCGCGCGCCTGCCAGCCCTACCGGGCCCGCACCAAAGGCAAGGTTGAGCGGCCATTCCGCTATATCCGCCAGGACTTCTTCCTGGCACGCACGTTCCGGAACATGGATGACCTCAATGCCCAGTTCGATGCCTGGCGGACAGGCGTGGCCAATCCCCGGGTTCACGCCACAACGCGGCAGGTGGTCGACGAGGCTTTTGCCGGAGAGGTTGCGCACTTGAAGCCGCTGCCGGCGGTTCCCTACAGCGCCGTGCTGACGGTGGAGCGCCGGGTGAGCAAGGACGGGATGATCTCGGTTGGCGGGAATTTCTACTCCGTTCCCGACACCGCCCGCCGCCGGACGCTCGAAGTCCAGCATCATGCCACCGAGCTGCGCATCTTCGAGGAGGGGCAGCTGATCGCCCGCCATCCGGTTCTGGAAGGCAAGGCCCGGCGGCGCGTCGACCCTGCGCACCGCAAGGCACCGCCGCCAAGGCCGCCCCTGCCGCCGGCGCCGCAGAGGCTGCGCCGCCCCTTGGACTTCTATGATGCGGTCGGACGCCGGCTTGCGGCCGAGGGGAGCCGGTCATGAGCGATATGCTTGATCGTATCCGCGGCGCCTTGGTCGGCCTCAAGATGCCGCGCGCGCTCGAAGCTCTCGATCACACACTGCAGCAGCTGGAAAAAGGCGAAGTTACCGCCATCGAGGCGATCAACACGCTGTTGAGCGAGGAATACGCCACGCGGGAGACCCGCCGGATCGACGTGGCGCTGCGCACCGCCAAACTCTTGCCCGCCAAGACGCTCGAGAGCTTTGACTTCAGTTTCCAGCCGTCGCTCGACCGGGAGCGGATCGCGGCACTGGCCCAGCTCGACTTCATCCGCCGGGCCGAAGTCGTCCACTTTCTTGGCCCGTGCGATCCTGCTTCATAATGCCCATCTCTCTATGCCCCTATAAAGCCAGTGTTTTTTGGTGCGGATTTTCAGACGACGGACGACGGGCGCGTCGTGTGTCCGCAGCTTGAACGACATCTTCCCTACCCAGATCGTCCATTTGAATGATCCAGGGAGCGCCTTTGCAGAATTGTTGCGCCGGAAGATGGCCATCCTGGATCAGGCGACGTACGGTCGAGGGGCTGAGTGCCAACGCTTCGGCAGCCTCGTCAAGTGTCAGCTCACCGCGCTCCTGGCGTTCGCCCTCGCGATAAACATCGATTTGATGGTGATTGCGCAGACTGCACACGCGTGATTGTGTCCAGCCGTTGCCGCGTCCGGTCACCTTGCCGGCCCGGTTGAGCGTTGCGGCAATCAGCTTGTCAGGCATGAGCCGGGCCAGCGCCCGGGTGAGATCGACGACATCCTGATCGGTGCTCCAGCGGTGCTGGCCGCAGCGGTTCTTGCGCACGGCCAGCGCGGAATGTGCGCCGCCCTGCCAGCGGATAACGAGCTCGATGGTCTCTCCGTCAACGCGCGCAATGATCTCCTCGACCAGAGTGCGAATGATCTGTTTCTTGGTGGCAGGTGCAGCACCTGGGCTTGTCCATGCGCGCTCAAGATCGGCCCCCAAGCTCAGCAGCCTGGCGCGATCGGCGGTGCCCGCTTGTTGCGACAGGGACGCCGCATCATGCGCCTTGATCTGATCCTCGAGCGCGGCGACCGCACCAAGCCGCGCATTCCAGCGCGCTTCCAGTTCGCCTGCCACCAGACGATTGTCGGGATCGACCGCATCGTACTGGCGCCGGGCACGAGAGGCCTCATAGCGCGCCTGCTCCAGGCTGAGTTCAAGCTGATGGCGCTTCTCCTCATGTGCCCGCCCCTGAGCCACCTCTGCCTCGAGTGCCGCCTCGATGCCGAGTGGTTGCAACCGCGCGATGATCTCGGCGCCGATCGCCTGATCCACCCGCATGCCACCGAACGAGATACAGCGCGCGCCACCGTGATTGAACGGCATTGCCAAGTTGATTGGGTTGTCCTTCTCGGATAGCGCGGTACCATGACCATACCGACCTCATTGCCGCGGCTGAAGGGCTTCCGTTTTCCTCGCGAAATCATCGCCTATGCGGTGTGGGCATATCATCGGTTTGCTCTCAGCACGGCGGATGTCGAGGACCTCCTGGCGGAGCGTGGCGTCATCGTCAGTCGTGAAGCGGTTCGTCTCTGGGTGAACCGTTTCGGGTCTCAGTTCGCGGCTTGTATCCGACGCGACCGGCCCCGGCCGCACGACAAATGGCATATGGACGAAGTGGTCGTCCCGATCAACGGCGTGAAACATTGGCTGTGGCGTGCAATCGATGGCAATGGAGATGTACTCGACATTCTGATCCAGCCTCGCCGCAACGCCAAAGCCGCAAAGCGTTTCTTCGGCCGACTGGTTGCAGCCTATGGCGAACCGCGTGTCGTGATCACGGACAAGCTGCGCAGCTATACCAAGCCGATCAAGGCCATCACGCCGGACGCCGACCATCGGGCGCACAAGGGGCTCAACAACAGGATCGAAGGGTCACACCGGCCGACGCGAAAGCGGGAAAAGATGATGGGTCGGTTCAAGTCACCACGCCAGGCGCAACGATTTCTCGTCGCCCACGACCAAATCAGTACGATCTTTCGTCCCCGCCGCTATCGCCTTTCCACTCTCTCCTACCGCCATGCCAGAGCCGACGGGTTTAAGCTGTGGGAAGGTTATGCTGCCGAACTATCGGCCTGATTACGCGGTCTCACGCTTTTTCCAATCCACGGCAGATAACTTGGCAATGCCGTGGGAAGACGTCCTTCGCGGGACGATGGGTGAGGTGAGTTCGCAATGCGTCCAGTTCCGGCAGCATCATGGCTGCCAGGCCGCGAGTCAGATTGGACCGCTTCACTCTTCTAATCCCATGATGGGAGGGCCAGCGTGCCGATCCCGAAGAGAAGCGAGGGCCCGCGAAAGACCTGAAGACCCGCCGTTGACAACTGCTCGAAGGCGCTTGACCAATGAACGCCGAATAGAGAAGACGCATTTGCAGCGGTTGCTGGCGGGCTGGCGCAGAGCCGAAAAGCAAGCGAAGTGCCCCGCCGTAGAGCACAAAATCTTGGAGCCGGTTCGAGACCCGGAAACGGGGCACGCGATTTCCCCGGTCATCGCGGCAGCGCTGTGCATCAAACCCCGCGGAAAGCTCACCCCGGATCAGGCGCGGAAAGTCGACGCGCTCAAGGCCGGCTCTCCCGCCTTCGCAACGATGTGCTGTCTCGCCATGCGGTTCAACGGTATCCTGCGCGGCCGCGAAGCAGACCCGCTCCCTGCATGGATCGACGACGCGATCGAAACCGACCTGGCGCCCATCGTGCGCTTTGCCCGCACATTGAACCGGGACTTCGATGCAGTCAAAAACGCCATCGAGATGCCCTGGAGCAATGGCCAAGCGGAAGGTCAGATCAACCGCCTGAAGACCTTCAAACGCGCGATGTACGGTCGGGCCGGTCCAGAATTGTTGCGGGCGAGAATGCTATCGTTCCGCCACACAGATTGAGGCAGAGCCCAATTAAGGGCTACGCGACAGGACGCAATGATTGAGGAAGGTTTCGCGCGGGCGGCATCGCAGATCATTTCATTTTTCGTATGCTTTTCAATAACATCGCGGTCTTTGCAAGCCCGCGCGGTAAGACCACGACGAACAATATCAGTGCGAACCCCAGCACCAAATTGCGTGCGTCCCCAAACTCTTTCGACATCTCCACGACAAACATCATAACACCAGTCCCTACAAGCGGACCCCAGGTCGATCCCAGACCGCCGACGATCACCATGGCAAGGATGAACATCAGCGTCGAAAAGTCGAATAGGCTTGGTCCGGCAAATCGGAAGTGTGCGGCATAAACCCCACCTGTGAGCCCGGTCAGAAACGCAGAGATGCAGAATGCGAGTACCTGATACTTCTTGCGGTCGATGCCACGGCTGCTGGCATAGCCGACATTGTCCCGAATGGCTCGAAATGCGAGGCCAATGCGACCATGAATGACGACCACCGCAACCAGAACCGTGATAGCAAATGCAGCAAGCACCACATAGTAGTTCCCCAGAATCCAGCTTCCTTTCAGCAAAGGCCGAAAGCCAAAATCGTCAAATCGCGAGAACCCGGTCGAACCGCCAAAGAGCTGCTGGCAGTTGTTTTGCACAAGGGAAAAGCACTCCGTGTCGGTGATGATCAGTACATGTACCATGGAGGCGATTGCATAGGTAAGCAGCGCGACATAGGCACCGGTCAGACGCAGACAGGCCAGACCAATGACAAACGCCAGGGCAGCGGACGACAGCGCTGCAATCGGGATCGCCGCCCAGACCGACAGCCCGGCAAATGTCACGCCCATTGCAACACCATAGGCGCCGCAGGCGAACAGTAACATCTGGGCCAGGGAAAACACCCCGGCATGCCCCATCAGCAGGTTCCAGTTGATCGCGACCATCGCCCAGATGAAAAAGACGACGACCTCACCCAGCAGGTATTTTTGCGTCAGCACCAGGGGTAGGGCGGCAAAAGCGGCTATGATCACCAGCCCAATCAGCAGATGACGGCTCATATTGTCGATACGGGTCATAGACGCACCACCTTTTCGCGTCCGAACAGCCCCTGCGGACGCCAGATCAACACGAGGATCACGATGAAGAGCATGGTTGGAAAACCAAACCGCACGCCGACGTAGTAGCCAATGCTCGCTTCGAACAGCGCCAGCGCAAATGCGCAGACCCCTGCGCCCCAGACATTGCCCAGCCCGGCCACAACGCAGATCACAAAGGCCTTAAGCAACGGATCCCCGCCCATTTGCGGGCTCAGCGTTGCCTGAGTCGAAATCATCAGCCCCGCCACGCCAGCCAGCATTCCGGCCAGCGCCATCACCTGGAGGAACACCGTGTCGGCTTTCACACCCATGAGCATCGCCGCTTCACGGTTCAGCGCAGTGGCTCGGATGGCCCGGCCAAACCGGGTCTTGAGAAGAAGCCACGCGACCGTAAAAATCAGGATAAGCGACACCGTGAAGGTGATGATCGCCTGATAGGTGACCGTCACGCCACCTATGCGCAAAAACCCATCCACGGTAAGCGGTTGAGGATAGGGGTATCCGCCATAGATCTTCAACAGAATATCCTGCAAGACTATTCCAAGACCGGCAGTTGCGACCAGAACATTGGTCGCGAAACCGTCGGTGCCCAGCATAAAATGAATGATGAACAAATGCGTCAGCACTCCGATCAGTGCGCCCGCAAGCATCGCGACAAGGATGCCCAGAAGCATCGGGATATGCACTGAATTGGCAACCGAGAAGGCAACATAGGCACCCACGGTCATGAACAAGCCATGTGCCATGTTGAACATGCCAAGTGTGCCATAGATCAACGACAACCCGACGGCTGCAAGCGCGTAGAGCGAACCCAGCGTCAGCCCTGTGATGAGAATCTGGGTCAGAACGTCCACGTCAGTGCCCTCCAAGATAGGTATTAAGAATGTCGCTGCTTTCTCTTGCCTCAGCGGTGCTGCCTTGCCAGACAACCCGACCTGCATCGAGCAGGCAGAGATTTTCCGCGAAATGCATCAGACGGCTTGGGTTTTCTTCAACGACCAGAAAGGCCATGCCGCGTTTGCGCAATTCTGCCAATGCGTCATAGATTTGTTCGATTACCAGAGGTGCCAATCCAAGGGATGGTTCATCAAGCATCAAAATGCGGCTTTTGGCCATCATGCCGCGCCCGATACCCACCATCCGCCGTTCACCGCCAGACAAGCCGCTGGTGACCTGATTGCGGCGTTCTTTCAGCTTTGGGAACAATACGAAAACCTCGGCCAATCGCTGTTCCGTCTCTTGTGAATCGGTTGACAGATACGCCCCCATAAACAGATTTTCTTCGACCGTCATTTCGGTGAAGAGCTGATCACCCTGCGGTACATGCACGATGCCTGCGGCCACCCGCTGGTCCACCGATTTTGCGGCAACATCTTCGCCGTCGAGGGTGATCTGCCCGTCTCGCAACGGAAGAAACCCGGATATGGTGCGCAAGAGGGTTGTCTTGCCGTGACCATTGGGGCCAATCACCGCGAACACATTGCCTTTGGCAACTTCGATCGAGACGCCGTGCAGAACCGGGCGATTGAGATAGCCAGAGACGATATTGGTGCAGGACAGAACCGGTTTCATGCGCTTTGCTCCAATCCAGCTGATCCCAGATAGACTTCGGCCACGGTTCTGTCCGAGGCCAGGCCGGTCGGTGCTCCGTCATAGATGGTCTGCCCCTGATGCATGATCATCGCGCGGTCCGCCACAGACGTTAGAAAGTGCATGACATGTTCGATAAAGACGATGGTCATACCCTGCGCCTTGAGTTTCAGCATTAGGGCAATGAAGTCCTCAATTTCGGGCGGGGTCAGACCGCCGACAGGCTCGTCCAGCAGCAGAATATCCGGCTCATTGACAAGCGCGGTGGCAATCATGAGCCTTTTGCGTGCTAGAATGGGGATTTCCGCGGCCTGCATCGAAGCGAATTCTTCAAGGTCAAGCTCCGCGAGCATGTCGCGTGCCGCTTGCTTGTCACTACCAGCTACTAGAGCGCTGCCACCGCCACTGCGACGTCCAAAGGAACGGGCCACCAGAATGTTCTCGTAGACGCTCATCCCGTCGAATGCGGAATTGAGCTGAAACGTACGGGCCAATCCCAGATGGATTAGCCGATGAGGTGCCAACCCAACGATATTCTTGCCCATCAGTCTGATATCGCCTTCCGTTGTCGGAGTCAGCCCACTGATGAGATCAAAAAAAGTGGTCTTGCCCGCACCATTCGGGCCACCGATGCCAACGACTTCGCCGCGCGCTACGGTAAAGTCGATGCCATCGACGGCGGCCAGAGCGCCGAAGCGTTTACAAACGCCCCGGCACTCCAACATGATATCGCTTGAAGAAGTCACGGGCCCCGTCAGCCTTGCATCCACGGCGGCATCTTGAATTCTGCCACACCATAAGGATGTGGAGCAATCAACGCGCCGTCCTGCGCCTTGTCGTGAATCTGGCTGAAGATGTGCGGCATGCCAAGCGAGGGATCGTTGACCTCTGTCGGATAGCTGAAGGCTGACTGCGTGTCAGGCCGTATGCGTAGGGTGCCAATAGGCCCGCGATAGATCAGGTTGCGAAGCCGATCCGCCACAGCACGGTTCTGATCCTCTTCATAGGCCGCACCGGGGCCTCCCGCCAAAGCTGCAGCAAGCGCATAAGTGTGAAGCGCCTGATAGGTTTGCGCCCCAGCGTTGGGCGATGCGTTTTCGCCGAACTTGGCCTTGTAGGCTTCGGTGAAAGAGTTGCCAATCTCATCCTGCAAAGCACCAATAACGGTCGCATAGATCGAGCCCACCGAATTGTCGCCGGCAATGTCGCGGAACGCAGCAAGCGAAGCGCCATATTGCAGATAGACAAGGCTATTGGTCGGATCGGTCATGAACTGGTTCATGAATTGCGCCTGATCCTGTGTGTAGAAATGCGTGATCGCGATCACTGCAGGCGGGTCCTGCCGCAGCTTGGCCAACGTTGGCCCCCAATCGGTGACTGGCACGTTCACAGTTTCGTACAGAGATACTTCGTAGCCGTATTCGGCAGCACCATCCCGAAGCGCGTTGGCGATATTCACCGAGTAGGTGCCGGGCCCAGTCACGATTGCAATTTTGTTGTTGGGACGTGTGAACTGATCGTTCGTTTCCAGATCGGCCAGGAACTTCAGGAATCCTGTGCCGTACATGGTTTCGGGCGGGTCATACTGGAACACGCCCCAATAGCGGTCAGGGTCCGATTTCACCAACTCATCGTGGACAGCCACAGTGTTGGTGTGCATCGCCAGTACGCTAGCATCGGCGGCCACATCGTGCATCGCGGTGCCGGTTTCAAGATTGTATCCGGTGATCAGAGCGCTTGCATTGTCACGGTCGATCAGGCGTTGACAGGCCTGAATGACAACGTCATCACCCTTGCTTTCGGTATCTACGAAGACGGTTTCGATTTTACGGCCAAGGATGCCGCCCATCTCGTTGATCTCATCGCGAGCCATCTCAAGGCCGCGCTGATATTCAATGCCATCGGCAGCAACGATGCCGGTCAGCGGGGCGGGGCAGCCGATCACGATCGGATCGGAGGATTGCGCCTGCGCCTGGCTGTTCAATCCGGCAAGCATCGCGGCTGACCCTGCCGTCATGCCGGCCCCTTTCAGGAACCCGCGCCGGGTGGATGTTGTTTTGTTGGTCATTTCAGTCTCGCTTTGATTTGAATGTCAGTCGATGAAACCTGCCGCACGGTCTGCGGCGACACGTTCCGGTTGACGCTGGGCCGGATCCCCCCAGCCTCCGCCGCCGCATCCGGTCAGGCGAATCACGTCGCCCTTGGCCATCTTGAGGCCGACAAACTTGGATTTGAGCTTTTGCGGCTCGGAGTCCTTAGGAAAGAGCTCAGCAGAGGCCGGTTTGCCATTTGAGCCGCCGGAGAAACCCCAGGCTGCTGTCTCTTCACCGGCTTGCTGCAAATACCCCGAGAGCGTCAGTGCCGAGGACAGCACTTCATAATCACGGGTAATCGCTAGTCCGCCACGATACTGGCCCTCGCCACCCGAGTTGGGCACCAGCTTAGTGGAGAGCACGCGGAATGGGCTCATGGACTCCATGACTTCCGCCGAGAGGATCGCGCAGTGGCCACCATGTGTATCGATGGCGCTCAGCCCGTCGCCACCGCGATGCCCGCCCATGCCGCCGCTGATGATGTCACAGATGACAAAGTATGGATGCTGGCCTGCGTAGTTCAGCGCTTGCGCCCGGTCGTCTACACCACCGGCAGTGAAAGTCGGGAAGGACACGTGGCATCCAGCCGAGGCATTCTTGGTCTGCAATGGAGTAAGCGCCTTCAGCACCGCATCCGCCGTGGCCTGCTGGCTCAGGTGTCGCACCGATACAGCGGCAGGAGAGATCGGGTTCAGAAAACATCCTTCGGGGATGATAATGTTCAAAGGACGGTTGCAGCCCTCGTTCTGGTTCACGTCTGGCGAGAAAATTACCTTTGCCGCATAGTAGGTCATCCCGATGGCCGAGGCGACGGGACAATTGATCCCATGCTGACGTTGTGCACTGGTACCGGTGAAATCGACGGTCAGCGAGTTGTCGTCTTCTATCCTGGCGTGGACCACGATTTTCATCGGCTCATCGCTGGAAGCATCATCTTCGATCAAGATCGAGGTCCTGTGTTCGCGTTGTTCGGCATTCGCGAGCGCGGCCCGCACATAGGCTTCACCATAGTCCTGGCTGGCTTCGATCAATGCCTGAAGCCGGTCCGCGCCATAGCGTTCGGCCAGCGCCTTCATTCGCCGCTCGCCCATCCGGCAGCCAGCGATCTGCGCGCGCAGATCACCTGCACAGGCTTCAGGATCGCGGACGTTGCGCTCGATCATGGCAAAGATGATGTCGTTGGGAGTCCCGCGATCCATCACCTTCATCGGCGGGAACCGCAGACCTTCTTCGAAGATTTCGACAGCGTCCGCAGCCTCGGTTCCCGGCACCTTGCCACCAAGGTCGATGTGGTGTGCAACGGTCGAGGCGATGGCGATGATCTTGCCTTCGAAATAGACCGGGCTGAACAGAACGATATCCAGCGTGTGCGTGCAGCCGAAATAGGGATCATTGCAGATGATCACATCGCCTTCGTTCCAGTCCGACAGCGGAATGACATCAAATATCCGTTTGACCGCAGTTGGCATGATCCCAAGTTGGGCCGGGATCGTTTCAGCCTGCGCAATCGTGTTACCATTCACATCCAGAATACCGCAGGCATAGTCCAGCATATCCCAGATGATCGACGAGAACGCCGATCCCTTGAGCGCCATGGACATCTCTTCGGCAACGCTGACGGCTTCATACTGAAAGACGTCACGGCTGATAGGGTCGATATTTGCTGTCATTATGAGGCCTCCCGGGTGATCTTGAGGCTGCCTTCCGCTTCGACGCTTACCGTCTCGTTCGGGGCAACCACGATCGTGGAATCAAGCTGGTTGATGATGGTGGGGCCATGAATGATGGCACCCGTGGGCAGTGCCGCCCGATCATGAATGACGGCAGTGACAAAGCCTTCATCCGCGTCGAACATGACCTGACGTGATCCGCTTGGCTCTGGCGCGGTGCCTTCGTCCGTGGCTGCGGTCGCAAGGCTTGAGGGGCGATCTATTTCGCCTAGGGCCTCGACATGCAGAGAGACAATCTCCACCGGTGTTTCCGGCGCGGAATGGCCGTAGATGGCCAGATGGTTTGCGTGGAAACGTGCCTTGGCTGCTGCTGTATCCCAGTCTGTCAGCCAGGCGTCATCAAGTGGCACCGACAATTTGTGGAACTGCCCCACATAGCGCATGCCTGCAAGGAACCGGAACTTCCGCTTCTCTTGTGGAATGCCGTCCCCGTCCAAAAGCGCGTCTGTGGTTTCGCGAAGGGTCTCGGCCTCACCGGCAAAGGGTGCAGCACCGCCTTGCCCGGCCGCCAGCATGCGGATCGGCGCCTGAGTTGCATGGCGGATGTCGCTCATCAGCAGGCCTTCGGCAGCAAATACGCCGGGATGAGACGGGGCAATGGTGCCCTGCATCTCCAGATCGCGCGCCAGAAAGCCGGAAAACAGAGGGCCAGCGCCGCCAAAGGCGATCAGCCAGAACCGGCGCGGATCGACGCCGCGTTCCACACAAAGGGCGCGAATGGCCTGCGCCATGCTGGCCGTTGCGATTCGGACGATGCCCAAAGCCGCCTCTTCCACGGAAATCCCCATCGTCTTGGCGATTTTGTCGTTGATGGCTTTTCGCGCGGCTTCCATGCTCAGCTTGATGCGCCCGCCGAGATAGGTGTCGGGGTCAAGCATTCCAAGCACCACGGCGGCGTCCGTCACGGTAGGCTCATCGCCCCCATCAGGGTAACACGCCGGTCCGGGAACAGAGCCGGCACTGTCGGGACCAACGCGCAATGCGCCGCCCATGTCGATCCAGCCGATTGATCCGCCACCGGCCGAGATTGTCTCGACATCCAGAGCAGGCAGACGCAGTGGGTGCCCGCTGACCGAACGCTCGTCGATCACACGCGCCTCGCCATCAACAATGGCCGAGAAATCCGCCGAGGTGCCGCCCATGTCGAAAGTGATGGCATTCTTGATGTCAAGTGCGCCGATCAGTTGCGCCGCTGCCACAACACCGCCCGCTGGGCCGGACAGCAAAGTATGCGCGGGGTTTTCGCGGCTGGCGTGAGGGGTGCCTACGCCGCCGTCGCTGCGCATGATCTGCAGTGGCGCGGTCAGGCCGACATCTGCCAGCGTGTCTTCAAGCTGGGTGATGTAGCCGTCCACAATGGGCCCGACATAGGCCGCGATAGAGGTAGTATTGGCGCGGGGCCATTCCTCAATCTGCGGGTTGACGACGTGGGATACGTAGACCGGTGTGTCCGGCATTTCCTGCCGCAGGCGCTCCGCGATTCGCTTCTCGTGATCATTGTTAAGATGAGCAAAGGTGAGGCTGATCGCGATGGCGGCGGGCTTCGCCCTTTTCAAGTCCTCGACCAGCTGGTCAATATCGGCATCCTTAAGCGCAGTCAGCACGTTGCCGAAACTGTCCACGCGTTCGTCCAGTTCAAACACCCGGCTCCGAGGGATTACCGGATCACGCCGGTTGGTTGTGACGGAATAAAGCTTTGGCCGCAGCTGGTTCCGCACTTCCAGCACATCTCGGAAACCCTTTGTCGTGACCAGCGCCGCCTTGGCACCAGTCCCCATCAGCAGGGCATTGGTCGAAACGGTAAAACCATGCACGAACAAATCAACATCGCTGGTTTCCAAACCAGCCTGCGCCACGATCTGTTTGATGCCATTTGCAATCGGTTCCGCCGCACCACGGCGGCCAGACGGCACCTTGTCCACGTATTGCCGCCCTGTGTCTCCGTCATAGAGCACGAGGTCGGTAAACGTGCCTCCCACATCCGCCGCAAGATAGTTCATCGCTTGTCCTTCATTTCTTCCAATCCGGAGTGATCCGGTGTCATTTGATCCCATCAAGCCGTTTGGCATAGTCGCCCAGCAGGACCTGGTGTTCGGGTTTCATCTTTTGATCGGGGTAGCCGGGGCCGAACATTAGGAACGGGTCCTCGCACTCAGTCCGAGAGCCACTGAGTTGTTCCAGTACGGCAAGACCGCAAAATGGCACGTAGCCAGCAGAATATCCGCCTTCATGGGTCAGGATGAGCTTACCCTCACAGTGCTTTTCAGCAGCTTGCATGATTTTGGCTGTCATTTCGCGAAAGGTATCGCTGTGACACAGCATCCGCCCGAGAGGATCGGTAAACGACGCATCGTATCCGCAGGCGACCATGATAAGGTCGGGATGAAACCTGTCCAGCGCAGGCAGGACCAGATCGTTGATCGCCGCCAGATAGGTTTCGTGGCCGCATCCCGCTGGCAGTGGGATGTTGAAATTGTAACCTGTGCCCCCGCCGGTCCCGCGCTCTTCTGCCTGTCCCAAGTCGGTTGGGAACAGGAGATTCTGGTGAATGGACATCGTAAGCACATCGTCACGGTCATAAAATCCAACCTGCTGGCCGTTGCCGTGATGCACATCCCAGTCAACGACGGCCACACGCTTGGCACCGTGAACGGCAATGGCATGTTCGACGGCGATAGGAATGTTGCCAAACACGCAGAACCCGCGGGAGAGGTCGGGTTCTGCGTGATGGCCCGGAGGTCGCGTCATGGCATACGCGTTTTGGGCGGCACCTGTCATCACCACGTCCACTGCTGCGATCGCAGCCCCGGCTGATAGAGCCGCAATTTCAAATCCGCCGGGGCCGATTGGTGCAAACTCACCTGTATCACCACCGGTCTCGCTTACCGACTTTACCCGGTCCAGATGTTCGGTTGAGTGAAACCGAAGAATTTGTTCGTCTGTCGCCGCCTTGAACGGCGGTGTCAGAAGGCTGTCAAGCATCCCTGTCCGCTCTACCAGATTCCGCAGTCTCCGCTTGGACTGAGACGATTCGACATGCTCACCTGGCTCTACAAAACCACCCGCCGGAAAATAGACTGCCGCCGGCCCGGTATCATGCCAGAAAAACGCTTCATCGCAGAAAAAGGCTGTTGATGAAGTGCTCATCAATATTGTCCTCCCATGATCTGGCTAAGACCTTAAGAAGGATTCGCACCACCCGCCCCACCCCTTAGGGTAGGGCAACAGGCACCACCCGTTATTGGGTCAAAATTCGTCCTCGATAAAGGAGCGCTGTCCCGTCAGGGCAATGACCGCTTGAGTGCGATTGCTGACCCCCAGTTTCTGGAAGATGTTCTTGAGATGCCACTTCACTGTATCAACCGACAAGGAGAGTTCTTTTGAGATTTGAGGATTGGTTTTGCCGTCCGCAAGCAACTGCGCCACCTGTTCTTCCCGTTCGGTTAACGGCTCAAGCAACTCCGGCTCCGCTGGCATCAATACTGTGCTGGTGCCATTTCCACCTGAATTGTCGTGCATCAGCCCAGCTTTAATAGTTCGGATGATGCTCGAACAATATGCCAATAGGTCGGTGCGCCTGTCTGTCAGACGAAATTTGTCTCTGGCATCCTCCAACGGAGCGATGATATCCGCTCCCAAGTCAATGAGTGGTCTGGTTACGGCCTCTGAGGCAACGGTCCTCATAGTCTCCATCAGGATATCTGCGGTCTTGAGGCGTGCGCCACTTTTGTACAGTGCGATTGCAATCAACCCATCGACAGTGATCAGCGTCATCCGACGCTCTCTTGATATGGCGTCATCACGCAAGGGTTCGAGTGTGGAAACAGCCGCGTCAAACCGGCCTTCGGCGATCAATAGACGCGACTTGGCCAGCAGTGCTGATGTTGCGCCAATTGTCAGGTTTTCCACTGCATCGTGATGTGGCTTGTCCGGATCGATACCGGCGGATTTCAGAGCAATGCGCGCGGAAACCAGATCGCCTTGTGCCAGCAATATCCGGACACGTTCGTCAGCTATGCAATGGCGCATCGACAGCGGGAACGAGGGTACGTCTTCTAGCTCGAGTTCCTCAAGCACCCGCAGCGCCAATCTGGGGTTCTGAGACGCCGCATGTAGTTTTGCCTGAAGCAATACCGCCCGCAACAAAAACAGCAGCGACCCACTTTCCCGAACGATAGACATCACGGGCGCAAGCGACTTTTCCGCTTCTTCAAGTTGGTTCCAGCCATACTTCGTTTCTGCGACCGCAATAGACAACAACCCTTCTGCATAGGAACCCGGACCAATTTCCCGAACAACATGGTCTTTGCTACGCCGGAGAGAATTGGCAGCCTTGTATGGTTGGCACATTTCAATCTCGGCAATGCCGGTCAAGAGTTCCGAATAGGCAATGCCAAAAACTGAGGCACCTCTGTTGTGACTCTCAAACCCAAGTCGGCTGGCCTCCCGTGCGGCAGTGACGTCACCAAGAATCAATTCGCTGTAAGCGAGAATGTTGCAAAGGGTTCCTTTGTTAAACCCCCTACGGTGGCTTAACGCGCGCATTGAAGATAAGACCGACTGCCGCGCCAAAGTGGACTTGCCATTGGCACTCAACACGCCCGCGCTAAGGACTCTGAGTTCGGTGTCCAGATCATCCGCACTGAGACCAAGTTGTTTTGCCGTCAGTGCGCCGCTTCTCACTTTGCGCATGAAGGCAACCAGCCTGCGCAATGCGACTCTAGTATGTGGAAGGTGAAACAATATCCATATCCAGAACATTTCAAGCCGGGGGCTTACATCCAGAACTTCTTTCGGGACTTTCTCCAGCCAGGCTTTCAGCTCCTGAATACGGCTTGCCCGAATAAGGCTCATGCCTTCGGTTTCCAGAATTTTCGCTGCCTCGCCAAAGTTCTGAGCCTTGATGAGCTGGTCCATGGCGTTTTCATAATCTTCCACGCTCATGTAGTACGCTGAGGCGCGGTGGCGCAGTTTCTGCCGCTCCTTCGTTTCTACCGCGCCCAGTTCGTTCTCAAGGAAGTCGTGGAAAAGGGGGTGAAAGAAGCGGTACTCAAAGGGGTTCTCAACCTCCAGAAAGCCTTGATCCGCCAGCTTTGCAAGCATTGCGTCCGCGTCCGCGGTTTCAAAAAGTGAGGCAACCGCGTTTTGTGTAATCTTCGGCAGGCAAGCGATGCGCACAAGAAAGTCCGCATTTTCCTGTGACATTTTTTCAAGCACATCTTCCTTCAGGAAGGAAAATAATCCGCTTGGTGTGTTTTTGGTCAGCTTGTGAAGGTCAAGTTTGTACGATTGCCGATAGGAAAGAACAATGAACTGCAGCGCAACCGGCCATCCGTTTGTCAGCTTCGTTATCTGTTCGACCTGATCCTCACTCAAATCTGTTTCGTTGAGTTGATGCTCAAGGAACATCTTGATCTCCGCAGTATTGAAACGAAGCGCCCCCCGCGCAAATTCAAAGACTTGATCGAGTGCGCGAAAGCGGGAAATCTTGAGTGGTATTTTCTCCCGGGTGGCAAACACGAATTGCACCGACATCGGTGCGTTCTCGACAAGCCACTCCAGCGCAGAAATTACCTGCGTGTTTCTGATGAGATGCAAATCATCCAACACCAAAATGACACGCTGCTGGGCACCTGCAATGGCTTCAAAGAGCTTTCCAATCACCGTTCTGAACGGAGAAATCGGTGCGGACTTCAGCAAGTTGCGGATGTCATCGGGAACCGAGACATCAAATCGGTCAAAGACCTCGCACAGATGTTGCAGAAAACTGTTCAGGTCATTGTCTCTGGCGCTCAGGCCCAGCCACGCGACATGATCACCACGAGCCACGCGGGTCTTTGCCCATTCGAGCACGGCAGTGGTCTTGCCCGAGCCCGCGATATCACACAGGGTAATCAGACGATGCTCTGAAGCTCTTTCAAATTGCTCTATCAGATCCGGGCGCAAAATCGCCTTTCTGGTTCGCGGGAGCGGTGGCGCTTCGGAAATACCCTGCGAACGGTCCGGCATGCTTTGCGCTGGTTTCAGGTTTCGCGGCATCGGGCCAATTCCGTTGTGCAACATTCTGGTACTGGTCAGGGCGCTTAGCACATTAGGCCACATGAAAAACAGCTGCACCACACGAAAGGGTGGCTGTTTCAGGAACCCTTCAGACTACCTTCGCAAGAATGCACCAGACGCGATGGATACCGCTACATGAGAACACAGCTTTACATAGACGGCTCTTTTGGCCCTGCAGACAATGGCGCCACATTCGAAACGATCGATCCGGCCACAGAGAACGTGTTTTCCGAAGTCGCTTCGGGCGGGGCATCGGATGTTGACCGCGCCGTCCTGGCCGCTCGGCGCGCCTTTGACAGCGGTATCTGGTCCAACCTGCCCGCCCTGGAGCGGGCGTCCATTCTACGCCGGATTGCAAAAGGGATCACTGACAATCTTGAATTACTTTCGCGGCTGGAAACCCGTGACAACGGCAAACCCTTGCCGGAAGCGCAGTGGGACATTGAGGATGCCGCTTACTGTTTCGAATTTTATGCCAAGATGATCGAGGGGGACGCCAAGGCAGACAGTCAGGCTATTGATGTTGGCGACATACGCTTTGATAGCAGAATTTGGCAAGAGCCAGTCGGCGTTGTTGCAGCGATCACACCCTGGAACTTCCCGATGCTGATGGCTGTCTGGAAACTAGCCCCGGCACTAGCTGCCGGATGCACAATTGTACTGAAACCGTCGGAACTGTGTTCGATGACATGCTATGAACTGGCCAGGATCGTCGACACTGCCGGTCTCCCCAAAGGGGTGTTCAATCTGGTCACAGGTCTAGGCCCCACCGCGGGGGCGGCACTGACTGCCCACAGGCTTGTCGACAAGATCGCCTTCACCGGTTCAGTGGCAACCGGGGGCAAGGTCATGCAGGCGGCCTCTGCGGGGATACGCACAGTCTCGCTCGAACTTGGGGGGAAATCACCCTTTATCGTCTTCGACGACTGCCAGATCGACAAGGCTGTCGAATGGATCATGTTCGGTATTTTTTGGAACAAGGGTGAGGTATGCTCAGCCACCTCAAGAGTGTTGGTGCATCACAGAATCTACCAGAAACTGATTGCCCGTCTGAAAAAAGAAACCGAACGGATCAGCATCGGTGTCGGCGATCAGGAAGGTGTCAAGCTCGGCCCTATCGTCGCAAAGGTTCAATACGACAAGATCATGGGCATCCTGGAACGCGCAAAAAATTCCGGTGCAAGCCTTGTGACCGGTGGCGGTCGACCAACGGGGTTCGACAGCGGGTTTTTCATTGCGCCAAGCATCTTTTCTGACGTGCCGCGCGATGCCGAAATCTGGACAGAAGAAATTTTCGGGCCAGTGGTCTGTCTTAACTCCTTTGAGACCGAAGCCGAAGCAATCGAAATGGCCAACGACAGTCCCTTTGGGCTGGCCGCTGCAGTGATGTCGGATGACCTCGACAGGTGTGACCGTGTTGCCGCAAAGCTGCGCGCGGGGGTCGTATGGATCAATTGCTCTCAGCCAACGTTCACCCAGGCACCGTGGGGCGGGTACAAATCCTCCGGTATTGGTCGGGAACTTGGCCGCGCAGGGTATGAGGCCTACCTCGAAACCAAGCAGGTTACCCGCTTTGATCACACGGAAGACTGGGGATGGTATCAAGCGCCCGGGCCATCGAAATGACGGAACTTTCAGCCCGGTTTGATCAAACAACCTTTGCACCCTACTGGCTGGGTACCATCGCCGCGCCAAACACAAACACGCCGCAGAATGGCGAATTGCATTGTGATATCGGGATTGTCGGCGCGGGTTTCACAGGCCTCTGGGCCGCCCTCAAGGCAAGGGAGCGGCATCCTGACGCCCGCATCGTCGTGCTTGAAGCACGCAAGCTGGCACAGGCCGCGAGCGGGCGTACCGGCGGCTTCGCTGCCCCGTCAATTTCGCACGGTGTCATGAATGCTGCCATGCGCTGGCCGCGCGAAGCGGACAAGTTGATCCGACTTGGCCAGGAGAACCTCGACCAGATGGAGGAAGATATCGCCGCCTACCGGATCGACGCCGAATTCGAGCGTACTGGTAAACTCAACATCGCCCGCACGCCGTGGGAGGTCGAGGGCCTCTCTGGCATGGCTGATGGGTACAAAAAGTACGGCATTGAATGCACCTTACTTGGCAACACCGAATTGGGTGAATGGCTTGGAACCTCCCGTTATTCCGCCGGTCTGTTCGAGCCGAACTATGCCTACGTAAACCCGGCCAAACTTATCTCGGGACTGGCAAAGTGTTGCCTTGAGCGGAACATTCAGATTTTTGAAGACTCCCGGGTAGGTCAGGTCAGGCGATCCGCTGACCTTGTCCGGCTCTCGACAGAACATGGCCATGTTCTTGCACACAAGGTGATATTGGCAACCAATGCCGATCTGCCTTTGTTGCGTCGGCTGCGCTACAGGATCGTTCCCATTTTTGATTACACCATCATGACGGAACCTCTGTCAGATGAACAGCTTGCCGCCATCGGTTGGCAAGAACGCTATGGCGTTGCCGACAGTGGCAACCAGTTCCACTACTCCCGCAAAACCGCAGACAACCGGCTTCTCTGGGGCGGCTATGATGCGGTCTATTATTCCGGCAGCAACCGGGATGACAGGTTGCTAAACCGGAACGAAACCTATGCGCGCTTGGAACAAAACCTACTCTTAACATTCCCGCAGCTTGCCGATGTAAAGTTCAGCCATGCCTGGGGCGGGATTATCGACACCTCTGCACGCCTAACACATTTTGTGGGCACCGCGATGGGGGGACGTGTGGCCTATGCGGCGGGCTTTACAGGTCAGGGCGTGACCGCCACTCGATTTGCCGCGCTTTCGATGCTTGACCTGCTGTACGGCGTGCGAACCGAACGCACTACCCTGCGCATGACGCGCAGTCGGCCCGTGCCGTTTCCGCCGGAACCCTTTCGGAAATTGGCAATCCGCTGGGCGCAGGCAGATCTCGCGAAAGAGGACCGGATCGGCAAGCGCTCCCTCCTGCTCAGAGCAATGGACCGGATTGGAATCGGATTTGGATCCTGAGCACTCAAATATTACTTTTGAATGGACACTCTGTCATGCACACAAGCCCTCAGAAAATCATAGCCTTCCGGGATACGCTGACCGATGCAACCGATGCGGTCATTGACGATCTTGCACTCGTAGACACCCCATATTCCTTTCGCAGTTGGCGTCACTTTACCAATGAAGCGAAAGGCGCGGTATCGGGCATCTGGGAAGCCGGGCCTCATCTGGAACGCTGCAATTACGACTTCGATGAGCTTTGCCACATTCTTGAAGGCACAGTGCGGCTGACAGATGCCGATGGCGTCTCTGAGATGTTTTCAGTAGGTGACAGCTTTGTTGTTGCCGCAGGATTTCGTGGGACGTGGGAAAACCTGACCCAAGTCCGCAAAGTGTTCTTCATATTGACTTAGAAAGACAGTGGCATGCATGTACTCACCAGAATGCAGGGTGCGGGCCCAATCCGGCTTACTCTCTTGGAGCCCGGAGGAGAGCTCCCAGAATGAGGGCTTGGCGTCAGCTGTCTGAAAGGCATTGCCAAGTTATCTGCCGTGGATGGCCCTGTTGCGCAAATCCCGTGTGGGATTCATCTCATGAATCCAGCGTGGTAGCTGAGATGTATGAGCAGACCTACACCCCCGTCCTACAAGACCAGGAACTGGCCAACCTACAATGAAGCGCTCAAGCGCCGGGGCTCGCTGACGATCTGGTTCGACCCCGATATGAGCTGGGAGGCCGCACCGACTGGCAGACGTGGCCGGCAGCAGACCTACAGCGATGCCGCCATCCAGACCTGCCTTTCCATGAGGTATTGTTCGGCATGGCGCTCCGGCAGACGACCGGGTTCGTCGAGAGCCTGCTGCGGCTAGTTGGCCTCGACTGGACGGTGCCCGACTTCAGCACCCTGTCCCGGCGCCAGAAGACCCTGGCCGTGCACATTCCGTATCGCGGCTCCAAGGGGCCGCTGCACCTGCTGATCCCCTCTCGTGACATCACTGCGTGATGCACTGCCGGGCAGCGGACAGCACGGGTATCAAGGTCGAGGGCGAAGGCGAGTGGCACGCCCGCAAGCATGGTGGACCCAAACGGCGCGTCTGGCGCAAGATCCATCTTGGGATCGACGAGGAAACACTGGAGGTTCGCGCAGTCGAGTGTCAATGGCATCTCAAATTTCCCCAAAACGTGGAGTGCGCCCCTAGGTCCGGCCGCCCGGATCATAACACTTCACCAGATGCAGACCGATGAAGCCGGAGACGAAGCCCTCGGCATGGGATTGCCAAGTTGTTTGGTGGTGATTGAGAAGGTCAATACCTCGGCCTGTCAGGCGCTCATTTCGGTAGTATAGCCTTTCCAGAGGTCGAAAGCATCGGCCCTGGCATAGCGGTACGAGACGACGGAAAGTTGATAGCGAAGGGGACGAAAGACGGTGTTGATCTGGTCGTGGGCAGCCAGAAACCTCTGAGCTTGCCTGGGCGATTTGAACCGCCCCACCAGTTTCTCGCGTTTTCGGGCTGGCCTGTGGGATCCTTCAATCCGGTCATTCAAGCCCTTGCACGCGCGATGATCCGCTCCCGGTGCAAGATCGTAGACCCGACTGAAATAGCTGCGCAATTTACCCGTGATCACGACGCGGGGCTCGCCAAACCGGCCGATCAATCTTATTAAAAAACTGCCGTCCCACCTTGGCGTTCTGTCCAGCCCCATTTTTGATGAGGCAGATTTAGCGAGTTTCACCGCGGCTCCTGAATTCTTAGACAGATCCAGCAGGAATTTTTTCATACAGCATTCTTCGAGATTGATCTCTTCATGACACAAAAGGCTGTGAATCGGCGTGCAAAATTGGCTCTGACTCAGTTTTGGTGCAACTTCGGCCTCCCTCAGATCAGAGCGCTTGAACGAGCCGCGCTTTGAGCAGGTCGATGTTCGCCCTTCCATACATCTGGCGTTTGAGCGTTTTGAGGCGGTTAATCTGCCCTTCAGTCTGCCCGTTCGACCATGGTTCCCGAAGCGCCGCGGCGACCGCTGCCTGATCTCGCCGCAGCCCGCGGGCAAAGGCACCGAGCAGCCCGTCTTCCGCTTCATTCAGCCATCCTTCCAGCGCGCCTTCGCGAGCATTGCGTACCATGTCCGTAAACCGGTCGGTCAGCCTTCGGGCTGTGGCGAGAGCAGGCAGCGAAGCTTCGATCCTTGCGACCTGGATGGCATCCGCCTTGCACAGATGATCCCGGCCCAGGGTCAGGAGGCGGGCAATCTTGCGCGCGGGCGGCGATTTTTCTGCTCCCGATGGCGCGGCCCGCCCGGCACGGCGCTGGCGCGTGGCCCATTCCCCGACGACGCGGAGGCTGCCCTGGAAACCATCGGCCCGCAGCCGGCGCCAGATTTCGGCGCCGTTCCGGCAGCCGCCCGCCCATTCCCGCTCCAGCCGCGGCAGCCAAGGAGTCAGACTGCTCTCACGGATGCGGAAAACATCCTCGCGTTCCCCGCGCAAAATCTGGCGGACGAGCTGGCGGCTGAGCCCTGTCTGGCGAACGATCCGCCGGATCGGTACGCCATCATCAGCCATCTGGCGAACCATCCGGTTGGTTTGCTGGCGGCGCAGATAGCCTTCGTATTGCAGCTTTTCAGCGGCTGTCAGCAGCTTTGGGTCCAGTGTCTTTGCTCCGATCGCTTTGCGGATGGCAGGCATGTTACGCTGCACAGCGGCCAGGAAAGCTGTGCTCACGTTTTCTAACAGGTGCCAGCGGTCGGCAACCTGAACCGCTTTTGGCAAGGCCCGAGAGACGGCACCTCCATAGCCTCCGTTGCGGTCGCGGGCGACGACCTCAATCCCTGGACGGGCCCGCAGCCAGGCCTCGACCGTGGCCGGTTCCCGGTCCGGAAGGAGATCAATGACCCGGCGCCGCTCCAGATCGCAGATCAAAGTGCCGTATCGCTGCCCCTTTCGCCAAGCCCAATCGTCGATACCTATAACGCGGAGATCACTGTTTGAGGCCTCAGCCGTGTCCCGGATGCTGCGGAGGAAAGTATCCTTGCTGACCGGCAGCAGGAGCCGTGCGGCGAGCGCCTGTGCCGGACGCCCGCCGAGTGCCAGGCCGAGGTGCCGGACCAGTCCTTGCAGACGGGAGGTGCGCCGCGCATGTGGCCGGGTCACGTCCGCCGGAAACCGCTCGGCAAATATCTTGGCTGGGCAATGCAGAGCACGGCAGCGAAAGCGGCGAACCAGCAGGACCAGTTCCACCTTCCGGCCATGCGCAGGAAGATCGGCAGGCCGTCGGCGGTACCTGCTGTGAACATGGCGTGAAGCCGTGCCGCAGCGCGGGCACGCCGCCGTGGCTTTGGCGGAACGCGAGTGGATCCGGACCGTGTTCCCAACAAGCTCAACCTGGTCGGCCTTGAGACCTGCTGGCAGGAAATCCCGCCGTGAAAACTGTGACGCCATCGGCAACCTCCTCCAAAACCTGCCAATATATAGCGCTTAGCAGGTTGGGCTGCACCAAATCTGCTTCAGAGCCAATTTTGCACGCCGATTCACATATATCAGCCAGGCTTGGACCAGAGCATTCAGCACCTACCCCTCCTGATCGACGACCCGCCAAAGCCAATGCTCGCCCCCCCCGATTGACATGACAACATCGTCCAGATGCCAATTTCTGCCGAGCTGCCAGCTGACCGGCCGCAATTGTTGTTGCGCGTTTTCTTCCTAACTTTTCAGCCTGGGCCCACATTTTCTGATGCGATACGATGATACCCAGCTTAGCAAGAAGATCCTCTACCATCCGAAGGCTGCGCAGAAACCGGAAGTACAGCCAGACAGCGCAAGCAATCACTTCGGGCGGGCAACGGTTGCCGCGACAGAGGCAGGCGTCGGTCATGCCGCCACTTCGCACTTTTTTGCGGGCAGCCGCATTAACTTTATAGCCCCTCCCGCGACGCTACTTCCTCAATGCAGGCAGCCCCACGCCAGTGGACTGGAAACCGCCGTCCGAAGCGATCGTCTGCCCGGTCACGTAGCTGGCCTTGTCCGAACACAGGAAGACGATCACCGATGCGATTTCATCCTCCGACCCGTAGCGGTTCAGGGGGATAGCGTCGTGATAGGCATCGATGATTTCTTGGCTGTGCACGGCCATTGCGAGCTTGGTCCGCACCGGTCCGGGCGCCACGCAGTTTGCGCGTACACCGTGTTCCCCCAGCTCTGCCGCCTGCTGCTGCGTCAGGTGGATCACCGCTGCCTTCGAGGTGCCATAGGCCACCCGCAGGGTTGAGGCTCGCAGCCCCGAGATCGAGGCGATATTGACGATCGCCCCCGCGGTTTCCTTGAGATGCGGGATCGCCGCCTGGCTGCACAGGAACACGCCGTCAAGGTTGGTCTCCATCACCCGTCGCCATCGGTCGAAGCCGGTCTCCTCGATAGGTCCGAAATCGGCCACGCCCGCATTGTTCACCAGCGCGTCGATGCGGCCAAAGTGATCCGCGCATTCCGCCATCATCGCCGTCACCTGATCCGGCTGCGACACATCGCAGACAACCGGCAGCACATTGTCCAGCTGCGCCGCTTCCGCCATCAGCGCCTCGCCGTCGCGGTCGATCATCGCGACCTGCCGCCCCTCGGCAAGAAACTGTTTGGTGGCGGCCAGCCCGATACCGCGGGCGGCACCGGTGACAATCACGGTTTTTCTGGTCATGGCAAATTCCTCAGTTGGCAGGGCCGGACAGGCCGATGGACAGTTGCGGGAACAGCCCGATCACCGCCAGCCCCAAGAGGCAGGCCAGCAGGAAGGGCATCGCCCCCCGCGCGACCCGTTCAATGGGCAGCCGGGTGACATTGGCAGCGACATACAGGTTGATGCCGACCGGCGGGGTGATCAGCCCGATGGCCAGATTGACCATCACCAGCACCCCGAACCAGACCGGATCCCAGCCCAGTTCGCGGGCCACCGGCATCAGGATCGGCAGGCAGATGAACATTACCGTGACCGCATCCATGAACATGCCCGCAACCAGCAGGATCAGCATGATCACCAGCAGGATCACCCATTCATTACCGCTCAGCCCCAAGAGCACCCCGGAATAACTGCCAACCAGATCCTCCACCGTGACCACCCAGCCAAAGAGGCTGGCATAGGCCACTACCAGCATCACCGTGGCAGAGGATGCGGCAGCATCGCACAGCGAATTGTAGAGCCCGGCAATGGTCAGCGTCCGGTAGACCAGCCCGCCGACCAGCAGCGCATAGACCGTGGCTACCAGCGCCGCTTCGGTCGGGGTGAAGACACCGGAGTAGATGCCGCCCAGGATCACCACAGGGGTCATCAGCCCCCAGAAACTATCCTTGAACGATAGCCACAGCCGCAGCGCATAGGGCCGGTCCTCATGCGGCGCCGGGCTAAGCGCCTGCAGCGAGGGCGCATCGCCGCCCGCGCCGCCGCGACGCTTGGCCAGCGGCAGCGTCAGCAGCATCATTAGTCCCATGAAAAGCCCGGGCAGGATCGCCGCCAGGAACAGGTGCGAGATCGAGGTCTCGGCAATCACCCCGTAGATCACCAGCCCGATCGACGGCGGGATGACGATCGACAGCGCGGCGCCGGTGCAAACCAGCCCGGCGGCATAGGCGCGGGGATAGCCGTCTTCCTCCATGCCCTTGATGATCATCGGCCCGATCGCTGCGACCGAAGCCGGGCCGGATCCGCTCACCGCGCCCCAGAATAGGCAGACGGCAGTGCCGACGATGCCCATGCCGCCCGGCATCGAGCCGATCAGCACCCGGAAGAAGCGGATCATCCGCTCGGCAATGCCCAGCGAGCCCATCAGCGTACCCGCCAAGATGAAGAAGGGGATCGCCAGCAGCGAGAACTTGGTGATACCGGTGGCGATCAAATCGCCTGCCAGTTCCAGCCCGAAACCGATCTGCCACATGGCGTAAAGCGCTGACAGCCCCAGCGACATCGCCACCGGCACCCGCAGCGCCAGCAGCAGGAAGAACAGGATCACCATTTCGGTGCCGGCCGGCAGGCCGGGGATCAGGTCAGACATCGGGGATCACCTCACGCTCATCGCCCGTCACCCAGACCTCCCAGGCATGCTGCAGGTAGCGCACCAGCACCAGCGCAAAGCCAATGGGCACCGCGGCCTGGTAGTACCAGGCTGGAACGCCGAGACCGTAGGAGCGCAGCCCGTTGCTGATCAGGTTCGCCACCGCCTGCCACGAAAACCACGCCGACAGCGCCAGCAGCAGCGCCGCGGCCAGCACCGACAGCACGAACACCGCGCGGCGCAGCACCGTCGGCAGCAGGTCGTAAACCAGCCCGACCGCCAGATGCTCGCCGCGCCGTGCCGCAATGGCGGCACCGAACACGGTCAGCAGCAGAAAGCCGCTGGTCAGCAGTTCCTCGGTTGCGGCAAGCGAATAGCTGGTGCCGTAGCGCACCACCACATTAGCAAAGCCGAGCAGGGTCATGGCAAGAAAGATCACCGCGCAGATGATCTTCTCGGCCTCGCGCAGGATGAAGGACATCCCCTCCTCCTTTGGTTTGAAGATCACTGCGGGCCGTCCGTATGGGACGCCCCGCAGCCTTGGGCTGAATTATTCGGCGCCGCTGATGGCGTCTTCAAAGGCCTGGACCAGCTCCGGACCGACTTTCGCCGCCCATTCGTCATAGGCGGGCTGGGTTGCAGCCTTGAAGGCGGCCAGTTCCTCGGCCGTGGGCTCATAGACCTCCATGCCCTTTTCGCGGAGGAAATCGATGCCCGAAGCCGTCGCATCGCGCGAGATCTGGCGCTGGTAGGCCATTGCCTCATCCGCCGCCGCCTTCAGCTTGGCCTGCATCTCCGCATCATAGCTGTCCCATTTCTTCTGGCTGATGCCGATGAAGATTGGGTCGTATGAATAGTGCCAGGTTGTCAGGTATTTCTGCACCTCGTAGACCTGCTGCGGGATGATCACCGCGCCGATCGGGTTTTCCTGGCCGTCCACCACACCCTGCTGCAGCGCGGTCAGGGTTTCGCTCCACTGCATCTGCTGCGGGTTGGCGCCCAGTGCGTTCATCACGTCGATATACATCGGCCCCGCGACCCGCATGTTCAGGCCCTTCATGTCCTCGGGGGTCTTTACCGGGCGGCTGTTGTTGGTCACCTCGCGGAAACCATTCTCGCCCCAGGCCAGCACGATGATGCCCTTTTCCTTGAGGATGGCTGCCAGCTTTTCCCCCGGTGCACCCTGGGTGGTGGCATCCACCTGGTCATAGTCCGAATAAAGATAGGGCAGCGAGAATACCGCCATCTCCGGCACGAGCGGGGTGACGTTGATCGCCGAGGTCACCACCAGATCCAGCGCCCCTCGGCCGGTCATCTCGGCCTGTCGCATCTGGTCGCCGCCTGCCAGCTGGGCATTGGGGAAGATCCGCACGCTGATATCACCGCCGGTCGCATCTGCGATCAGATCGGCGAATTTCTCCGCTCCCTTGTGCCAGGTGGTGGTGTCGCCGGTGTTGTGCGACAGGCGCAGGGTTTCGGCCGAGGCTGCCGCCGCCATCACCGCCCCCGCCAGGGCGGTTGCCAGCACAGTTTTGCCCAGTTTCGAAATTGTCATCTTGCTCTCCCAGATTTCGGACCGGTCCAACCCAGCCGCACTGGGCTCCTCTGTCCGGTCATAGATCCATATACTGTATCGACTGAAGATCCACATTATGGAACACGTTCACTGTCACGATTTTATTGCCACGATCAAGAAGAACTTGCAATATTCCTAAATACCCAAATGATGGGCGGCAACTTACGAACCCGGGGACAAGGAGAGGGCCGATCGGGTCCACATAATGGAACACTCTAAGGGCGATAGCAGCGCAGCCGCACTGGCCGGCAGCCAGACCGTGGACCGGGCACTGGCCTTGCTCGGCATGGTCGGGCGGCGGCCCTCCGAGGGCGCAAGCCTCAGCGAACTGGTCGCCGAAAGCGGCCTCAACAAGCCCACCGTGCGGCGGCTGCTGCTGGCGCTCATCCGCAACGGGATGGTCGAGCAGAACGAGCAGACGCGGCGCTACTTCCTTGGCGAAGAAGCTTATATTCTCGGGACTTTTGCCGCCCACCGGCACGGGCTGCTGGAACTCTCCTACGAGCCCCTGGCGCGGCTCGCGGCGGAGACAGGCGATGCGGCCTTCCTGTCAGTCAGGCGCGGCTTCTCCGCTCTCTGCCTGCACCGCGAGGAGGGCACCTACCCGATCCGCACCTTTGCGCTGATGACCGGGCGGCTGCACCCGCTAGGCGTCGGCGCAGGCTCGCTGGCCATGCTCTCCGCCCTGCCTGCTGCAGAGGCGGAGACCGCGCTTGAAGCCAATGCCGCGCTGCTGGCCTCGGAGTACCCGCAGCTGCCGCCCGGCCGAATCCGAAGCTGCATCGCGGAGACGCGCAGCACCGGCTATGCGCTCAATCCTGGGCTGGTCTTTCCCGATTCGTGGGGAATCGGCGTGGCACTGCACCGCCCCGACGGCAGCCTGGCCGGCGCCCTGTCGCTGGCCGCCATCGAAAGCCGGATGCAGCCGCCGCGGCGGGCCGAGCTGGCGGCGCGGCTGCAGGAGGCGGCCCAAAGCATCGAAACGAAACTCGCGCAGCTCTATGCCGCGCGCACCCCCACCTGAGGAGGACACTATGAGCGAAGCACAGATCATCGGATGGGGGCATACGCCGTTCGGCAAATCTACGCTACCCGGCACGGAAGAGCTGATGGCCGCTGCTGTCACCGAGGCGCTGGAGCACGCAGGCATCGCGCCGCAGGACGTCGACGGCATCTTTGCCGGCGTGTTCAACAATGGCTTCTCGCAGCAGGATTTCCAGGCCGCGCTGGTGGCAATGGGCGACGAGCGTTTTGCCCACACCCCCGCCACCCGTTTTGAAAACGCCTGCGCCACCGGTTCGGCGGCGCTGCACGGGGCGCTGGATTTCATCGCCGCGGGCCGGGGCCGGATCGCGCTGGTGGTGGGTGCGGAAAAGATGACCGCCACCCCCACGCCCAAGGTCGGCGACATCCTTCTGGGCGCTTGCTACCGAAATGAAGAGGCGGAAACAGACGGTGGCTTTGCCGGGCTGTTCGGCCAGATCGCGGCCGGCTATTTCCAGCGCTATGGCGACAAGAGCGAAGAACTTGCGATGATCGCCGCCAAGAACCACGCCAATGGCATGGCCAACCCACTGGCTCATATGCGCAAGGATTTCGGCACCGCCTTCTGCAACACTGTATCCGACAAGAATCCGCTGGTCGCAGGCCCGCTGCGGCGCACCGACTGCTCGCTGGTCTCCGACGGAGCGGCGGTACTGGTGCTGGCAGACCCGGAAACCGCGGCCGCCATGCAGCGCGCCATCGCCTTCCGCGCCCGCACCCACGCCAATGAGATCATGGCGCTGTCGCGCCGCGACGTGCTGGAATTCGCTGGCGCCCGCCGCGCCTGGGCTGCCGCCTTTGACCACTCCGGACTGACCCTTGATGACCTGTCGCTGGTGGAGACCCACGACTGCTTCACCATCGCCGAGATGCTCGAATACGAGGCAATGGGCCTGGCCGAACGCGGCCAGGGCGGCCGGGTGATCCGCGACGGCATCACCGCCAAGGACGGCAAGCTGCCGGTTAATGCTTCCGGCGGGCTTAAATCCAAGGGCCACCCGATCGGCGCCACTGGCGTGTCGATGCATGTGATGGCAGCAATGCAGCTGATGGAGGAGGCCGAAGACATGCAGATCCCCGGCGCCGAAATCGCCGGCGTGTTCAACATGGGCGGCGCCGCGGTCGCCAATTATGTATCGATCCTGGAGCGGGTAAAATGAGCACCAGCCTGCCCCAAGCCATCACCCCGGTTTCCTCCCGGGTGATGAACCTGTCCCATCTGCTGACCGAAAGCGCCCGCCGCCACTCCGATGAAACCGGCTTTGTCTGGGGCGACCGGACCTGGAGCTGGGCCGAAATGGAGGCTCGCTCCGCTGCCTTTGCCGCCGCCCTGTCGGACCGCTTCGAGCTCGGCAAGGGCGACCGCCTGCTGGTGCAGTCGGCCAACAACAACCAAATGTTCGAGGCGATGTTCGCCTGCTGGCGTATCGGCGCGATCTGGGTGCCAGCCAACTTCCGCCAATCGCCGGATGAACTAGCCTATCTGGCCGAAAGTTCCGGTGCCAAGGGCATGCTGTGCGGTGCCGAGTTCCCCGGTCATGCAGCGGCCTGCAAACGGCTGCGCTTTACCATCGGCATCGGTGAAGGTCTTGGAGACAGCTACGAGACGTTGGTGGCGGAATACCGCGGCCAGGCGCAGACCGCGGTGGCGGTGGACCGGGACGATCCCTGCTGGTTCTTTTTCACCTCCGGCACCACCGGGCGGCCCAAGGCAGCGGTGCTGACGCATGGCCAGCTCGCCTTTGTCGTGACCAACCACCTCTGCGACCTGATGCCAGGTACGGGCCCCGAAGACGCCTCAATCGTGGTGGCGCCGCTCAGCCACGGCGCCGGCATCCACCAGCTGGCGCAGGTCGCTCATGGCGCCAAAACGGTCCTGCCCGCCGGGGCGAAGTTCGACCCGGACGAGATCTGGGGACTGGTGGCAAAATGGAACGTCAGCAACCTGTTCACCGTGCCGACCATCGTCAAGCTGCTGGTGGAACACCCGTCGGTGCATCAGCACGACCATTCCAGCCTGCGCTACATGATCTATGCCGGCGCCCCAATGTACCGCGCCGACCAGGTCCGGGCGCTGCAGGTGCTGGGCCCCAAGCTGGTGCAGTATTTCGGCCTGGGCGAAGTGACCGGCAACATCACAGTGTTGCCCCCGGGCCATCATTCGGCCGATGATGCGGCCATGCGGATCGGCAGCTGCGGCTTTGCCCGCACCGGCATGCAGGTACAGATCCAGGACAGCGAGGGACGCGAGGTGGCGCCCGGCGAAACCGGCGAGATCGCGGTGATCGGCCCCGCCGTCTTTGCCGGCTATTTCAACAACCCCGAAGCCAACGCCAAAAGCTTCCGCAACGGTTGGTTCCTGACCGGCGACCTCGGCCATATGGACGCCCGGGGCTTCGTCTACCTGACCGGCCGAGCCTCCGACATGTATATCTCCGGCGGCTCCAACATCTACCCGCGCGAGATCGAGGAAAAGATCCTGCAGCACCCGGCAGTGTCCGAAGCAGCGGTTCTGGGAATCCCGGATCCGGTCTGGGGCGAAATCGGTGTCGCAGTTTGCGTCGCCCGCACGGACGCAAGCATCACCGGCGAGGGGCTGCTGGAATGGCTTGACGGCAGGCTCGCCCGCTACAAGATGCCCCGCCATGCGGTGTTCTGGGAGGAAATGCCCAAAAGCGCCTACGGCAAGATCACAAAGAAGATGATCCGCGAACAGCTGATTGCCCGCGGCAGCCTGCCCGAACCGGCGCCGGCACAATGAACACGCTGCAAGAGCTGGCACACCCAGGCCCCCGTGCGGCAGACCGCTATGCCGCCCTGCCCTGCCGGGCGCAGCCGGTCACACTGCGGCTGGCGGCCGGGCTGCCTTTCGACCAGGCGGTGGTACAGGGATTTGCAGCGGCCGGGTTTACCGCGGGCTATCTTAGGCTGCCACCTGCGCGGTTTGCCCGGCTTACCTATGTCATCCCAGCGCCTGCCCCCGGCGACGGCCGTGCCGCTTGGTATAGCAAACCCCATGTGTTGATGGATGCCGCCGCCTCGGAGGCCGGACTGCATCTTGGCAGCAAGGCAGGCGCCCCCTTTCTGCATTGCCACGGGCTGTGGTGCACGCCGGGCGGGGATCTGCGCATGGGGCATCTCCTGGCGCCGGAATCGGTGCTTCGCGAGGATGTGACCGCAACCGGCTGGGGCCTGTCGGGTGCCGCGCTGGATGTGGCGCCGGATCCGGAAACCGGCTTTGACCTCTTTGCGCCTGTAGCCGCAGAAGCAGCCGACGAGATCGGCGCAGGCGCCCCTGCCCTGCTCTGCACCCTGCGGCCAAACGAGGATCCGCATAGCCTGCTGCCGCAGATCGCACGGGGCTTGGCGCCGTTAAGGATCGAAGGGATTGGCAGTCTAGTCCACACGCGTTTCACCAGCGGCACACTCGACAGCTACGCAACCGAAGTACTGCTGCGTACCAGTTGTGTCGCTGGCGACAGCACCACCCTGAATGCCGCTTCGGTCGGGTTCGACGGAACTCCCATGACTGGCGTTCTGCGCCCTCATGCAAACCGCATCTGCATCACCGCCGAGTTGCTGCTGATTGAGGCGGAAGCCTGAAAGGGGGATTGCCAAGTCGTTTGGGCGTTCTGATCGGGTTAAGCGACCGGCATGAAAAAACCATCCTCACTGCCGCGCCTGAAGGGGTTCCGTTTTCCTCGCGAGATCGTCGCATATGCGGTCTAGGTCTATCATCGATTTGCCCTCAGCGCGGCGGATGTCGAGGATCTTCTGGCCGAACGCGGTGTAGTCGTCAGCCGCGAAACCATTCGCCAATGGGTCAACCGCTTTGGCCGCTTCTTCGCCGATTGCATTCGGCGCGACCGGCCCGGCACGGCCGACAAATGGCATCTGGACGAAGTGGTCATCCCGATCAACGGCCGGAAATTCTGGCTCTGGCGGGCGGTGGATGCGAAGGGGGATGTCCTCGACATTCTCGTCCAGCCACAGCGGAATGCCAAGGCGGCAAGGCGGTTTTTGACAAGGTTGATCGCTCGGTATGGCGAACCCCGCGTCGTGATCACAGATAAATTGCGCAGCTATTTCAGACCGGTCTGCGATCTTGCGCCGGGCTCGGATCATCGCGCGCACAAAGGCTTGAATAACCGGATTGAAGGATCCCACAGGCCAACCCGAAAACGCGAGAAACTGATGGGGCGGTTCAAATCGCCCAAGCAGGCTCAAAGGTTTCTAGCAGCCCACGACCAGATCAACACCGTCTTTTGTCCCCGCCGCTATCAACTTTCCGCCGTCTCGTACCGCCACGCCAGGGCCGATGCTTTCGACCTCTGGAACAGCTATGCTGCCGAAATAAGCGCCTGACGGGCCGAGGTCTCGCCTTTCTCAATCACACCCAAACAACTTGGCAATCCCGGTTGGCGGCATCTTCTATTTCAACTATCCCGGCGGAACCGGCCTGATCAGCGGATCGGTCTTCGGCCGGCTCGCCGGGGAGCATGTCTTGGGCGGGTAGAGACAGATTTTTCCGCTTAGCAATTTCGATCGGCACAGACTGCCCGACCGGTGGGCAGCTTCCGCCGAAACGATGTGAATCGCGCAAGCCGGAAACCTTCCGGGCAGGTCAGCTGTGAAAGGCACCTGCGACGTCCTTGGCTTTGACCAGGCTGCGCCCTTCGCAAATTACCGTGCCATCCGGCGCTGTGCAGCTGGCCCACAGATCCACGAGGTGTTTCTCCGGCCGCAGCCGGGTGATTTCAACCTTGGCTTCCAGCTCGGTGTCCAGCGGAGCGGGCGCCTTGAAGGCGAGATCCTGTTTGAGATAGTTGGTGTCCGATCCCGGCAGTTCCACCCCAAGAAGATATGAGAACAGCGCCGCGATCAGCGGCTCCGGCACAGTGCCGACACTGGCACCGCTCAACGCCGCATAAGCCTCAAGGTCTTTCCGGCTGTAGCTGCGTGTGATCCGCGCCGATTGGCCTATCGTCAGCATGTGATCTCTGCCTCTCCAACCAAACACTCCGCGCCATCCGCCACCCGCGTGACCCGCATCATCACGCGGCCCGGCGACTTTTGCGCGATCCGCAAGCTGAGTTCCTCGCCTTCAAAAGCCGGGTTCGGAAACATCAGGCTTTGGCTGACCTGAGTGATTTCAGCGTCATGCCGCTTGAGCATCCCCCAAAGCTTGGAATAGATCAGCATCCCGTGGCTCACCGTGCGTCCAAAACCTGTTCCGGCGCAGAACGCGGGATCCACATGGATCGCATTGTCATCGCCCGACACTTTTGCGAAGGTATCAAACTCCGCTTGCGCTGGGGTCCAGTGTTCCTGAAGCTCAATCATCGCTGAATTCCTCCCGCAGCTTGGGTTTGCAGACTTTGCCTGCAGCCGTGCGCGGGAAATCTTCAACGATCCTCACATGTGCAGGGACCTTGTACCCGGCAATCCGTTCCCGGCACCACGGGCGCAGGGTTTCAGGCTCAACGGTCTGGCCCGGGCGCAGCATCACGAAAGCCGCGCCTGCTTCCCCCCACATCTCATCCGGCACGCCGACAACCGCGGATTCAAGAATGGCAGGGTGGGCATTCAGCACCCGCTCGACTTCGGCGGGATGAACGTTTTCGCCGCCCGAGATGAACATGTCCTTGATGCGGTCGACGATGTAATAATAACCATCCGCGTCGCGCCGCGCGACATCGCCGGTGGCCAGCCAGCCATCCCCGGTAAGAGCCTTCTCCGTCGCTTCCGGGTTGCCGAAATATCCAGGCGTGACCCCTGGTCCGCGAACCTGCAGTTCGCCCGCCCCTTCGGTCCCATCCGCCACCCCGGCCAGACGAACGTCCACAAGGCTCTGTGATCTTCCGACGGATCCGATTTTCTCTGCCGCATTGGCCGGATCCATCAGGAAAACGGTCGGACCGGTTTCGGTCATCCCCATGCCGTTCAGCACATTAGCCCCCATTGAGCCGAAGAAGCGGATCAGCGGTTCCGGCAGCGGCGCCCCGCCGCAGCCGCAGCGGATCGAAGACCAATCCAGGTCTTCGATGCCCGGCATCAGCGACAGGGCCTGGTACACCGCCGGCACCGCGAAGAACTGGTTGATCCGCCCGGATGCCAGCAGGCCCTGGACCGCTTCGGCCTCGAATTTCGGCAGGATGGCTGAGCTGCCGCCGGTCAGGAAAACCGGCAAGGTGTACAGGTTGATACCTGCGGTGTGAAACAACGGCAGAAAGCACACCGCCCGGTCCGTTAATGCAATATCGATGGCCTGCCCGATGTTCACGGTATTGGCCCAGGCCATGCGGGCCGTTTGGATGACCGCCTTGGGCAAGCCGGTGGTGCCGGAGGTGAACAGCAGGTACCACGGCCGGTCAGACGGCACGGGCGCCTGCAATGCCGGGCCGCCTTCCCTGATCCAGCCGCCAAGATCGTCCTCGATTGTCAGGACCGGCGCGCCAGCGCCCGCCGCGGCCTCGCGGGCAGTGTCCTGAAACTCCGCGTCCGTCAGCAGCAGTGAGATACCGGCCTGATCCAGGGTTTCCACCAATTCCGCTGCCGGCTGCCGCCAGTTCAGCGGGCACAAGATGACCCCGGTCTTCTGGCAGGCAAACAGCGCAATGAAGAACTCGACCCGGTTCTGGCAAATAATGGCAACGCGGTCGCCTTCGGCCAAGTTCCGCGCCCGGAAACCCGCCGCGACGGCATTCGCCGCATCATTGATCTGGGCAAAGCTCCAGCCGCTGCCGGTCGCTGTATCGTGAAAGGCCAAGGCGCCGGGCGACATTTCCGCCCGTTTTGCCGCCATATCCGGGATCAAATCAAACATCGCACTTATCCGGTTGAATGAAGAAATTCTGCCATGCGCGACAGGGTGTCAATGAGCGTTCAAAACTGGCTCTGACTCAGTTTTGGTGCAACTTCGGCCTCCCTCAGATCAGAGCGCTTGAACGAGCCGCGCTTTGAGCAGGTCGATGTTCGCCCTTCCATACATCTGGCGTTTGAGCGTTTTGAGGCGGTTAATCTGCCCTTCAGTCTGCCCGTTCGACCATGGTTCCCGAAGCGCCGCGGCGACCGCTGCCTGATCTCGCCGCAGCCCGCGGGCAAAGGCACCGAGCAGCCCGTCTTCCGCTTCATTCAGCCATCCTTCCAGCGCGCCTTCGCGAGCATTGCGTACCATGTCCGTAAACCGGTCGGTCAGCCTTCGGGCTGTGGCGAGAGCAGGCAGCGAAGCTTCGATCCTTGCGACCTGGATGGCATCCGCCTTGCACAGATGATCCCGGCCCAGGGTCAGGAGGCGGGCAATCTTGCGCGCGGGCGGCGATTTTTCTGCTCCCGATGGCGCGGCCCGCCCGGCACGGCGCTGGCGCGTGGCCCATTCCCCGACGACGCGGAGGCTGCCCTGGAAACCATCGGCCCGCAGCCGGCGCCAGATTTCGGCGCCGTTCCGGCAGCCGCCCGCCCATTCCCGCTCCAGCCGCGGCAGCCAAGGAGTCAGACTGCTCTCACGGATGCGGAAAACATCCTCGCGTTCCCCGCGCAAAATCTGGCGGACGAGCTGGCGGCTGAGCCCTGTCTGGCGAACGATCCGCCGGATCGGTACGCCATCATCAGCCATCTGGCGAACCATCCGGTTGGTTTGCTGGCGGCGCAGATAGCCTTCGTATTGCAGCTTTTCAGCGGCTGTCAGCAGCTTTGGGTCCAGTGTCTTTGCTCCGATCGCTTTGCGGATGGCAGGCATGTTACGCTGCACAGCGGCCAGGAAAGCTGTGCTCACGTTTTCTAACAGGTGCCAGCGGTCGGCAACCTGAACCGCTTTTGGCAAGGCCCGAGAGACGGCACCTCCATAGCCTCCGTTGCGGTCGCGGGCGACGACCTCAATCCCTGGACGGGCCCGCAGCCAGGCCTCGACCGTGGCCGGTTCCCGGTCCGGAAGGAGATCAATGACCCGGCGCCGCTCCAGATCGCAGATCAAAGTGCCGTATCGCTGCCCCTTTCGCCAAGCCCAATCGTCGATACCTATAACGCGGAGATCACTGTTTGAGGCCTCAGCCGTGTCCCGGATGCTGCGGAGGAAAGTATCCTTGCTGACCGGCAGCAGGAGCCGTGCGGCGAGCGCCTGTGCCGGACGCCCGCCGAGTGCCAGGCCGAGGTGCCGGACCAGTCCTTGCAGACGGGAGGTGCGCCGCGCATGTGGCCGGGTCACGTCCGCCGGAAACCGCTCGGCAAATATCTTGGCTGGGCAATGCAGAGCACGGCAGCGAAAGCGGCGAACCAGCAGGACCAGTTCCACCTTCCGGCCATGCGCAGGAAGATCGGCAGGCCGTCGGCGGTACCTGCTGTGAACATGGCGTGAAGCCGTGCCGCAGCGCGGGCACGCCGCCGTGGCTTTGGCGGAACGCGAGTGGATCCGGACCGTGTTCCCAACAAGCTCAACCTGGTCGGCCTTGAGACCTGCTGGCAGGAAATCCCGCCGTGAAAACTGTGACGCCATCGGCAACCTCCTCCAAAACCTGCCAATATATAGCGCTTAGCAGGTTGGGCTGCACCAAATCTGCTTCAGAGCCAATTTTGCACGCCGATTCACACTGATGCTTCGCAATTCCGGTCTTCCCGCCATTTCGCGGTCTGGCTCGGGCTGGTCCCAAGACAGAACTCCTCAGGCGGCAGAGACCGGCTAGGTCGGATCACGAAGATGGGCGATGGATATCTGCGTAAACTGCTTGTCGTGGGTGCTACCGCGGTTCTCAGACGTGTTGCCCATACGCAAACACAAATCGCTGAGTGGGTCCGGCGCTTGCTGGAGAAAAAGCCCGCCCGGTTGGTCAGCGTGGCGCTGGCGAATAAGACCGCCCGGATTGTCTGGGCCGTCATGTCGAAGAAGGAGGTTTACAAGCCGGCCTAAGATTTCGGGGCGCTTGAGAAACGCTCCATACGAGTTGCAAGGGCAATTGCTGTGATGATGACATTTGGTGCCGCAGCCGGAACACCCCGCGGCTTTGTCAGGGCGTCATAGCCCGGCAACTTGATAGGGACCCAGCTTGCGGACTTCATCAGGGCCAGTGACCTGCCCCCCGCAAAATCCCTCACCATGAAGTAGAGTCTGCCCAACCTATGTAGGAGCAGACGAATGCGGAAGAGCCGTTTCACCGAGGCGCAAATCATCGGGATGATCAAAGAGCAGGAAGCCGGGATGCCGACAGCGGAGGTGTGCCGCCGGCACGGCCTGAGCCCGGCGACTTTTTACAAGCTGAAGTCCAAGTATGGCGGCATGGAGGTATCGGAGGCCGCGCGGCTGAAGGCGCTGGAAGATGAGAATGCCAAGCTGAAGCGGCTGCTGGCAGACACGATGCTCGACAACGTGGTTTTGAAAGACCTGCTGGGAAAAAGCTGACGACACCGAAAGAGCGGCGAGAGGCAGCGCTCAATGCAATGCGGGATCATGACCTCTCGCAGCGCAGGGCCTGCCGGCTTGTCGGTGTCGACCCCAAGACGGTCCGGCGCGAACGCCCGCCCGACCATCCCGAGATCCGCCAGGAGATGAAAGAGATCGCTGGCAAACGCCGCCGGTTCGGCTACCGGAGGATCGGCGTGCTGCTTGAGCGCAAAGGCATGATCATGAACCACAAAAAACTGTACCGCCTCTACCGCGAAGAAGGCCTCGCGGTGAAGCGGCGGCGGGGCCGCAAACGCGCCCGGGGCTCGCGAACGCCGATGCCCGAAACCACGCAGCCCAACCAGCGCTGGTCCCTGGACTTCCTGGCGGATAGCTTCGGCGCGTCGCGGAAATTCCGCATTCTGGCCGTGAACGATGACTGCTGCCGGGAAAACCTGTGCCTGGCCGCGGACACCAGCATTTCAGGTGAGCGCGTTGCCCGGGAGCTGGACGCGCTCGTCCGGATCTACGGAAAGCCTGCTTGCATTGTCAGCGACAACGGCACGGAATTCACCAGCCGGGCAATCCTGAAATGGGCCTACAGGAACGGCGTGGATTGGCATTACATCGACCCCGGAAAACCGCAGCAGAATGCATTCATCGAGTCATTCAACGGCAGCCTGCGGGACGAGCTTCTCAATGAAGAACTGTTCGATACCCTGGACGATGCCCGCCGCAAGCTGGCGCTGTGGCGCTACGATTACAACAACGTCAGGCCGCACTCTTCGCTGGGGAACAGAACACCAAAGCAAGCGCGGCAGGCGCTTGAGCTATTTGAGGGCTCCGCGCCTGCCGCGCTTGCCAAGCCCGAGACCGACGATTACCAAAACCAAACCCGCAGACTCTCCTCATGAGCGAGGGACCAACGGGGGGCAGGTCACCAGCGGTCGAACGTGCCGCGCAAATAGGCCGGACAAATGACCGCTACGCATAAAGATCAAAATCACAAAGAAAACCCTTGCAAAACAGGAGCTGTCCACAAATGACAAAGCCCGCCCTCCTCTTCATAGCCGGATATGCCGCAGGCATCTGCGCGGCAGGCGAGATCTTCCAGAGCTTGCTTGTACCGCTCAATGGGCACGTGCAGTCTGGAAGAGAATGCTTGTGAACCGGGCATCATCTATCCCGCAGATTTCACCGATAATGACGCCGCCTGCTCAGTGTTTCGCCAATAGGTTTTCAACGCTTCCAATCAGTTCGTCGTTATACGCGCTGTAGCGGAATTCATCATAGAGAGCTTGCGCAACGTCCCGGTCATATTCTGCATTCACACCGAGAAGAATATGCTCGGCGAGGAACAAGGCCGCATTCCCCCAACCGGACAATGCGGCATTCAATAGGTAAACGGTGCCAACATAAGGATTTTTTGCGGTTCCTTCGCCTCGAAGCAACTTGATCCCATAATTGGTCATCGCGATGGGGTACCCCTGTTCTGCACCGCGCTTGTACAGGCTCGTGACCAGTTCAGGGTTGTTCTGATAGTAGTGGCAGTGCCGTTTTCCGTACAGCCATCCGAGAGCGGTATTCGCCGTTGCATTTCCCAGAGCCGCAGCCGCCTCAAGTTTGCCATGCGCAACTTCATTGCCCTCGCAAGCACTGTTCGCGAGTTCATTGGAAAACTGCCGCTGCTCTTGGAACTCAAAGATCTCAATCCCGGAATGTACCAGGTTAGCGCTGTCAGATCTGACGACGGCCCAATAGATATCGCTCTTAGTCGGATCAGCGCAGGCGGCAAATGGCGCGCTGAGAAATGTCAGAAACAAAATCAAATTTTTTAACATTTTCAAGTTCCTATCTGATGTTTGCGTTGTCCAAGCTGTACCTGCTGGTATGCTGCAAGAATAGCGTGCTGCAAAATTAGCGGGTCACTTAGGAGTTTGGAAATTCACTGCTGTGGCGCCTTCCAGAGTGCCCCGACCTATTCCGCGGCCTCCAAACATTTTGACAACCTTCGAACTCCGTCCCGATCCTCCAGTATGTAAAACCCTTGATGGTCTCCATTCACCGAAAAGGTTTTCTCCTCGCCGGTCTGAGGATCCGTGTATGCAATCGCCAGAATGAAGTTCAAAGGGCCGCTCGAGGGACCAAAAAAGGCTTTAGGGTGGAAGATGCCGGTTGCCTCATGCTGATCCACAAGCACCCGTGTTTCGTTCTCGGCGGACGCGCCGGAGAGCTCGATGCCTTCCATCGTCGCGCAAGCCAATGCATAGCGTCCATCAAGCCTGGATAGATCGAAGTCATCGGCGAATTGAGGGAGCAAATGTGTCAGCCCCTCGCAAAAATCATCAGCGTCTTGAGAAAAAGACAATCCGCAGCGGTTCTCCTCCTCCGCGTGCGCGGTTTTCAAAAAGCCAAGAACTGCAAGGCAAGTCAGTAGAGTGGTCTTCAATTTTAGCATCCTTGAGAAACATGACGGGTAGGGTAAATGCTGGGGACGACGCCCGCTTAATATGTACTTTGGGATACTAACCTTACATAGTTGCGTCCGGCAACGCTCGCCACACGGCGAGATGGTGGTACTCTGTTTTGGCGATCTTATCCGGTCTTGACCTGTCTGGGTAGCCGGGTCCGGAGAGTTTACTGTTCCTAAACGGGTGATCAGCCCCACTTGAGTGATCCAAATTGAAAGTTAGTGATGGCGTGGATGCCCCCGCCTAACGGCATCGCAGTGTGCCAAGGTGATGTTCTGCAGAATGTCACTTCGTAGGAGGAGCATCCATGACTGAAGTTAGCACTATAGGCGTCGATCTGGCAAAGAACGTGTTCCAGCTCCACGGCGCTCGCGCAGATGGCTCAGTTGCTTTTCGCAAGAAATTGAACCGGGCGCAGTTCCTCAATTTTCTCGCCCAACATCCTCGATGTGTTGTTGCCATGGAGGCTTGTGCTACGGCGCACAATTGGGGGCGTCAAATTACAGAACTGGGCCATGAAGTTAAGCTCATCGCGCCCATATACGTAAAACCCTTTGTCAAATAATGGAGAGGTGATCATTACTTGACTAGGACTAACCCGCTCCGCCATGGCGGAGCGGCAGAGATGTCATGTATTCAGTGGGAGCCACATCTGCGAGAAAATGGAACGGCTTTTGCAAGCCCATTCCTTCGGACAGAGGAGCTCATCATGACCCAACTTCGCCAGCGCATGCGCGCGGACATGCAGGTGCGCAATCTTGCTCTTAACACCCAGCTCTCGTATTTGCAGCAGGTATCGTTGTTTGCACGTCACTTTGGCAAGCCACCAGACTTGCTCGGCCGTGAGGACGTCAGAACCTATCAGATTTATCTGACCAACGAGAAGAAGCTGACACCAGGCTCGATCCACATCGCCATTGCGGCGCTGCGCTTCCTCTACAAGGTGACGCTCAAGAGGGACTGGGTGCCAGAAGAGGCCCTTCCGCTTCCCAAAAAGCCGCAGAAGCTGCCGATCATCCTCAGCCCCGGCGAAGTGCAGCATTTCCTCAACTGCGTTTTCAACGTTAAACATCACGCCATCCTGACCACCTGCTATGCCGCCGGCTTGCGCATCTCGGAAGCCGTGCACCTGAAGGCGGCTGACATTGACAGCCAGAGAATGGTCGTCCGTGTCGAGCAGGGCAAAGGCCGGAAGGACCGCTATGTGATGCTGTCGCCCAAGCTTTTGGAGATCCTTCGCAATTACTGGAAGATGCGGAAGCCGAAGGAATGGCTTTTCCCCGGCGATCGCGCCGGCCGACCGATCACCAGGGACGCGGTGGGACAGGCCTGTACAAAAGCGCACGAGCGCTCGCGTTTGTCCAAACCCGTGACGCCGCACAGCTTGCGGCACGCCTTCGCTGTCCATCTCCTGGAGGCCGGAGCCGACGTGCGCACCATCCAGCTGTTGCTTGGTCACCGCAGCCTTGCGACCACCGCTCATTACCTGCGCATCGCCACCAACAAGGTCTGTGCCACCTCGAGTCCGTTCGAGCTTTTGCCGCGTCCGGCGCCCTCCCCGCTGCCGCCCGCCAAGCCTGAATACTTCTGAGGTCCCGGCGATGCCCCGTTCGGGGCCGGAAGTGGCGGACATTTTCCGTCGCTACGGCGAAGCCTACCGTGCCCGGCACTCATCTCTGTCGACCGCCCAGCAGCGCGTCATGACGGCAATCGAACTGTGCCGGACCGCCGCGCTCGGCGGCCATGTCGAGCAATGCGATCACTGCGGACATAGCCGTATCGCTTTCAACGGCATTGCCAACTTATTTGCACCCGGCTGAATGCGAAAGGCTCAGTCGATTTCCCCAGAAGCAGCGCTCAGGCGACGCAGTTCTGAACAGGCTTCATGCAGCGCTGAAAAGGCATTGCCGACACCTTGCCTGATATCACCGGCTTCTGCCGCATTCCGCACGGCAGTGATCACTTGCTTCGCAATCTCGGACGCATACCCGGTTGCCGTGGATTGGACGGCAGCTTCGATCTCACCGATATATAGCGGTATGTTGTCTTGAATATCGCTTTCAGACAAACGTGCAATGAAGGACTTCGAGGGCAATTCTTCCGCTAGCCTGGCGAGCAGCCGGATGTCACTTTCCAATTCCTCTTTTGTCACTGGCCCATCGATCGGGATTCTACAAGCCACGCAAATCTCCCTGTTTAGGAACAGTAAACTCTCTGGGCCCGGCTACCCAGACAGGTCAAGACCGGATAAGATCGCCAAAACAGAGTACCAGCATCTCGCCGTGTGGCGATCATTGCCGGACGCATCTATGTAAGGTTAGTATCCCTAAGTACATATTAAGGGGCAACGGCCCCAGCATTTACCCCACCCGTCACATTTCTCAAGGATGCTAAAATTGAAGACCACTTTAGTGACCTGCCTTGTTGTTCTGGGCTTTTTGCAAACCGCGCAGGCGGAGGAGGAGAACCGCTGCGGATTGCCGTCTTCTCAGGACGCTGATGATCTTTGCGAGAGGCTGACACATTTGCTCCCTCATTTCGCCGATGACTTCGATCAATCCCGGCTTGATGGCCGCTATGCATTGGCTTGCGCGATGATGGAAGGCATCGAGCTCTCCGGCGCGTCCGCCGAGAACGAAACACGGGTGCTTGTGGATCAGCATGAGGCAACCGGCGTCTTCCACCCTAAAGCCTTTTTTGGCCCCTCGAGCGGCCCTTTGAGCTTCATTCTGGCGATTGCCTACACGGATCCTCAGACCGGAGAGGAGAAAACCTTTTCGGTGAATGGAGACCATCAAGGGTTTTACATTCTGGAGGATGGGGACGGAGTTCGAAGGTTGTCAAAATGTTCGGAGGCCGCGGATTAGGCCGGGGCACTCTGGAAGGCGCCACAGCAGTGAATTTCCAAGTTCCCAAGTGAAACCGCTAGTTTTGAAGCATGCTATGCGTGCAACACACCAGCAGGTCAGCTTGAACGGCGTGGACAACGCACACATCAGATAGGAATTCGAAAATGTTCAAGAATTTGATTTTGCTTCTGACATTTCTCAGCGCGCCTTTTGCCGCCTGGGCTGATCCGACCAAAAGCGATATCTATTGGGCCGTTGTCAGATCTGACAGCGCTAACCTGGTACATTCTGGGATTGAGATATTCAGGTTCCAAGAGCAACGACAGTTTTCCAATGAACTCGCGAACAGTGCTTGCGAGGGCAATGAAGTTGCGCATGGCAAACTTGAAGCGGCTGCGGCTCTGGGAAATGCAACGGCGAATACCGCTCTGGGATGGCTTTACGGAAAACGGCACTGCCACTACTTTCAGAACAACCCTGAACTGGTCACGAGCCTGTACAAACGCGCTGCAGAAGAGGGGTACCCCATCGCGATGACCAATTATGGGATCAAGTTGCTTCGAGGCGAAGGAACCGCAAAAAATCATTATGTTGGAACCGTTTACCTGTTGAATGCCGCCTTATCCGGTTGGGGTAATGCGGGCTTGTTCCTCGCCGAGCATATTCTTCTCGGTGTGAATGCAGAATATGACCGGGACGTTGCGCAAGCTCTCTATGATGAATTCCGCTACAGCGCGTATAACGACGAATTGATTGGAAGCGTTGAAAACCTATTGGCGCAACACTGAGCAGGCGGCGTCAATATAGGTGAAATCTGCGGGGTAGATGATGCCCGATACACATGCATTCTCCTCCAGACTGCACGTGCCCATTGAGCGGTACAAGCAAGCTCTGGAAGATCTCGCCTGCCGCGCAGATGCCTGCGGCATATCAGGCTATGAAGAGGAGGGCGATATCGTCCTTCCTCCGCTCTATGACAGCGAAGCGCATGTTGAATTTTTTGACAGTATCACCCGGCAACCGGAGCAGTATCACGCGTTCCTGTTGCTGCAAAAGGTGAACCTGCTGGAGGACACCCTAGGATATCTGCAGCGGTTTGGTGAGCCATATGCCGATACGACCATTCAGAGGTTGATCCGCGTTTTGCGAGATCCGGCGGAGGGTATTGCCCCCATAGATCCTGAAGCCTAAGGTGTCTGACGTCAGCGCCAATGGGCCAGTTGGCAGCCTGAGCGAAGAGAGGGTCTGGCATCTGGTTGGTTTGATTATGCGGCGGATCTCCGGTGAAGCAAGCGCCGGGTTTCGATAGTCTTTCGTTTGATCCTTTCTCGTCGTTTCAGGATGGTCTGGCCGCGCCCGAAGTAGACATCGGCCGGGGTGTGCCAGAGCACCTTCGCCGAACAGCAACGATCAATGCCCAAAACCTCGATGTCCATCAGACGCTCTTCTCCCCATCTATGCCCGCAACAATAGCGGCGGTTTGGTGGGAAGGCAGTTCAACCCATTAGCTCAACCAAGCACACGACCCAATTCTCATGGGCGGATTGTCGGGGTGGGCATATTTGGCTAAAGTTGGTAGTCAATAAAACGGCACCCGAAGGTGCCGCAAACTTAAAACTATGAACTTTCGGTAGCCACCACTCACACAACATCGCTACCGGACTGCAGCAGAGATTAAGGAACTCCCCTCAAGTGTCAACATGAGACTTCCTTGATTTCTGTTGCAAGCTTTCAAAAACGAAGCAAGAATTCCAAGCAGTTGAACTTTAACCGGTGCCAAACATGAGTGAAATTTCCAAACTCGCAGAGCTGCGAAAAATGCTGTTGGGGATGGAGCGAGCTCTGGGATTGGAGGATCTGTCAGCCGTGGAGCGGGATATTTATTATGCCGCCAGCGATATATCAGACAGCCAGGATGGTTTTCGCACAATCGGATTACAGAAACATTCGCTAGTCGCCGGGATCTCGCGGCCGACCTTCTTCCGTGCGCTGAAGTCTCTGGTGCAAAAAGGCTACCTTTCGCCAAGCGACACCTCCGACCGGGGCAAGTATGTCGTGAAACATCCTTCTGCTAAGAACTGACTTTTCACATGAGTGCCCGGTGGCTGATATGGGTCCGAGAGACCCTCACGGTATCTGGGCTATACATAGCGGCGTTCTGGTTGACCTCTTTGGTTTGGATGCCGATTCAAAATCTGTTCTTTGCAGAGTTCGATCATTTTGCCAGCCTCTTGTATCTGCCGTTCGGTGTCTATGTTCTGACGGCCTGGTTGTTGGGCTGGCGTTCGGCGCTGGCGATACTGCCGGGTGTAATTTATGTCTTCTGGGTTTTGGGCGGGACGAACATCGTTCTTCCAAGCCGGATTATTTCTATCGTCATTGTTATTTGTGTTGCTCCGGCCGTTTTCCACCTGCTGGCACTGATCGGTTTGGACATTCGCCCGAAGGCGGGCAAACAATCCTGCTGGATCTGTTTGATGACCGCAGGCATTTTGATCTCTGTCATTAAGTCCGTCCTGGTCAACAACGTATTGGGCAGCACTCCATCGGAGTATGTTGCCTACATGATTGGCGATGTGTCGGGGCTGTTCTTCTTGATGTTGGCCCTGATGCTGTTCTTCCGCAGCATGCGCTCCGTCGGCCATTGAGGTGGGCGCACCGGCACTCGTTGAGCGCTTCGTAAGGGTCATCCCTTGTTTTGGAAGTGAGCGAACATGCTTTGAGACCTCCTGAGCGTTCCACCGGAACATAAACCTTTCACCAACGAACTTCCTGCATAAAGTAAATGAGCGTCCTGCTGGCAGGCTCTGTGGCGCTCTGTTTCCTTCAGTGTCAGCGGGTGCCTTCGGGCGCCCGCTTTCCTTTTCGCCCCCAAGTCGCGTAATATCCAGTTGACTTCGACATAATACTCGAAGCCGCAGCCCATACTACCGAATGCTGCGTTTGGTCCGAACGGCAGCGGTGTTCGTCAGACCTACAGCATGTCCAGCCTGATCAATCGGCTGGTTGCGTTCACTTTTGCCGTGCAGCATCGTTTCTATCGCAGTTCGTCAAAATGGAACCGATCCGTGATACTTCCTCAATAAGCAGGTCGAGGTCCTCGCGCCTTGTGCGATGGTTGCAAATTGCCGCACGAAGACAGTGATGTCCGGCAACATAGGTGTCGGAAACCGCGGCGATGCCGGTTTCCTGCATCCGCAGCATGATCTCCGTGTTCAATTCACGCAGCTCGGCCTCTTGCATTCTTCCGGGAGAGTACCGGAAACAGACGATGTTGATTTCCGTTGGCGCCATCAGTTGCAGATCTGGCGCGCGCTCGATCAAGCCACTGAGATAGCGGGCCTGCGCAATGTTTTGATCTATTAGCCGGCCAAACTTCTCTACGCCATGCTCCTTAAGCGTCAGCCATATTTTCAACGCCCGAAACGCACGGGAGGTTTGGAGATTGTAATCATGCAGATACTCGGTCGCCGCGATACCGCGCGGTTTTTCCTCAAGATACTCTGGATGCACGGCAAACGTATTCCGATGCGTGGTTGCGTCCCGGACCAGCGCACAACCGGCTTCAAAGGGCACGTGCAGCCATTTGTGCGGATCGAGAGCCATTGAATCGGCCACTTCCAGCCCTTTGACCAATTGCCGGTTCTCCGGCGCGATTGCGGCCAGCGCGCCGATACAGCCGTCCACGTGGAACCAAAGTTCCTCAGCTTTGCAAAGGGCGCTGATCGCCGACAGGTCATCAATGGCACCGGTATTCACCGTGCCAGCGGTCGCAATAACGCAGGCAGGACGGTGGCCCGCCTCCCGGTCCTCGGCGATCATCTGCTTCAGAACACTTACATCCATCCGGTAATCCGACCCTGTGGGCACCCGCCGTAAGGCCTTGTTGCCCAGTCCCAAGAGCTCAACCGCCTTTTGATGGCAGCTGTGTACTTGATCGGAGCCATAAAAACGCAGCTGTTGCGGGATAGCAGCCACCCCTTCGGCCCGAACGTCGACGCTCGCCAATGCGTTGCGCGCGGCAGTCAGCCCGATGATATTGGCCATGGAGCCACCGCTGACCAAAGTCCCCCCTGCGTTTTGAGGAAAGCCCATCATCTGTTTCAGCCAGTCCACGACCTGGCGGTCCATCAAGGCTGCGGCGTTGTTACCGCCGCCAAGATTGGAACCATCAATGGCCGCAATGAACTCAGCCAACGCGCCGCTGAAACTGCCCGCCCCCATGTACCACATCCAAAACCGCGGATGAATGTTGCCCATCGGATAGGGCATCAGCAACTCCTGAAGGTCCCGATAAACTTCGGAAATCGGGTGCGGTTGGTTTGGCAGCGGTGCCGCAAACGCTTCCCTTACGTGAGTGGGCATATCTTTCCAGACCGGACGGTCCCGCACCTCCCGAATATGCGCAATAGCATCGTCAATGACCTGATGTGCTAGCCCTTGCAGCTCCTCCCAGTCGCGCGGGTCCAGTGTTTCTTCGGTCGAATCCTGACGTTGAATATCCATCGCTGCCCCTCCACAGTCGCTAACCAATTTTTTTGTCATCAGTCACAAATCCTTGGAGCCAGGATAGCACAATTGCGCGTTATGAGTGCTAGCGGCCAAAATGGCAGTTCAGAAACATTGCAGTCGTTCAGCCCATAGGAGTGAGTGGCGGTTTTGTCCCGCTCGTTTCCAGTTCGCCGAGGGTAATGCGAATGGCCGCGATCTCCGGCAACGGGCGTTCGTGTTTCGAGCGGCGAAAGTTCCAGGAGAGCCCAAGGCGGTCATCGTGATTTCGTGCTGCGCGCGCATGCAGTGTGAAAATTGCCGCAACAGCATAAATCTCTACGCTGCCGCGCGGCGGGAATAGCAGTCATTGGAGTTCGTCCCGATTTCCGGACAGTTTAATTATTGACCCTATGCCGCGCTTTTCCAAGTCATGGTTTCGTATGCTTGCGCGGGGGTTTGGTAGCCGATGGCGGAATGACGTCGCTGGCGATTGTAGAAGACCTCAATGTATTCGAAGATCGCCGCCTTTGCCTGGGCGCGCGTTTTGAAGCGCTCCCGATGAACCAGTTCCTTTTTCAGTGATGCGAAGAAACTTTCCATTGGAGCGTTGTCCAGGCATTCGCCGGTTCGGCTCATGGATTGCTTGATGCCTGCCGCCCCGAGCGATTTGCGGTATTCTCCGCCTGCGTATTGCACGCCGCGGTCCGAATGATGAATGAGCCCTGGAACCGGTCCACGGCGCCCCAGGGCCATGTTCAGGGCATCACAGCACAGTTCGGATCGCAGATGATCGTCCATTGCCCAACCGACAATCTCGCGCGTGGCCATGTCCTTGAGGGCGGCAACGTAGAGCCATCCTTCGTCCGTATCGACGTAAGTAATGTCAGCGAGCCAAACTCGGTTTGGAACGGTACAACCGAACTTTTGCTCCAACAAATTTGGCGACGATTTCAAAGAGTGATTGCTGTCAGTCGTGCGCGGCTTCCGGCGCTTGTGCAGGCACGGTGAGACATTGTTTTCCCGCATTATTCTGGCCACGCGCCGCTCCGAGACTTCCTCGCCATCGGCTTTCAGATCCTGGTGGACCCGCTTTGACCCATACCGTTTTTTGCTTTGAGAAAACGCCACTTTGATCTTTGGCAGCAACTCGGCGTCCCGGTCGGCACGCCGCTTTTGCCGCTGATCTCGGGCCGGTTGCGACTGAACAAAGCTGTAAAGCCAGCTGCGCGCAATGCCAACAAGGCGACAGAGCTGAGCGATCGGGTAAACAGTCTTGTGGGCAGCGACGAAAGCACGTTTCGCGTTCATGTCTTCGCTGCCCTTGAGGCAAAAAAAGCGGAAGCTTTCTCGAGGATCTCATTTTCCAGCTTCAAGCGTTTGTTTTCCTTCCGCAGACGATCCAGTTCCGCCGCATCTGCCTGTTGCCTGCGCAGTGCCGCCATCGATCCTGCCGCTTCGATCTCCAAGCGCCAGGTCTTCAACTGGGAACTCGTCACACCCAACTCCCTGGCCACGCCGGTTTGTGTGGCACCAGGCTTATAAAGCCGACCAACAGCTGCGGCTTTGAATTCATCTGTGAACGTTCGTCTCGATTGTCCCATTCCATGCTCCTCTCCTGGACAGGGGTACTTTACCCCGGTGTCCGGGAACCGGAACGAAGTTCACATTCATGCCACCCGCAGCGGAAACGGTAGGCCAACGATCAAGTCGCGGACGAAGCCGACTTTCACGGTGGACAACTCAATGTCCGCTCTGAGAGGTTTCGATACCTTGGATCTTGACTAACTGATGAAAACCACCACCAAGCTAATCAGAAACAGGATTCCCCAAAGCGTAATGTCTCCTACAGTGGTAAAAAACGGAATTCGCGGGTTTTGAAGAATAGACCTGAACACCTTGAGGGCTTTTACTTTTTTCACTTCTTCAATGCGCCTAGTATCGCCAAATCTCTCCAATCCAAGCGCCTGGATTGCTTCTCCGTTTTCACCCGAGTAAATCTCGGCTTCTATCACTTTTAAATAACCCCTGCAGCGACGTAGCCACATTAAGCTCCGGCTCTGTTGATAGAAAATAGCCAATATTATCAGAGGCACTACGGACAAGCCCATGGTTGACGGACTCTCGATCTCAGCTCTGAAGAACACCCAAACATACAGCGCTGACAACGCAGCAATCGCAAACTGTTGCGTCTTGGTCCTATCGCTTTCAATCCGATTAATACGTGCATGACACGCGCGATATTCTTCCACTAAGAAGCTGAATTTTTGCTCAGATAAAGACACCATAACCTCCTGCCAATAATGAACTAGAGTTACACAATTCAATTGAAGGTCAAGCGCGTAGATAGACATACGAATGCCAGTCATTTGGCGCTACCGAGACCTTGGAACTCTTGTCAAAGAAGCTGGAAGTGGCCATTTGCCCGACCTGCAGCATCCGTCAGAGTGGGCTCAGACCAGCCCAATGCATCCGCAGCGTGTCCCAAAGAACAGGCGACCTGACAACGGCCATTCAATCTGCCTGTAAAATCCAGGTGTCAGCGCGGTGCTGATTTCTGGGCTTGGCGGGAGGATTGGAGGGAGCACTATGCAAAGAGTCCAACTTCCCGCTGTCACCCCGAAACGAAGAGCCTGGAACAAGGGCCGGATCATCGGTCAGAAACGACCACTGTTGCCGAAACAGGTCTGGGCGATCCGAGCGCGGCTCGAACTGGCGGGCAACCTGCGCGATCTTGCGCTGTTCAACGTGTCAATTAATAGCAAGCTTCGCGGATGCGATCTGGTGAAACTGGCTGTAACCGACCTGGTGAGGGATGATCGCGTTCGCGAAAAAGTGTCCGTGATCCAGAGCAAAACCAAGCGGCCCGTTCAGTTCGAACTCTCTGAAAACACGCGGGGTACCATTGCCGCATGGATCAAGTCGCCGGAATTGATCGGCTGCCGCTTCATGTTTCCCAGCCGGTTTCACGACCGCCCGCATATCTCAACGCGCCAATATGGCCGGCTTGTGCGGGATTGGGTGGCGGCGATCGGGCTGGAGCCCAATGGATACGGCACCCATTCGCTGCGCCGGACCAAAGCAGCGGAGATATATCGCAAAACCGGAAATCTCAGAGCGGTTCAGCTTCTGCTCGGACATACCAAGGTTGACAGCACAGTCAGATATCTTGGCGTCGAACTTGAAGATGCGCTGAGCATCGCCGAGCAGATCGACATTTGAACCACCTTGGCGGGCGGCTCTTGCCGTTCGCCAATCCTGAGCGGACCTGCGTTCGCGACGCAGCGGCGGGGCGGATCGAGCCCACAGTGGGCAATGACAGCTAGGCCAAGAGAACGACATGGTGTGTTTGCGGCGGCCGCTCTCCCAGGGCGAACGAGGTCCGATAAGATCGGCCTCAGCAAAAACCAGCCGTGAAGGAGAACGACCATGTTGCATTATGTTGGTCTGGACGTGTCCGTCAAATCCGTGTCGATCTGTGTTGTCGATGAAGATGGCGAGGTGCTGGCGCGCGGCGAAACCAGTTCGGATCCGGACGAGATTGCATCGTTTATTTTCGAACATTCCGCCAAGCCCGAGCGGGTGGTGCATGAGAGTGGCATCCTGGCCATCTGGCTCACCCGCGAGCTGGAGAAACGCGGCCTTCCGATCATCTGCATTGATGCCCGCCTGGCGCACAAGGCGCTGTCTGGGCGGATCAACAAGTCCGATACCGGTGATGCCGAAGGGCTGGCGCATCTGGCCCGCACCGGCTGGTTCAGCCGGGTTCACATCAGAAGCGAGGCGTCGGAGCGGGTTCGCGTGCTCATTGGCGCACGGGAGCGCCTGATCAGGATGCGCAAGGACCTTGAAGCGCATGTTCGAGGCGTGCTGAAGGTTTTCGGGGTCTGCATGGGTTCAGTAGGCCGTGCAAACCTGCGGCAGGGCTTCCGCGACCAACTCGCCGGGGCAGGCCAGACCGACCCGGCGCTCGGCGTGATGGCTGACATGTTCATTCCGATCCACAGAACCCTGTGCGCGGCCGCGGAAGCGATGGATGAAGATCTCAGGCTCATCGCACGCGAAAGCGGCCTTGCCCGCCGCCTCATGACCGTCCCGGGGGTTGGGCCTGTCGTCGCGCTGTCCTTTATCGCTACCCTCGACAATGCGGAGCGTTTCCGGAGATCGAGGGACGTCGGCGCCTTTCTCGGCCTCACGCCGCGGCGGCACCAATCCGGAGACATGGACTGGTCCGGCCGGATATCAAAATGCGGAGATCGTGATCTGCGAAGACTGCTCTACTCCGCGGCCACCACCTTAATCACCCAGGTCAGAAAGCCATCACAGCTGCGCGCTTGGGCCAAGAGGCTGCAAGATCGGAAGGGCTTCAAGAAAGCCGCAGTGGCGGCATCCCGAAAGCTCGCTGTCGTCATGATGTGCATCTGGCGCGACCAGACAGTCTTTGAACCGGGAAAGGAACTTATCACCTGACAACCAACTGAGATCCCGCCCACAAGAGACAGGGCGGGTTCAGCGTCCTTCGGGACGGCGGCGGATCAAGCCAGTCAAAAGCGGCTGAAGGAGCGTGACGCTCACTTCGCGAATGACATTCTGGCTGGTCAGCTCCCGGACGCCATCAGGAAGCGGAAACACCGACTTCGTAGAGAACCAGGACCCCGAACGGCAATAGAACCCGCACTTGACGATCCCGCAAACAGAGAGCAGCTTTGGGTCGGTTGGGCGCTTCTGGCATGGCCGGTTGCGCCGACTTTGCAAATGGAGCTATCTGCGCTTCGCTTACCTTGAAGCGGGGCGCAGCATAGTCCTGGTCGGCCGAGCGGATCTGAAGGTCCGCCCTCGGGAAGGTTGACCAGATATTTCGCGCACGCAGCAGCGCCTTCGCTGCGCTCTGCATGAATGTCGTGATTGGGCTGGGCTTGAGCCGATCACGGTTGGCCTAGGACAAGCTGGCGCCGGTCTCTCGTCGCTGCACCACCGCAAGGCGGCAGTGAGCCCATGCCTTGGGCGATCAGCCCGCCGAGGATGGCGGAGGCCATGTTGCCGCCGCCGATGAATGCGATGGTCTCCATGGCTCAGAACCGGGTGATGACGGTGGCGCCGACCGACTGGAACCTGTCCATCTCCATCAGGGCCTGCGGGGCCTCCGCAAGGCTGATCTGCTGCCCCACCAGCCGCGCCGGATCGAGCCGCCCGCTCGCCACCATGTCCAGCATCGCGCCGTAGCGATGCGCCTGCATCCCGTGCGAACCGAGAAGTTCGATTTCCTGCCCCACGATCTTCGGCATCGGGACCGCGGGGGCTGCGTGCTCACCCAGCATCAGCCCCACCTGCACGTGCTTGCCGCGCGGCCGCAGGCACATGATCGAGTTCGTCATGGTCACGGGGTGCCCCAGCGCGTCGAGCGAGACATGCGCGCCGCCCTTTGTGGTCTCCCGGATGGCGGCGGACACGTCGGCGTCCTTGCCGTCGATGACCGCCACGGCGCCAAGCTCCTTTGCCATTGTCAGCTTGGCCGGGTCGAGGTCCACGCCGATCACGTTTGCCCCCGCTGCTGCCGCGATCATCACCGCCGAAAGGCCCACGCCACCGCAGCCATGCACCGCGACCCACTGGCCTGCGCTGACCTTGCCCTGGTCGATGACCGCCCGGAACGAGGTGGCAAAGCGGCAGCCAAGGCTGGCGGCGGTCGCGAAGTCCATCGTCTCAGGCAGCGCGACGAGGTTCAGGTCCGCCTGGTGGATCGGCACGTATTCCGCAAAGGAGCCCCAGTGGGTAAAGCCCGGCTGTTCCTGGTCCAGACAGACCTGCTGGTTACCAGAGTGACATTCCGAACAGCTGCCACAGCCGCAGATGAAGGGCACGGTGACCTTGTCGCCGACCTTCCAGTTCTTGACTTCCTTGCCGACGGCCTCGACCACTCCGGCCAGCTCGTGCCCTGGCACATGCGGCAGGTCGATGTTGCTGTCATGCCCCATCCAGCCGTGCCAGTCGCTGCGGCAGACTCCGGTCGCGGCCACCTTGAGCACCACGCCATGCGGCTCTGGCGTTGGATCGTCTACGGTCGTGAGCTTGGGGGGTTCCTGGAAGTTTTCGAAAAGGACGGCTTTCATGGCAGGGACTTTCAGATTGGGGTGATTTAGAGGACAGATTACCGCCCGGCACGTGAAATACCTTTGCCATTCTCCTTCACTGGGGCGATATTTGGGGTAGTATCCCCTATGCGTGACCGGGAACGAGGAAGAATCCGCCCCATGCCCGAGATTGACGGCGTCAACGCCGAGCTTCTGACACTGCTGCAAGACGACGGCCGAATGACCAATGCCAAGCTCGCCGAACGCATTGGGATGAGCGAAACCCCCTGCTGGCGGAGGCTGAAACGTCTCGAGGAAAGCGGCATCATCGAAGGCTACCAAGCCAATCTGAATCGCCGGAAGCTGGGCCTCGGCGTCATGGCCTTCGTCCAGCTGCGCTGCTCCGAGCACGACCAAGTGGCCACCGCCGAGTTTCAGCGTATCGTGCAAACGACGCCGAACATCCTTGCCTGCCACAACACCACTGGAGCGGACGATTTCCTGCTGATCGTGGTGGCGAAGGATCTCGACGACTACAGCGCCTTCGTCGACAGCACGCTACGACGGCTGCCCGGGGTGACCAGCATCCGCTCCAACCTGTCGCTGAAGGAGATGAAGGCGTCGAGCAAGTTGCCGGTAACGTCAGTTGCCGGCAATTGAGCAGCCTGCTGGTCAGTCGGAACCAGAGAGCCTGTTTGGCGAACTTGGCGCTTTCGGCCCAAAGCTGCCATCCAAACACCTCCACCGATGCTTCCGCGCTGTCCGTCAGACCGGACTTTCGCTGCGATCGCGAAAACGGGTGAGAAGCGAAGGCGCAAGTTGCGGACCAAGTCACCATTACACTTCCCTGCTCATTTGGCAGCTCGTGGGCCGAATGGGCTTTCGTAGCATTTTGCAGCACATCCACGTTAATGAAAATGGGTTCTTGGTCTTTCCCGTCAACAAGGCCATCAATCCTAAATTGGACCAAGAGTGGGCCTGCTGGATACAAGCCGCCGGTTTCACCTTGCATCCGCTCTCTTGGTCCAATTTAGGCTTTCTGGCGCATTCAAGAAAAACTCTGGCCGAACAGTTCCGGCAAAACTCTTCATCGACGCAGTATCATCGGGTCATGTCGAGCGCTCCGTCCATCGAACTGTCCGCGATCCGTACGAGCCAGCCCGCCGCCGTTCTGGCGCTGCTGCAGGCGAACAGCGCGCTGAAGGACGCCAACCGGCGCCTGGAGCACCTCGTGTCCGAGTTGATCCGAGGCATGGACTCCGGCCAGCGCCTTTCCACCTGCCAGACCCGCACCCCTCGTAGCCGAGTTCGGTGACTGGCTACAGGCACAGCGACTGCGGGTCTCTGCAAAATCGCACCTGGGTGAGAAGCTGACCTATATCCACCGCCAGTGGGCCGGCTTGCAGACTTTCCTCACCGACGGCCGCGTCGAGATCGCCTCCAACGCCGTGGAAAACCTCATCCGCCCGATCGAGCTCACCCGAAAGAACGCTTCGTTTGCGGGGCACGACGATGGGGGGCGAATCTGGGCCCGCATCGCCTCGCGGATCGCGACCGCAAAGATCAACGGCGTCGAGCCCTCCGCCTACCTGACGGGGACGTTGGAGGCCATCGCGGCCGACCATCCTGCCGGGCAAGATCGGCGATCTCCTGCCTTGGAACTTCAACCCGTCAAGCTGATACCCGGTGGGGCGGAGACACCGCATACCGTGTGATTGAACGGAAATAGCTTCTTTGTTGCCGAAGGGGCTTCAGCATGGCGAAGCACATCTGCGCTTATACGGAGCGTTTCCCACACCAACGAAACATTTGTTTCGGGCCGATCGGAGAGCGGTTCGCGATGATCAAGCTCGGTATTCGGCATCCGCGGGAAACGCTTGACGTCACAGACTTATCAAGTGCCGCCGACGATGTCCTGAAACGCGGATCCGTCACGATGCCTGCAGCCGAGTGAGATTGACCCGATTATGAAAAGTGGTAAGGATTCCGGATGTCGTCTGCGCTGAGGATTGCTATCGGGACGTTCGGGAGGGTCGCTCTGCTTGATATGGACCGGCCTCTGGTTAAGCACGCCCATGCGCAATGCCACGTCCTTCTGAAGGTCGAAGGCGCCGATACCGAGTTCGACGTGGGCGGGCGCCGCGTGGCGTTGACCGATGAAAACGCGGTTCTAATCAATGCCTGGGAGCACCACAGCTACGTGCACCGCGCGGATCAACCGCCAACCATCATTCTCGCAATGTACATAGAACCAACTTGGCTTGGCGCGTTTCGCGGCAATTGGGAAGCGAGCGCCGGGCCGGACTTTTTCCCGCATCCTGGCGGTGCCATCACGCCGCAGATCCGGAGACAGGTCGGTGAGACGGCAGAGGCGATGGTGCGGGCACCCGGCGACGCCGCGACGCATGAGCGGCTGATCGGGAGGCTGATGGTCTCCATTATCGAGCGGCTGGCACCCTGGCGCGATGTACAGCCCTCCCTCCGGGTAAGGGCCAAAGCGACCCGCGCGCCCGACCGGCGGATCGCACGGGCCTTGGCCCTGCTGCGCGAGGATCCCGCAGGCATCGCCTCGATGGATTGGCTCGCCCGCGAATGCGGCCTGTCGCGTGCGCATTTCTTCCGGCTCTTCGAGGCCGATACCGGGATCTCGCCCCGGGTCTACCTGAACACCCAGCGGGTGGAGCGTGCGGTGCAGGCCGTGGCCAATGAATCGCGTAGTTTCTCGGCCATCTCCGACGACCTGGGTTTCTCTGTCCCCGCGCATTTTTCGCGGTTCTTCCACGACCATGCCGGCTCCTCGCCCAGCGTATTCCGCGATGTCTCGGCCCTGCGCGATACCGCCTGACCCCGCTTTTTGAGACTCCTCGGTAAGGTCCGAGACCTGGCGGGATCGCGAGGCCGGCAGACCCGCGCCTAACGTCCTCTCCTAAGGGCTTGCCCATGCCAAGCCGGGAGGAGACATGAAAGATACCGTTACAGAGAAGCTGCTGGGCCAGTCCGCCCTGCGGGTCGAGGACCCGGCGCTGCTGTCGGGGCGCGGGCGCTATATCGACGACTTGCCGGTTGCCGCAGGCACCCTGGCGCTGGCCTTTGTCCGCTCGCCCCACGGCCATGCGGCGATCCGGTCTGTCGATACTGCCGAGGCCGCGCGGGCGACGGGCGTAGTTGCGGTGATCACCGGAGAAGATGTCGCGGCGCGTACCCGGTCCATGACCGTCGGCGTAAAGGCTGATGTCGAATGCTGGCCCATGGCAGTGGACCGCGTCCGTTATGTGGGCGAGCCGGTGGCCATGATCGTCGCGACCGACCGCTACCTGGCCGAGGATGCCGCCGATCTCGTTGTGGTCGACTACGCTCTGCTTGAAGCCGTCGTGGAGCCCGTGGCGGCGCTGGCTGCGGACGCGCCAGTGCTGCATCCCAGCCTCGGCAGCAACCTCATCAACGAACGCAGCTTCCGCTACGGCGAGCCCGAGGCGGCGTTCGACGCGGCCCCGCACCGGATCGGCATCGACGTCACCTATCCGCGCAGCGCCTGCACGCCCATCGAGACCTATGGCGTCATCGCCAGCTACGAGCCCGGCGAGGATGCCTATGACGTTACCGCGAATTTCCAAGGCCCCTTTTCGATCCACGCGGTAGTGGCCCGGTCGCTGAACGTGCCGGGCAACCGGCTGCGGCTGCGCACGCCGCCTGAGTCAGGCGGCTCCTTCGGGATCAAGCAGGGCGTCTTTCCCTACATGATCCTCGCGGGCATCGCCGCGCGCATCGCCGGCGCGCCGGTCAAGTGGATCGAGGACCGCCTGGAGCATCTGTCGGCCAGCGTCTCGGCCACCAATCGTCAGACGCGGATCGAGGCGGCGGTGACGGCGGACGGACGGATCACCGCGCTCGAATGGGACCAGATCGAGGATTGCGGCGCTCATCTGCGCGCGCCGGAGCCTGCCACGCTCTACCGGATGCACGGCAACATGACCGGTGCCTACGACATCCCGAACATGGCGATCCGCAACCGCGTTGTGCTGACCAATAAAACCCCGACGGGCCTCAATCGCGGCTTCGGCGGCCCGCAGATCTATTTCGCGCTGGAGCGTTTGATGGATACCATCGCCCGGCATCTCGGACTGGACCGGCTCGAGGTCATTCGCCGCAATCTCATCCCCGCCAAGGCCTTTCCCTACCGTACCGCCAGCGGCGCACTTTATGACTCGGGCGACTACGCCACGGCGCTGGACCGCGCGGTCGCGGAAGGCGGCCTCGCCGAGCTTTACGCCCGCCGCGACAAGGCCCGCGCCGAGGGCCGCCGCTACGGCATCGGCTTTGCCTGCGTGGTGGAACCTTCCGTGTCCAACATGGGCTACATTACCACCGTTCTGACGCCCGAAGAGCGCGCTAAGGCTGGGCCGAAAAACGGCGCGCAGGCCACGGCAACCATCTCAATCGACCCTCTGGGCTCGGTCACGGTTAAGGTCGCCTCGGTTCCGCAGGGTCAGGGCCACAGGACAGTGCTGGCGCAGGTCGTGGCCGACAAGTTCGGCCTGCCGCTGGAAGCGGTGCGCGTTCTGGCCGATGTGGACACGATGCGCGATGCCTGGTCCATCGCCTCGGGCAATTACGCCTCGCGCTTTGCCCCCGCCGTCGCCGGTGCGACCGAAATCGCGGCGGCGCGTTTGCGCGACAAGCTGGCAAAGGTCGCGGCCACGCAGCTGAACATATCCGCAAGCGATGTGCTCTTCGAGGCGGGCCGTATCCGTTCTGCAGGCAATTCCGACAACAGCCTGTCCTTCGCACGGGTGGCCGCCACAGCGCATTGGTCGCCGGGCACGCTGCCCGATGACGTGGACCAGACCATGCGCGAGACCGTCTACTGGACCCCGCCCGAGCTGGAGGCGCCGACGGCGGAGGACGGGGTGAATTCCTCCCTCTGTCACGGATTCATCTTCGATTTCTGCGGGATCGAGATCGACCCCGAGACCGCTGAGCCGCGGATCGACCGCTACGTGACCATGCATGATTGCGGGCGAATCCTGCATCCCGCCATGGTCGACGGCCAGGTGCGGGGAGGCTTTGCCCAGGCGGTCGGCGCGGCGATCCTCGAGGAATATTCCTACGGTGCGGACGGCTCATTCCAATCAGGCACGCTGGCCGATTACCTCTTGCCCACAGTGATGGAGGTCCCCGAACCGGTGATCCTGCATCACGAGACCCCGTCGCCCTTCACACCGCTCGGGGCCAAGGGCGTGGGAGAAGGCAATTGCATGTCCACGCCCGTGTGCATCGTCAACGCCGTGGCCGATGCGCTCGCACCCGAGGGCGATGCACCCGAGATCGTACTGCCGGTGACTGCGGCCAAGCTCGCCCCCCTGATTTTCGGCGACGAGCCCGCACCGAAAGAGCCCGTGTCCGAGACGAAAACCGAGGACACGGCAGGTGGGCGCAAGCTTACCGGCGAAGGCCGCGCCGTGGTGCAGGCCAGCCGCGAGGATGTCTGGCGGATGCTGCTCGACCCCGCGACGCTCGACGCGATCATCCCCGGCTCGCACGGCGTACAGAAGGTTGGCGAGACACGCTTCAAGGCGGATGTGACGCTGGGCGTCGGACCAGTCCGGGGCCGCTACAAGGCCGATATCGAATTGTCGGACCTCAATCCGCCCAACGCTGTGACCCTGTCAGGCCAGGCCGTCGGCGCGCTTGGTACCGGTGGCGGACATGGCCGCATCACCCTGACCGACACCGACGACGGCACCGAGATTGCCTACCGCTACGAGGCCCAGATCGGCGGCAAGGTCGCCTCGGTCGGCGGGCGGCTTCTGGACGGCGCGGCTAAGGTCGTGATCGGCGAGTTCTTCCGCGCCCTGGCCCGCCATTGCGGCGGCGGCTCGTCGAGCGGCCCCATAGTCCGCCTGAGAGGTCTTCTCAATCGCATCATAAAGGGAGGCCGGTCATGAAGCCCGCCACGTTCGATTTTGTCGCTGCCACCGAGTTGGGTGAGGCGCTGGAGGCGCTGCACCAGGGCGGCACCGAGGCCCGCGTCATAGCCGGCGGCCAGTCCCTGGTCCCCATGCTGAACATGCGCCTCGCGCGGCCCGCAACGCTTGTCGACATCACCCGCATCCCGGAGCTGTCGCGGATCGAGGCTAAGGGCGACCGGGTCATCATCGGGGCCGCCGTGCGCCAAACCGCGTTGGAGCGTTGGCCGGATCTGGCGGATCGCCTGCCCCTGCTGCACGCGGCACTGCCCTGGGTTGCGCATACGCAGCTGCGCAATCGCGGCACGGTCTGCGGCTCCATCGCCCATGCCGATCCCAGCGCGGAACTGCCGCTGTGCCTGATCGCGCTCGGCGGCACCGTGACCCTGCGCCGCCGCCGCAAGACGCGGGAGGTCGCGGCGTGTGATTTCTTCAAGGGCATGATGTCCACCGACCTCGCCCCTGGCGAGATGATCGCCTCGGTGGCTTTCCCGGTCCGCAAGGCGGGCACCGGATATGCCTTTCGCGAGGTGGCGCGCCGACATGGCGATTTCGCCATCGTCGCCTGTGCCGCGATCGCCCGGCCGGATGGCTCCGCCACGCTTGCTGTGGGCGGCGTCGCCGACACGCCGCGCACGCTCGATCTGCCGGCAGATGCGAAGGGGTTCGACGATCAGCTGAACGAATTCGCCTGGCATCTGCAGGCCCGCAGCGACCTGCACGCCACCGCCCGCTACCGCCGCGACCTGGTGCGCCAGCTCGGGCGCGCAACGCTGAAGGAGGCCCTGTCATGCCGCGACTGACCAAAGACGACACGCACCCGGTGCGCTTCACCCTGAACGGCCGGCCCGTATCTGTCCGGGTGTCCCCGCGTACGCTTCTGACGGATGCCCTGCGCCACGAGATCGGCGCGACGGGCACCCATGTGGGATGCGAGCACGGTGTCTGCGGGGCCTGCACGGTGCAGGTGGACGGCGAGCCCGCCCGCGCGTGCCTGATGCTGGCCCAGCAGGCCGAGGGCTGCGCGATCCGTACGGTCGAGGGGCTGGGGAAGAGCGATGCGCTGACTCCGCTGCAAGAGGCCTTCCGCGAACATTTCGCGCTGCAATGCGGCTTCTGCACGGCGGGCATCCTGATGACGCTCGACGCGCTGTTTTCGCGCCAACCGGACGCGGAGGAAGACACGATCCGCGAAGCGCTCTCGGGCCACCTGTGCCGCTGCACCGGCTATGCGCCCATCGTGCAGGCGGCGTTGGCCGCCCGTAACCGCATCAAGGGAGGACCAATCGATGCTTGACCTCGGAACCAGCTTTATCGCGTCCGTGGAACGCGACCCCGGCGCGATGGCAATCGCCGAAGGAGACCGGACGATCACCTATGCCGACTGGTACGGCCGAATCAGCGCGCTTGTCGATGCACTCGGCCAGATCGGGCTTGGCAAGGGCGACACGCTGGTCACGGCGATGCAGAACCGGTGGGAAAATGCCTCGCTGCATTGGGCGTGCCAGATCGCCGGGATCGTCATCACGCCCGTGAACTGGCGCGTCACCGCCGACGAGCTGGACTATGCGCTGCGCGACAGTGCGGCCCGCGTTCTGGTGCATGACGATGCCGCGTCCGAGGCGGTGGCCGGATCGGCACTTGCGCCGGGCCTCAACGTGCTGCCGCTCGGCGGCGATCAGGGCCTTGCCGCGATGCTGGCAGGCCGTGCCGCCGATGCGGTGCCGCAGGCCGGCGCCGACGATCTGTCGGTCATGCTTTACACATCCGGCACGACCTCGAAGCCCAAGGGCGTGCCGCGCCGCCACCGGGCAGAACGGGCCGCGGCCATCGCCCATGTGGCGCAGAACATGTACGGCCATGGCGAACGCACGCTGGGCGTCATGCCGCTCTATCACACCATGGGGATCCGGTCGCTCCTGTCGGCCAGCGTGATCGGCGGTGCCTTCGTCTGCCTGCCGCGGTTCGACGTGCCCGGCGCGCTTGCCGCGATCGAGCAGCATGCCGTAAGCAACCTCTATCTCGTGCCGACGCTCTATCACGACATCGTCCACCACACAGGATTCACGCCGGACCGGGTCGCCAGCGTGCGAAAGCTGGGCTTTGCCGGGGCGTCCATGACCGACGGTCTGTTGCAGAAACTGGCGGAGGCCTTCCAGCCCGAGCATTTCGTGAACCATTACGGCTCTTCCGAGATCTACACGTTCTCCATCTGCCAGGACGCGGCGGCCAAACCCGGATCGGCGGGCCGCGCCGCGATCAACCAGCGCCTGCGAGTGGTGCCGCTGGGCAGCAGGGATGTCAGCCAGACCTGCGCACCCGGCGAAGAAGGCGAAATCGTCGCCTCCATGCAGGGTGATGAAGCCTTCGAGGGCTACTGGAACCGCCCTGAAGCGGACAGAAAGGCCATTCACGACGGCTGGTACTTCACCGGCGATTGCGGGCACTTCGACGAAGACGGCGATCTGTTCGTCACCGGCCGGGCCGATGACATGATCATCACCGGCGGCGAGAACGTCTCGCCTGTCGAGGTCGAAAGCTGCCTGTCGCTGCATCCCGCCGTGGCCGAGGTCGCCGTGGTCGGCCTGCCCGACGCTCGCTGGGGCAAGGTCGTGACCGCCTTCGTCAAGCGCGGCGGCGATGTCACCGAGGCCGACCTCGACGCCCATTGCCGCGGCTCGGAGCTGTCCAATTTCCGCCGCCCGCGCCGCTACGTCTTCGTGCGCGAAATCCCGAAATCCCCGGTCGGAAAACTCCTCCGACGCCTGCTTGTCGCGGGCGAATACGAGGTCGAACCGGCCGAGACCACCACTGCGTAAGTCCAGAGAAAGAAACCCAGATGAAAGATACTCCGATGACCGAAACCATGACCTTCACCGATCCGCGCCTCTCCGAACTCGACGGCTTCCACGTTCGGCTCGATGCCGAGAACGAGCGCGCCGACATCATCCTCGCGCGGCCGCCCTACAACGTGATCTCGATGGGTGCCCGCGATCAGCTCCGCCTCGTCTTCGAGGCACTTGATGAAGATGACCGCGTGCGCATCATCGTCGTATGCGCCGAGGGCGAGCATTTCTCCTCGGGCGGCAATATCAAGGGCTTCCTCGAGGCCAGCCCCGAGCATGTCTCGCACCTCGCCTGGAACGTGGCGGCACCCGCGCGCTGCTCCAAGCCGGTGATCGCCGCAAATCGCGGCTACACCTTCGGGGTCGGCTTCGAGCTGTCGCTGGCCTGCGATTTCCGCATCGTGTCCGAGACCTGCCTCTATGCGCTGCCCGAACAGAAGCTGGGACAGATACCCGGATCGGGTGGCTCCGCACGGTTGCAGAAAATCGTCGGCGTGACGCGCACGAAAGACATCGTCATGCGCTCAAAGCGAATCAAGGGCCAGCAGGCGCTGGACTGGGGCATCGCCACCGAATGCGTGCCCGATGGTGATCTCGAACAGGCGGTGTCCGAACTTGTGAACGAACTCCGTGAATTTTCACCCATGGCGCAACGCACCGCGAAGAAGCTGTTGAATGACACCGATGACGCTCTTCTCAGCACCGCGATCGAGATGGAAGGGCTGAACTACAGCCGCCTGCGTCAATCGGAGGATTTCCGCGAGGGCGTCGAGGCCTTTCACGCAAAGCGCAAGCCAGCGTTCACCGGCCGCTGAGACGGCCACGCAACCAACATCAAGGGAGGAACCGAAATGGAACGGACGGAAAAGACAAACTGGATCGAGAAGGGCCCGGGCTTCGGCGCGGGCCTGTCGGGCCTGCGCATGGCGCTTGGCATCAAAACAGCGAGCGCGGGACTGGTCGCGGCCATCTTCGGTTGCTCGGGGCCTGCTCTGATCGTGATCGGCGCCGCCAATAATGGCGGACTGACCGAGGGTCAAACCGTGGCCTGGCTTCTGGCGATCTACGGCCTTGGCGGGCTGATCAGCCTAATCATGGCGCTTTACTACAAGCTGCCGGTGACGGGGGCCTACTCCATTCCTGGCGCTGCACTCGTAGCCGGCGCGTTGGGCACCTTTCCGTTCGAACAGGCGGTCGGTGCCTTCTTATTGGCGGGCGCAATGGTCTTCGTGCTGGGGGTCACCGGTCTTATCGGCAAAGTGATGCGATGGCTTCCGATGCCCATCGTGATGGCGATGATCGCGGGGGCGCTCATCCGCTTCGGAATCGGCGCTGTCACCTCAATCGAGAAACTGCCCATCGTGGTCGGTGCGGCGACCATCGCCTTTTTCCTGTCGTTGCGGTTCCTGCGGGCCGTCCCGCCGGTGTTGACGGCGCTGGTCGTCGGCCTCATGGCCGTGACCCTGACCGGAGGCTTCCAGGGGGGCGAGGCGGCAATCAGCTTTGTCGAGCCGGAATTCACCGCACCCGTCTTCACGGTCGACGCGTTCTTGGCCATCGCCGTGCCGCTGGCCGTGCTCGTGATTGGGGCCGAGAACGCCCAGGCGATAGGGGTTCTCTACGCCGAGGGCTACCGTCCGCCGATCAACGCTATGACCGTGATCTCGGGCATCGGCGGCATGCTGGCCGGTTTCATCGGCGGGCATAACGCCAATATCGCGGGGCCCATGACGGCGATCTGCTCCTCCGATCAGGCGGGCGAGAAACCCGAAGGGCGCTATGCGGCTACGGTGCTTAACGGCGTGCTCTTCGCCGCTTTCGGGATCTTCGCCGGGGTTGCGGTGCCGCTGATCATGGCGCTGCCTGGACCCCTGATCGGCGCGGTAGCGGGTCTGGCGATGATCACCGTCCTGCTGAGCGCATTCCAGTCCGCCTTCGACCGGAATGCAGGCCACCAGATCGGTGCCTTCGTCGCCCTGATCGTCGCGATGTCGAACGTGTCGTTCCTGAGCATCAGCGCGCCCTTCTGGGCCTTGGTCGCGGGCGCTGCGGTAACTGTTCTGAACGAGCGGGTGGTCAGCTCCCAATCCATGGCCAACTCGGCGTCCTAAAGGACAGTGCCAAGTCGCGCCAGCAATCAAATGGGGGGCGTCAGTCAGAGCACTGGGGCCCCCTTGAAAGTTAAATTTGTCGCCGCTGCGATCCCGTTGACCTGGCGGGACGTCGAAAAACGCTGAGTTTCGGTCATTGCGCTGGCGTTTCGGGAATTCGGTATGGTGGCGTGTCTCGCCTGCTCGCAATTATTTGTCACCCGTCTTCTATGCATGACCGTGGACCAAATTTGATGGGGCGGCTCAGGGTAGTTCACAAGACTTGTCAAAGAGAGCCGAGGGACTTTGCCGTTGCACTCACCAAGTTCACAGACTGGCTTGAAATTCTCCCAGAGTTTCTCGATGTTTTTGCACTCGCAATGAACAGCCGCTTGCCACCCTCTTTCCTGAGGTTCCTGAGGTTCCTGAGGTTCCTGAGGGGTTTCGCAGCGTCAGCGCAAATCGAGAACTCGTTGCTAATGGCAGGATACGTCACCCAACGTGGACTGTTACGTCATATCCCAGAGACTTTAGAGATTTCGAAGTCCGCCCGTTCCGGGGGGGGAAGCGATCAGGCAGTGCCCACCCGACGAGTTCGCCCAATGCGCTTACCCCAAGGCCTTCGATTTTCCATTTCGGATCATGAAAGGCGGTCCAGAGGCGCTCCGGCAACTGTGCCTCCGGGCCACTATAGAGGATGAACTTTAAGAGCTGCTTCACGTCGTTGCCACCAGCGGACTTGTCGCTCCAAATCCGCTTCGAGAGCGCGTCGACCTTTTCTGCTATCGTGTACCTCGTCCCGTCCTCACGAAGACCGACAGCCTTATTGGCGACGCGTCGCGCATAGTCTTTGATGGAATGTATACCCATGCAGAGTTCGCGGAAGGCCTCATATTCCATATCCTCGATGGCCTCGGCAGTGAGCGCCTCCCGCAGCATGGGCGCGGTGGAATTCAACATAACGTCTTCTTCGGACGGGGCCTTGGGCAAGTTGCGCCACCACTTGATGGCGTCAGCGAGCGCAGCATCAGGGTTCCTCTGGTTTTGCTCGAAATGGTCGGTGTAGAGAGCTCTGCGTCCGTCGAAGGTACGCTGATAGTAGTGCGCGTGGAGGAACTGGTCGCCCTGAGCGCCTGCAGGGGCATCGCCGTCAATCCAAGAGGGCCTGTTCTCAGGCTTGCTCACCAAGTTTCCGATATCGCGGAGCTGTTGCAGCGTAGAGTGCCATTCCTCAAGGAATGCCTCCCGGCGGCGGTCAGCGGCTTTTTTCTTCCCGGTCTGCACGAGCCCAGACCACTGGTTGAAACTCGGGCTGTCCCAGAACTCTTCGGACGGTGGCTCCGAACGCGCAATCTGCGTTGCGCGCTTCTGCATGACTTCGAGCAACTCGTCTGTCAGCGGCGTCGAGTTCCGATCGAGCACGTCGAAAAGTTCCAGGATATCTTCGGCCATTTGATCCGTGATCTCGGCTTCGGGAAAGAAGCAGCCGGCCTCGACGTTCTTATACCAAGCGCTCGCAGTGAGGTTCGCGGAGCCGATGTAGAGGCCGTACTCGCGCCACCAGATTACCTTCGCATGGTGATGCTGAACGAGGCGGCATTGGAAACGGGCCGACTTGCGGGCGAGGAACGCGGACAGGATGGAAGGTTTGACCGGGACGCCTTCGTCGAGGCGACCAAAATACTTGAGTGGAATGCCGTTGTTCCAACACCAGTCGAACAGAAGGTTCATATCTGTCGCGTATGCGACCGCTGCCAGAACCTCTTGTGTCTCAGCAGCCGCGTTCAGTGTGATGTTCGTCAGATAGTCCCCGTTAATGCCGCCCATTATAAGTTGCATATAGACCTCAAATCAGAAATTATTTTGTTTTGTCCAGCCAATAGCGGTTCTCTGTTTGCGGGATCGTCAAGTGCGGGTTCTATTGCCGTTCGGGGTCCTGGTTCTCTACGAAGTCGGTGTTTCCGCTTCCTGATGGCGTCCGGGAGCTGACCAGCCAGAATGTCATTCGCGAAGTGAGCGTCACGCTCCTTCAGCCGCTTTTGACTGGCTTGATCCGCCGCCGTCCCGAAGGACGCTGAACCCGCCCTGTCTCTTGTGGGCGGGATCTCAGTTGGTTGTCAGGTGATAAGTTCCTTTCCCGGTTCAAAGACTGTCTGGTCGCGCCAGATGCACATCATGACGACAGCGAGCTTTCGGGATGCCGCCACTGCGGCTTTCTTGAAGCCCTTCCGATCTTGCAGCCTCTTGGCCCAAGCGCGCAGCTGTGATGGCTTTCTGACCTGGGTGATTAAGGTGGTGGCCGCGGAGTAGAGCAGTCTTCGCAGATCACGATCTCCGCATTTTGATATCCGGCCGGACCAGTCCATGTCTCCGGATTGGTGCCGCCGCGGCGTGAGGCCGAGAAAGGCGCCGACGTCCCTCGATCTCCGGAAACGCTCCGCATTGTCGAGGGTAGCGATAAAGGACAGCGCGACGACAGGCCCAACCCCCGGGACGGTCATGAGGCGGCGGGCAAGGCCGCTTTCGCGTGCGATGAGCCTGAGATCTTCATCCATCGCTTCCGCGGCCGCGCACAGGGTTCTGTGGATCGGAATGAACATGTCAGCCATCACGCCGAGCGCCGGGTCGGTCTGGCCTGCCCCGGCGAGTTGGTCGCGGAAGCCCTGCCGCAGGTTTGCACGGCCTACTGAACCCATGCAGACCCCGAAAACCTTCAGCACGCCTCGAACATGCGCTTCAAGGTCCTTGCGCATCCTGATCAGGCGCTCCCGTGCGCCAATGAGCACGCGAACCCGCTCCGACGCCTCGCTTCTGATGTGAACCCGGCTGAACCAGCCGGTGCGGGCCAGATGCGCCAGCCCTTCGGCATCACCGGTATCGGACTTGTTGATCCGCCCAGACAGCGCCTTGTGCGCCAGGCGGGCATCAATGCAGATGATCGGAAGGCCGCGTTTCTCCAGCTCGCGGGTGAGCCAGATGGCCAGGATGCCACTCTCATGCACCACCCGCTCGGGCTTGGCGGAATGTTCGAAAATAAACGATGCAATCTCGTCCGGATCCGAACTGGTTTCGCCGCGCGCCAGCACCTCGCCATCTTCATCGACAACACAGATCGACACGGATTTGACGGACACGTCCAGACCAACATAATGCAACATGGTCGTTCTCCTTCACGGCTGGTTTTTGCTGAGGCCGATCTTATCGGACCTCGTTCGCCCTGGGAGAGCGGCCGCCGCAAACACACCATGTCATTCAAGTCGACTTATATTACGCGCCGAAGTGAGCCTGAAGCAGATCTCTTGATCTGCTGGCAGCATCAGCGTCGCATCCTTAGTTAATACGTGCAAAAAGCGGGTGCTGAGTAGCCCTGAATAACGGCCGAACTGCCTGAGGGGAGCGAAGCACACCCTCAGGCTCGCCGAAAGATTTCTGCTATTCAGCTGGCCACGCCCTCAGCGCAAGGGTGGCCATCTCTTTCTGCCGATCTTCCACCTCCTTCGGTGACCAGCCTTCGTATTCTCCGAGTGCAGCGGTGGTAGTCAGGCTGCTCTTTTCAAAAAACGGCTTCTTAGCCGCGAAACTACTGTTTGGCATACCGTTGTTCTCGCTCTGACGTGCTCCCCTGAAATGTCCTCGCTTTGAGGTTAGCCTGTTCTCCAACTGAGGAGACAGACGATGAAAAGAAGCCGGTTCAGCGAAGAGCAGATCATAGGCATTCTGAAGGAGCACCAGGCTGGGTTGGGCGCGAAAGAGTTGTGCCGCAAGCACGGCATCAGCGATGCGACCTTTTACAAGTGGCGGTCGAAATATGGCGGCATGGAAGTTTCGGATGCCCGGCGGTTGAAGGCGCTGGAGGCCGAGAACGCCAAGCTGAAGAAAATGCTGGCGGAGCAAATGCTTGATGTCGCCACGCTGAAAGAGATGCTTGGAAAAAACTTCTGAAGCCCGGTTCAAGGAGACGCGCCGTGGACTGGGCCATGAAAGAGAAAAGCTACTCGCAGCGGCGGGCTTGTGCGCTGGCCGGGATCGATCCGCGTGTGTACCGGCGGCGGCCGGTCAGGCCGGAAGACAAGGACCTGCGGCACCGGCTGCGTGAACTGTCTGGTGAGCGCAGGCGGTTTGGCTATCGGCGCCTGCACATTCTTCTGAAGCGGGAAGGCTGGGAGGTGAACTGGAAAAAGCTCTATCGCATCTACCGGGAAGAGGGGCTGACGGTGCGCAAACGGGGCGGCCGCAAGCGCGCAATCGGAACCAGGGCGCCTATGGCGATCCCGCAGGGGCCGAACCAGCGGTGGTCGCTGGACTTCGTCTCAGACACGCTCTCGGACGGGCGCCGGTTCCGTATTCTGTGTGTGATCGACGACTTCAGCCGGGAATGCCTGGCTACTGTCGTGGACACATCTCTGTCGGGCCTGCGTGTCGCCAGGGAACTGGACAGGATCGCGGATTTGCGTGGCTATCCCTGCTTGGTGGTGTCCGACAATGGCACCGAACTGACCAGCAACGCGATCTTGAAATGGCAGCAGGACCGGCAGGTCGAATGGCACTACATCGCGCCCGGCAAACCGATGCAGAACGGCTTCGTGGAGAGCTTCAATGGCCGTTTTCGGGATGAGTGCCTGAACGAGCACTTGTTTGCGAGCCTGCGCCATGCCTGTCACCTGATCCACGCCTGGCGCGACGACTACAATCACCACCGCCCGCATTCGAGCCTCGACGGGCTCACCCCGCGGGAGTATCACCAACGGTCAAGAGAGGACCAAACCCTGAACAGAGCTAACTGAAAAACGCGGACTCCAAGGGGAGCACGTCACCTCGCAGGGCGTCCGGACACTGGTGGCGACAAAGCCGGTGGATTTCCGCAATTATGCAGAGCGCATGATTATGCGGAGTCCGCAGCGGCAACGGCTTGCCGACTGCGGTGTTTTTAGCAGAAATCACTCGACATAATCTGCTGATCGGCCGACGGACTTCAGCATAGCCAGCAGCTCGTCGGGAGCGCGGAAGCGACCCGGCTTTAGTGACGGCGGCGCCATCGCAGCGAGCGCCTCGAGCTTCTCGGTCGGGTCGGCTCGCAGGTAGATTTCCGTGCTTTGGAGGCTGGCGTGACCGAGCCAAAGCGAGACTTTGCGGACATCCCGGGTCGCCTGCAGCGTGTGCATGGCGCAGGTGTGACGCAGGACATGGGGCGTGACGCGCTTGTCGGAGATGGAGGGCTGCTTTTGCGCCGCGGTAACGACGTGCTTGGTCAGAATGTACTCGAACCCGGACCGTGTCATCGCACGTCCTTTCGCATTGAGAAAGAGTTCGGCGTCGCCACTCGCCGGGCGGGCCGCCAGCCAAGCCTTCAGCGCCGCTGCAGTTTCCTTCCAGAGGGGCAGCACACGTTCGCGGCGTCCTTTGCCCATGACGTGGATGCTGGCGGCCGCCTGACGGTCAATCTGGTCGGTGCGGAGACTGACGAGTTCGGATACGCGCAGCCCGGCAGCGAAGGCCAGATGCAGCATCGCCCGATCGCGGAGGCCGGAGACCCGGCACGGGTCCGGAGCGTCGAGCAGAGCCTGCATCTCTTCGCGGGTGAGATGACTGACGAGGGTCTCGTCAACCTTCTTCATCGGGAGCGCCCGGGTCCGGCGCGCCTGATCCAGACAAGACGGAAGCCGATACTCGAGGAAGCGGAAGAAGGCTTTGATGGCGGCAAGCCGGGCGTTGCGGGTGCGCGCCGAGTTGCCGCGACCGTCCTCAATGTACTCCAGGAAAGCGAGAATGAGTGGAGGATCGAGCTGTTCAATCTGAATGCTGGACGGGGTGGTCCGCAACCGAGCCGCCGCGAAGGAAAGCAGCAGCTGAAAGCTGTAGGCGTAGGCCGCGCAGGTATGCGGGCTCGCCCGCCTCTCGTGCGGCAGGTGCTCGCGCAAGAAAGCGGTGAGATGCGGAGCCAGCGCGGTCATGAGACGGCTCCTTTATGCATGGCCTCGCCAGCCGCAGCGATCTGCCTCATGAGGATTGGTGTCGCCTGCAGGTACCAATAGGTGTCGGTGACGTGGGCGTGGCCGAGGTAGGTGCTGAGGGCGACGATATGGCGGTCGACAGCATCGCGATTTTGCCCGCACTGTTCCAAGGATCGAACGGCAAAGGTGTGCCGAAGATCATGAATACAGGGCCCCGGCTGGCCGGGGCCTCCGCGCAGGCCGATCAAGCGCGCGAGCTGGAGAAAAACGGCTATCACGGTACTGTAGGCTGGCGGCGTGCCTGCTGCGGAAACGAACAGCGCGCTGTTCAAGGTCCCGACCCGGCGGCGCGCCAGCAAATAGCGATCCAAGGCGTCCCATGTCGTTCGATGGAGTGGCAGCAACCGGCTCTTCTGGAACTTTGTCTGCCGGATGAGCAAGCCATCGGCAATTACGTCATCGAGCCGAAGAGCGAGAGCTTCAGAAATGCGCATGCCGGTTGCGGCAAGCAAGCCGAACAGGGTCTCGTACATCTGCGGCCTGATCGAACACGTCGGTTTGAGTGAAGAGGCAGCCTGCATCAGCGCGGCGATCTCGTCCGCGCTGTAGATATACGGAATCCGTCGCTCCGATGGGCCGTGGCCCAGAGCGTCAGCGGGCGGGATCTCATGACGCCGGTTCTCGGCCGACAGCGCCAGTGCAAATCGGCGAACTGTCAGCAATCGGTTGCGGCGCTGCCGTGGCGAAGGCGCGAACGCCGCCCATTCAAGCACGCGCGCAGTATGAACATACCGATCGCCATGCCCCTCCGCGAAGGCAACGAAACTCTTCAACAGGGTATGCTGTACCCGGAACTTGAACCCCAGCTTATGTTGAAGTTCCGCATGGTGTGCGAGGTCCTGGCTCAGCATGCTGCACCTCCCGGCCAAGGCTGGGCAACCCGAAGCAACATACCGACGTCCACCTTCGCGTAATGGGCGGTCGTGTCGACCGACCGATGGCGCAGCACGGTTCCGATCATATCCAAAGTGGCACCGCCCCGAAGCATGCTGGTCGCAGCCGAGTGACGGAGCAAGTTGGTGCCCCGGGACGGGGCATTATCGATACCCGCCCTCCCAAGCGCATGATTAACGATGCTTGAGACACTTGAGCCTGCTAATGGCCGAAAGGGGGCAACGGTGCGCAGGAAGATCTGGTCGCAGGCAACTTGGGGACGCACATCACGCAGATAGCCAATGATCGCGTCGCCGGCGTCCTGGGGCAGCGGAAGCCGGATCTCGCGGCGTCCTTTGCCGCGGACACGCAGGGTTCCCTCTCGCCAGTCGATGTCGTCGAGACGCATGTCCGAAATGTCGCCGGCGCGTAGCCCCAGACGGGCAAGTAACAGCAGCACCGCGCGGTCGCGGGTTCCCTGCGGCGTCGTGACATCGCAGGATGCAATCATCTGATCAACCTCAGCTGAGGAGATATAGCGTGGCAATGTCGCCTGCCGCCATTGCGGAATGATCGGTATGGCCCGATCGAGCCCCGGCCGGCATAAACCTTGGGCAGCCAGGTATTTGAGATACCCCCGCAGTGCCATTGTCATCGTCTTGAGATTTGACCGCGAACTGCGCTGCGCTTGCTCCATGATCACTTGCCGAATGAGACCGGCATCGTATTGCTCTGGTTCAGGGCCCAAGGCGGGAAGCAATCGGACGACCATTCGGCCATGGCGATGGATTATGCGCTCCGAAATACCCCGGTGCCGTCTCAGCCAAGTCTGGAAGGCCAGGATCTGGTCGTCGTGGGCGCACTTCACTTCCTCTTTCAATGGCGCCACTAGCCCGCATTCCACGAGGAAATCCACGAACCGCCGCACCCGGTTCACGTATTTGGTGGACAGGCGAGCGGTACGTCGGCCACCAGGGCAACGGCATCGATGCCGCGCGAAACGGCCCACGACGCCTTCATCGATCTCATCGACCGCGATCTTGCTGCTCTGCAGCCAGTGTCCGAAGTGCCGAGCTGAGGCTTCGTAGCCTGACACTGTCAGGCGGCTATGCCCCAGGTTCAACAAGCTGATCGCGAATTCCTCCACGAACGGCCTCAAGGCGCCAGGGTTCATCAGCTGCACGCAAGCTGGCAATACTTCCATCGACTTTGGCATATGTGGTCTCCTCTCAACGTCAAAGCAATGCCGAGAGACGACACTAATTATGCATAGCGAGATAGATGGACGAGCGTTCTAACCTGCAGAAAAAGCGTAAGAAAAATGGCCTCTGCTTGCGGACTCCGCATAATCATGCGCTCTGCATAATTGCGGTTATGAAGAGCTCTTCATAACCGCAAAGGCCATGACGGTCTGGCAGCGCTCGTGCAGTCAGCGCTGGCGGAAGATCCGTTCACCGGCACGGTCTTTGTGTTCCGCGCCAAACGGGCGGACAGGATGAAGATCCTGTTCTGGGACGGCAGCGGACTTGTGATGGCTTACAAGCGGCTGGAGGAAAACAGCTTCACTTGGCCTGCCATCCGCGACGGGGCGATGACGCTGAACCGTGCCCAATTCGAAGCGCTGTTTGCCGGGCTGGACTGGCGGCGGGTGCGGTCCCTGGAGGCGCGCCGCCCGGCTGTGGCAGAGTGACTCGGGCAGCCGAAAGCCTGCGTCCAGAGAGGCAGACCAGGGTATGCTCCGGACATGTCCAGCACCCCGCCCATCGACCTTTCTGCCATTCCCGAAGACCAGCGTGACGCTGTTCTGGCAGTACTTCGCGAGCGGGATGCGCTTCGGGAGGCCAATAAACGCCTGGAGCACCTCGTTGCCGAGCTGAACCAGGTCGTGCATGGCAAAAGGTCGGAGAAGCTGAGCGAGGACGAGCGGCAGCTGGCCTTCGAGGATCTCGAGACCGCGGTGGCCGAGGTCGAGACGCAGCAAAACACGCAGACATCCACCGGTCCGGCGCCGCGCAAGCCAGCCCGCCGCAACCGGGGCAATCTGCCCAAGGACCTGCCGCGTATCGAGAAGGTGATCAAGCCGGACAGCCTGGACTGCCCATGCGGGTGCGGCGAGATGCACCGGATCGGCGAGGATCGCACCGAGCGGCTGGATATTATTCCCGCGCAGCTCCGTGTCATCGTCACTGTCCGGCCTAAGTATGCCTGCCGCGCCTGCGCCGAGGGCGTCATCCAGGCTCCGGCCCCCGCGCACCTGATTGAGGGCGGTCTGCCGACCGAGGGCGCCATCGCGCATGTGCTGGTCAGCAAGTTCTCGGACCATCTGCCGTTATACCGGCAGAGCCAGATCCTGGCCCGATCCGGGATCGACCTGCACCGCAGCACGCTCGCCGATTGGGTGGGGACAGCCGCCTTCCATCTCGGTCCCGTAGTCGACCGGCTGGCCGAGCACCTGAAAGGATCGGGCAAGCTGTTCATGGACGAGACCACGGCGCCGGTCCTGGACCCGGGCCGCGGCCGGACAAAGACCGGGTATCTCTGGGCGCTGGCCCGGGACGACAGGGGATGGAGCGGCGATGACCCGCCCGGCGTGGTCTTCACCTATGCCCCGGGCCGTGCCGGGCAGAACGCGGAACAGATCCTGCAGGGCTTCGATGGCATCCTGCAGCTGGACGGCTATACCGGCTACAACCGGCTGACGCGCCCCTCGCGGAAAGGCGGCGCGCCGGTCACCGTCGCGCATTGCTGGGCGCATCTATGGATGCCCCCGCTCTTGCAAGGTTTTTCTGTTCTCAGTCACGCACCGCGACTGCGGTCATCTATCCGGCCTGTCATGGCGATGCGCCCCGCACCGCCGGCCTTGATGGTTAATCCGCGAGTCGGGTCCCAATCACGCAGCGCGAGCTCGGAGCTCGATGCGCCCAGCGGGTTCAGCCGACCCCGGTCCGCCCGGTCGTGCCATCTCGTTCAGAAAGTCCCTCGCATCTGCGGTGGCTTGCCGACAGCCGTCAGCAATCCTTGTCTTGTCTCATCATCAAGCCGCTTGGCGCATCGGAGTGCCGTAGACACCGCCAAACTTCATCATCGCCCAGATCACGCGGGCCGTCTTGTTGGCAACGGCGACCGTCGCGACATTGGCAGGGCGTCTGGCTCGTAGTTTGGCGAGCCAAACCCAGGTCTTGCTGCGCCAACGCATGATCGACCGGCTGCCGTGGATCAGCAGGCGGCGCAAATACCCGTTGCCACGTTTGCTGATCCCGCCCATGCGCTCTACACCGCCGGTCGAATGCTGCCGGGGAACCAGACCGAGCCAGGCAGCAAAATGTCGGCCCGACTTGAAGTCAGATGGGTCTCGCGTCGCGGCAACCAATGCCGTCGCAATGACAACCCCTACGCCCGGGATTGTCATGAGCCTGCGGCAGGTCTCGTTCTCACGGGCAAGAAGGACGAGCTCCTTGTCGATCGCCTCGAGCTTCTTAGCAACCTGCTCGAGTTGCTCCACCAAATAGAGCAATGCTTGCCGCGCAGCCCCCGGCAAGCGGCCGTCGTTCTCATCACGAATGACATCGACCAGGAGCTGCACCCGGTGCGCCCGCTGCGGTCCGACAATACCGAACTCCGTGAGATGACCGCGGATCCCGTTGATCAGCTGGGTCCGCTGGCGCATGAGCATCTCGCGAACCCTGTGCAGCACCAGGATCTCCTGTTGGTCTTCCTCCTTGATCGGAACGAAGCGCATCGTGGGCCTGGTCATTGCCTCGCAAATGGCCTCTGCATCCGCCGCATCGTTCTTGTTCGTCTTCACATAGGGCCGGACATATTGCGCGGGCAACAATCTTACCTCATGACCGTGGCGCCGAAGTGTCCGAGCCCAGTAGTGACTGCCCGGACAGGCTTCCAGGCCGATCTGACAACAGGGCAGTTCTTTGAAGAACGGCTCGACTTCGTCGCGCTTGAGCCTGCGACGCAAGATCGGCTTGCCTTTCCGGTCGGCCGCGTGAACCTGGAAAATGGACTTGGCGATATCCAGCCCGACAAGGGCGATTGGTTCAGTCATCTTCAATCTCCTCTCTCGCAATCAGTCCTCTCAACCTGCACCAACGGTTGCCGGTTGGGCGAGAGGGGGCATCCATGCCATCATGCCCGCAGGAAGCTGAAGGAAGTCTTCGACCGTGACGGCTCGGAGATCGCCGCCGAGGGACTGCGCCGGATTGCGGAGCTCTACCGCATCGAGGGTGAGATCCGCGGCATGGGTCCCGGCCAGCGGCTCTCGGCCCGGCAGGCCCGCACCGCGCCGCTGGTCGCCGAGTTCGGAGAATGGCTGCAGAGCCAGCGCCGCCGGATCTCCTCAAAGTCACGTCTCGGAGAGAAGCTGGCCTACATCCACCGGCAGTGGGACGGGCTGCAGACCTTCCTCCACGACGGCCGCGTCGAGATCGACTCCAATGCTGTCGAGAACCTGATCCGCCCTATCGCCCTGACGAGAAAGAACGCCCTCTTCGCCGGCCATGATGAAGGCGGTTGCGCCTGGGGCCGTATCGCTTCGCTCATCGCCACAGCAAAGATCAACGGCGCCGAGCCCTTCGCCTACCTCAAGGCCACCCTCGAAGCCATCGCTGCAGGTCACCCTGCCAGCCAGCTCGACGAGCTCCTCCCCTGGAATTTCCAGCCGTCAAGTTGAAAGGCCGGTGCCCTCCAGACGCCGCTTACCTTGCAACCAATCCCAGCCCGGAAGACTTGCTAAGGAAGTTTGACCTGGTCACAGAAGGTTCCTTTGGAAAGTCGAAATACTATGTGATCCGAACATGGGGAGGGGAACTGTCTGATTTGCAAAAAATAGCGAAGTTGCTTGGAGGCTATATGGTGGCTATCGGTTCTGAAGAAGAAAACCAGTTCGTTTTTAGTCTAACGATGCAGGACGAAGGCCACTGGATTGTCCAAGATGGACAGTATAATGGCCCGATGATCGGACTAGCACAAGAGGAAGGTGCCGAGGAACCGGACGGTGGCTGGTATTGGCTAAATGGTGAGCCGTTAGTCTACCTAAATTGGAAGCCTGGCGGACCAGAGAATTATAAGGGAGACCAATCACTAGCGCATTTCAAGACGAATTGGGGACCCGCGCCGTCCCCCCACTGGAATGATATGAGACCAGTTCTCCACTCTTTTGTTGTCGAAGTTCCTCAAAGTTGATCGTTTAGTGTTCTCCTGAACTTGAGGTCGGCTTCTTTGGTCACGCCCGGCCTAGTCAACGGGCGGTAGCCCAGCCCTTTCTCGCATTCTAGTATCTACGTCTTCCCTATTTTTTCCTGTCAAAAACTCATCATAATAAACTACCCAGGTGGGAACCGGTCGGTTTCCATATTTTTCTTTCCAATATGAGGTATTTCCCACATAGATTCCGCGTCTGTGGTTTGGACCGGGATATCGGCTTCTATCTCTCCTTACCACGATCTGACCGCTATAGTCGCACTTGAGCTGACCGTTTATCCAAACTCGCACATACCCTGTTTCGTCCGCAGCAAAGTTAGTATTGACGACGATATCAATCCAAGAGCGCTTAGCCGCCGCCATTCGGAAAATATCTTTACATACATTTCCATGCTTTGCTCCGGCAACAAGGCCACCCGTGGATGCCCGTGACATATCAATTAGTGACACAAAGATAGCATCACGACTTCCATGATCAGACTGGACGAATGCAATTAGCGGAAAGTTATCCCCGCCCATCTTCCACTGGCCAAAGAATGGGTACAGTCGATCCTTGCCCGGCAAGGAAGGCGCGGAAGACACAAAGAAGCTCCAGCCAAACCATATGTCCTTCCCTATTCTGGCCGTTGTTGCTCTTTTCGATTCTCTGATTTCACTCCGCAACCTGTTGTTGCGGCAATCAGAACCAGTACAAAAACCATTCCTCAACTCGTACCGCTCGGAGCGATGGCCCCGGCGTACCGGTTCACCTGCAACACTGTATCGGAAAGCGTCCTTGAACAACCTCATGTTGGGGTCAAAACCTTTCGGTGGCCTGTCGGCAAAGGCGAGAGAAGTAACAGAAAAAAAGGCGACAGCAGATATGGTGAAAAAGTTAATGATCCTCATTATTTCTACCTTTTCACAACCAAGCATTGCTCTTCATTAGACCATTTTCACGTTGATTAATCAATAAAGCCTGATGCGAGGAGTGTTTTTGGTTTTTGGAAAGAAGTGAACTGCTCCAGCCTCGATGTGGGGGTCCGTTGCATTAACCATCGGGATGTCGGAGACATCGTTGCCCCAGGCTGAGGAGTGAGCGATGTCCCGGCGCAATCCGTTCAAGCGGCACAGGTTTCCGCGCGAGGTCATCCTGTTGGCGGTGCGCTGGTACTGCCGCTACCCGCTTTCGTGCCGGGACGTGCGGGATATGCTTGCCGAGCGGGGTGTTACTGTTGATGCCTCGACGGTTCACCGATGGGTGCGAAAGTTTGGCCCCGAAATCCGGAAACGGGCCCAAGCCCGACACCGCTCCTGGCGCGGGCTGCAATGGCATGTCGATGAGACCTACCTTCGTGTGGGCGGGCGCTGGCGTTACCTTTGGAGGGCCGTGGATCAGTTCGGCCAGCTGATCGATTTCCGCCTGACGGCGCGGCGGGATGCCAAGGCAGCAAGGGCATTTCTGCGCCAGGCGCAAGACACCGTTCGGTGTTATCAGCCGCTTACAATCGTCACCGACAAGGCGCAAAGCTATGCAAAGGTGATCGGCGAGATCAACGGCCGGCTCGGGCCTGATAATGCTATCCGCCACGTTAACCGCAAGTATTTAAACAATAGAATCGAGAGTGATCATGCCGCACTGAAGCAGCGATTGCGCACCATGCGCGGGTTCCAGACACTGGCCGGAGCGAAGGCCGCGCTTGCTGGCATCGAAACTTTCCGCACCATTGGAAAAGGCCAATTCGAGAATTGTGAAACCGGGGTGATCAACGAGATCGCCTTCATCGCCAAACTGTTCCAGGAGGCTGCGTGATAGGCGAGAAAAGCCGACGACAAACACAGCCCTCTGCTGTTAATGCAACGGACCCGTCCGGGGAAAGGGGAACCTCGGCCATCACCCGATTTGCGCAACAGAGTCGTTTCGTTCTCAAATCTCAATCGAAGCCAAAAACGCTTCGACTGCGGGAGTTCGGACATTTGACATCGAATAAACGAATCCGACTTTGTCATGCGTTGTTCGAAAGGGATATGGATATCCTCTCAGCCATGGAAAGTTGAGCAGCCCTTCTTTCGCAGAGGTTTTTATTGAAGGAGGGGCCGGGAAAAGCGAATAGCGATCCTGTTGCATCAGGATTTCTGCGATGAGGAGCCCATTGTTGGTTTCTATTCGGTTTTGCGGAAGGGGTTCCCGATGAAATGCGCAAAATCGTTCGAAATGTTCTCTCATAGGTGTGCCTGACAGCGGCAGGATCCATGGCTTTCCGAGCAACTCTTGTACGTCTGCAGGGGGCGGAGGGATATGATTTCCTGCGGCAATGATCATGCCTGTTTCGGCGAGAACGCTTGTTCCAAATCCACGCTGCTCAAGCCCCGGTTCAAGGCGGCCAAAGACCAAATCGACCCTCCCATAGTGCAAATCTTCGAGCAGTTCCGGTAGCAGCCCGTCTCGCAGTGCAAAGGTTATCTTGGGGTGGCTGTGCTTGAAGTCTGTGACCAGCCTGGCCATTCGATCCAAAAGGGAAACGTTGTGTAATCCGAGAACAATATCGCCATAGTCCAGAGACTCCACCATACCGGCCAAATTTTCGAGCGCAAAAATATTGGCAACAACCTTGCGTACCGCCAGGAGCAGTTCCCGCCCCAGCTTGGTGCGCCTTAGCCCACGAGGGTGCCGATCGAAGATTTGCACGCCGAATCCATCTTCGATTTCTGAGAGTGTCCGGGAGACCGAAGCCTGTGCAACATTGAGCCGCTGGGCTGCACGACTGACGCTGAGCGTGTCGTCGAGTGCAAGCAAAATGTGCAAATGCCTTACCTTTAATCTCGTCCGGACAAAGTGCGAAATCTCCATTTGGCATGCATCCCTTTGGAAAGGCTTTGATATCATAAAAATGTTATACTAAGTGGGTTCAAAGTCAATTTTTCCGAAACCCAAGCAGACCTAACCTGCCTATGAGTGATGTACCTTTGGGGCACACAATTGGATTTATGGAGAAAAAAATGACTGGAGCTTCTATGAGCCATGTGTTGCAGGGCTTTGCCCTGCTCGGCCTGTTTCTACTAATCGGCACGTTCCTCCGCGCCAAGATCGGATGGTTGCAAAAACTGTTCATTCCCGCATCTGTGGTCGGTGGTGCCGTCGGGTTGTTGATCGGGCCGCAAATCTGGGGCGACCTGACGCCGGTTCAATACCCCGCCGACTGGATCAAAATGTATAGCCTTCTTCCGGGTATCTTGATCATCCCGGTTGTGGCCTCGGTTCCGCTCGGGATTCAGTTGTCCCGAAAGGGCAGTTCAGCCGGTACAGCGCGAAATGTGTTCAACATGTTCTTCCTGATGGCTGGGCTATTCGGTTTGCAGCTTGCCGTAGGCGGTGCCGTCGGCGCATTCTTCGCGACTTCGATGCCGGATCTCGGAATCTACGCCACCTTTGGTCTCGAAATGCCGCTTGGCTTCTCGGGCGGACATGGGACCGCAGGCGTCATCGGCAATATGCTGAATGGCATGGGGTTGGAATATTGGGAAGTCGCACAGGGTGTTGCGGTGACATTTGCGACGATCGGTCTGCTGGGCGGGATCATCGCAGGCATCGTCATCATCAACTGGCTGAACAAGCGTAAGCTTCTCGATGGTGCCGCCGATCCGCAGAACCTCCCCAAATCCTGGCTGACCGGTCTTGAACCCAATCCCGAGAAACAACGCGTTGCCGGTCGAGAAAGCACTGTTTCCACCTCGATCGACGTGCTGGGCTTCAACCTTGCCTTGATCCTTGCGGGTTCCGGGCTCGCGATCTTGCTGCGCTCCTTCGTGCGCTCACTCGACCTGCCGCTGATCGGCGTGGTCCCGGTCTGGGCCTATGCAATCATTGTTATGTGGCTCGTCTGGCTTGCCATGACCCGTCTCGGGGTTGCTTGGTTGGTCGATCCGGGCACCAAGAGCAAAATTGCCTCGTCCCTCACCGATTTTGCCATCGTCGCTGCGCTTGTGTCCATGCCGGTACAGGGTGTGTTGACATTTGCCGCTCCGATCCTGATCGCCGCCGGGATCGGCTTCATCGGGACCGTTGCAATGAGCGTCCTGCTGCCGCGGAAACTGTTTAACTCTGCGCCGTTCGAGCGTGCGATGCTTGTCTTCGGCACGGCCTCCGGCGTGTTCCTCACCGGTTTGCTGCTTCTCAAGATCTGCGATCCTGACCTCAAGAGCCCGGCGATGCGTGATGGTTCGCTCGCCTATTCGATGAACACGGTTCTGGGTTTTGTACTGATCCCGTTCATCGTCGGTGCCGGCGTCCAGTCGGGACCGATCGCGATCGCGGGTGTCGGGGCGGTCGTGCTCGTTGGGGCGATTGTAGGCATGTTTATCGTTTCTCGGATGCGCGGTTCCGCATCTGCCGCTGGTCAGAAGGAGGGTGTGTAATATGAATGCTTTTGTCGAAACGGATCGCCTGATCGATGAACTAAAACCCGGATATATCGATCTTAGCGACCGTATCTGGGGAATGCCCGAGCTGCGCTATCAGGAAGAGCAATCCGCAGCCGCTCAAATCGAGATGCTCGAAGCTGCAGGGTTTAAGGTCACGCGGAACGTTGCGGGCATCCCGACGGCCTTCATGGCTGAGGCCGGCTCGGATGGACCCCTCATCGGATTTCTCGGTGAGTTTGACGCGCTCGCCGGCCTCTCTCAAGAGGCCGGCGTTGCCGAGAAGCATACCGTGGAAGGCGGTGGAAACGGTCACGGCTGCGGTCACAACCTTCTGGGGGCGGGCGCCATGCTCGCCGCCGTTGCGACCCGCGATTATCTTGTGGCAAGCGGCAATCCGGGACGCGTGCGCTACTTTGGCTGTCCTGCAGAAGAAGGTGGCTCCGGCAAAACCTTCATGGCGCGCGAAGGCGCTTTTGACGGGGTGGATGCCGCATTCTGCTGGCACCCCGCTTCCTTCAACAGTGTCATTGCGGCCAATTCTCTGGCAAACATTCAGGCCTACTTCCGGTTTTCCGGTCGCGCTTCCCATGCCGCAGCTTCGCCCGAACTCGGGCGCTCCGCTCTGGACGCACTCGAACTCATGAGCGTCGGCGTTCAGTATATGCGCGAACATATGCCGGAACGGGCCCGCGTGCACAGCGCAATCACGAACACGGGTGGCATCTCCCCCAATGTCGTCCAAGATTACGCAGAGGCGCTCTACCTGATCCGTTCCCCGCAGGTGTCCGAAGTGATGGCTTTGTTCGAACGAGTCAGGAAAGTGGCCGAAGGCGCCGCGATGATGACCGAGACGACTGTTGAGGTCGAAATCGACAAGGCCTGTTCGAACCTCCTGCGCAACTCGACTCTGGACCAGTTGATGCAAGCAGAGATGGAGCGTGTCGGCGGCATCCAATTCGGCCAAGAGGACAAAGCCTTCGCGGCGGAAATTCAGAAAACCCTATCTGCGGCCGATATTGCGGCAGTTTATGACATGTTCAATCTAGAGCAAAAGGGAGACGTGCCGCCACTCGCCGGTCAGGTTCTTTCAGTACCAACACCCGACATGGTCTTGCCCGGATCGACAGATGTCGGCGATGTTAGCTGGCAAACGCCGACGGCTCAGGTGATGACGGCCTGCCATGCGGTGGGAACACCATTCCACAGCTGGCAACTCGTCGCTCAGGGCAAGTCCGGCGCGGCGCATCAGGGGATGGTCTTCGCGGCAAAGACAATGGCGTCAAGTGCCGTAACCCTCTTTGAAAATCCCGAGCTGTTGCAGCGCGCTCGTCAGGAATTCAACGCGAAAGTCGAGAGAACGCCCTACAAGTGCCCCATTCAAAGCGACGTTGAATTGCCGTTCCGTCGGACGCGAAACGGCTAATGGCTCCCTGACGTCGGCCCGGAACCGTCTGCGCCGTCGTCAGGCCCGCAGATTATAGTGACCCGCGTCAATCTCACATTACTTTGTTTGGGATTGCCAAGTTGTTTGGGAGTGATTGAGAAAGGTTAGACCTCGGGTGCGTATTCCGACGTATTCGGCCACTGATTCCGATTTTATCCGGCCACCTGTACCGAAGTATTCGGCCACCCTTGACGCGTTGCCGTGAGGCATAGGTTTCGGGGGCATTGCCAACTTATTTGCACCCGGCTGAATGCGGCCTGCTCCGCGCCCGTCATGCGGTCATCTCGAGTGCGTAGCCGTTCCAAAGATCAAAGGCATCGGATCGGGCGTGGCGGTACGATGTGGCGGTAAGACGATAGCGGCGGGGACGGAAGAACATGTTGATCTGGTCATGTGCGTCCAGAAATCTCTGAGCCTGTCCGGGTGACTTGAACCGCCCCATGAGTTTCTCTCGCTTGCGGGTTGGCCGATGGGATCCTTCGATCCGGTTGTTCAAGCCCTTGTGCGCCCGATGATCAGCATTCGCCACGAGGTTGCGGATCGGCCTGATGTAACTGCGCAGCTTGTCGGTGATCACGACCCGCGGCGCGCCAAACCGGTCGATCAGCCGCTTCAAGAACCGGCTGGCGGCCTTTGCATTACGTTGCTTTTGCACGAGAATGTCGAGCGCATTCCCATTCGCGTCGACTGCCCGCCAAAGCCAGAACTTCACGCCATTGATCGGAACAACGACTTCATCCAAGTGCCATTTGTCACTGGCGCCCGGCCTGTCGCGCTTGATGCAATCGGCGAAATGGCGGCCAAACCGGTTCACCCAGTTCCGGACGGTTTCCCGGCTGACCATCACGCCGCGTTCGGCCAGCAGATCCTCGACATCTGCCGTGCTCAGCGCAAACCGATGGTAAGCCCAGACGGCATAGGAGATGATCTCGCGGGGAAAACGAAAGCCCTTCAGGCGTCGAATTGTCGGCACGGTTTTCATGATGACCGCCTATCCCGACGGAACCCCGTGATCAACTTGGCAATGCCGGTCGAGCCGCTGGGAACCATTGCGGTGGCCGGCCGGCCAATTGGCGAGGTACACCGCGTCGGCGGCAAGCAGCGCATCGTCGGATTTCGCTGCCATCAACGGCCTGGCTGGTGGAACGGTCGGCGCGGCGCTCAGCGCTCTACGCGGATCTGGTCGCTGGCGTGGATCACACCGTCCTGCACGATCCGGCAGAGCACGCCGCGCAGGCGCAGCGGGCGGTTGGGTTTGTGGTTGATCCACGCAAGGCTGTCGGCGCCATAGCGGTCGCGCCATTTGGCGCAGCCGGTGTTAAACTTGTCCGAGACCACAAGCACCGCGCTGCCCGCATGCAGGCGGGTGCCGGCGGGTAGGTTAGCCTCACTCATGTTGAGGTCCGCCACCATGGTGTCGCCGGGATGCACGGTATTGACCCGGTCGCGCCAGCACAGGTCCATCACCCGCCGCGGCAGGATCGAGACCTGAATGCGCGGGTCCGGGCTGCCGTCGGGCAGGGTCAGCCAGGGGGCTTTCAACCAGCGCTCATCGGCAATGCCGCCAGCCACGGTCAGGTGCAGTTGATCGGGAAAGCAGCGTTTACCATAGGCAGGGCGGAAACACAGGTTGTCGATGGCGGCCGCGTCGCGCGGGGCGGCGAGGATGTGCGGCAGCGCCGCGTCGCATTCGGCGCGGCTGGCAAAGGCGCAGCGCTTGCTTGGAACTGTGGTCATCTGGCTGCCCTCCGCCGGCCTGTGGATCAGCTGCGCGACAGTACGCTGGAGGGGCGGGCCTCGTACAGCGCGCCGGTGATCAGCCCGGCCACCACGGCCTTGATCAGATCCCCCGGCACGAAGGGCGCCATGACGGTCAGCAGGGATTCCCCCAGACCGGCAGGTTTCATCAGCATGTAATAAGGCACCGCGGCCAGATACATCGCGCCAATGCCGCCAACCAAAGCCGCCGCCACGGCGATCACGGTGATATTGCCGCGTTGCCAGGTCTGCATCACCAGGCCAGCCACAAAGGCAGCCAGCGGGAAGCCGATGTAGAAGCCTGCCCAGGGGGTGGTGAACACACCCAGACCGCCGCGGCCGCCGGTCAGCAGCGGCAGGCCTGCGGCCACCAGCAGCAGGAACAAAAGCACCGACAGCGCGCCGCGCTTGGCGCCCAGCACGGTGCCGCAGAGCATGACGCCCATGCTTTGGGCGGTGATCGGAATACCGCTGGCCAGGGTCAGCTTGGGCAGCAGGCCAAGCGCGGCAATCATGGCGGTGAACAGGGCGATCAGGACGACATTGCGTTCCATGTCAGGGTTTCTCCTTGGTTTCCAGAATGCCGCCACGGGCGCGCAAGGCGTCGGTCAGGTGGTCGGCATCATCAAGTGCGAGCAGGGTAAAGGGCACCACCACACGCCATCCGGGGCGGCGGCGGGAGCGGGCGCGCCAAGCTTGGGTCAGGCGCTGGCCGTTGGTGATCAATGTGGGCAGCAGGCGGATGACTAGCGCAATCGCCAGTTCCATCGCGCGGGTGTTCAGCCCCAGCTGCCGCAGCGGCGAGGTGAGCCAGCGAAACACTGCAATCATCTCGGACAAGGCGGTGGTCATGGTGACCAGATTGGCCAGTCCCACGGTGGTCAGCAGCCGCAGGATGAAATGGGCACCTTCCGCGTAAGTGGCGGTGACGCCATGCCAGAGCGCAAGGATCGCCACAAAGGGCCACAGCACCTGCAGCCGTGTCATGCCGCTGAGGAAAAAACGTCGGCCCGGCAGCGCATAAAGCGCCAGCATTCCCAGCGCCGCAAGCGCCTGCAGGCGCAGATCGCTGAGCATGAACAGGCCAAAGGTCGCCAACCCCAACAGTGCCAGCTTGGTGCCGGCGGGCCAGCCGTGGGCGCGGGTTCTAACCGGTGAGGTGAGCGAGATCATCGGCCCCTCCCTGGTCATGCATCGAGGCTAGATAGGCCTCCATGACGTCGTGGCGCGGGCCAGACTGGCGCAGCTGGCCCTGATCGATCCAGATCAGATGGTCGTAATCCGCCAGATCTGCCGGGTCGTGGGTGATATGCAGCAGGCTGCCCTGGTAGAGCTTGAGATACCGGTTCAGCTGCGCCTTGGTGGGGATGTCGAGCCCGGCAAAAGGTTCGTCCAGCACCACCAGCCGCGGGTTCATCGCCACCACCGCCATCAGGCAGACTAGATGTTTCTGCCCCTGCGACAGCGTGTTGATATAGGCCTCCTGCCAATGGCTCAGCCCAAAGCGGGCCAGCACCGCGGCGGTGGTGGCTTTGGCCTCGGGTTTGCTTTGGCCCTGCTGTTCAAGCCCAAAGGCCAATTCCTCGCCGACAGTGGGGAAGATGATCTGATGTTCGGGGTTCTGAAACAGGATGCCGACCTCATCCAGCGCGGCGCGGCGGTCGCGGGCCAGATCCTGCCCGTTGACGCGGATCTGGCCGCTGCTGGGGCGGGTCAGACCGGCAATAAGGCGGGCCAGGGTCGATTTGCCCGAGCCATTGCGCCCGACAATGCCAATCCGGCGCTGGGTTAGATCCAGAGACAGGCCGCGCAGGATCGTCTTGCCTTCGACGGTAAAGACGAGGTCGCAAAGCTCGATCCGGCTGGTCATGGTTTCTGGTCTTTCCGCTGCTCGTCAATCTGCGGCGGAGCCTTGGACTGCGGCTGCGTAAATATCAAGCTTTTCCTGCCCGAGGGCACCGCCGCCTGGCCAGATCTGCCGCGGATGCTGAGGACAGCAGTGTCAGCCTGTCGGAGGGCAGCGCCACCGGCAAAAGTGATCGGCGGCTGCGGCTATTGGTATGACTGCTGCTGGCCGGGAAGCGAGGTGGTGGAGCGTTGCATTGGCTAGGGTCAGATGGGGTATTCGGCTTGCGCCCCACTTCCAGCCTCGGTCTCCGGTAGGTGCTGCGTCTCGAGCTGATGATAATACGTGGTCTGTGTGAAGCAGCCACAAGCATCAAGGAAGGAGACGCAGCATGAAACATTATGCCGGATTGGATGTCTCAGTAAAAGAAACCGCCATTTGTGTTGTCGACGACGACGGCCAAGTCTGCTCAGAAATGAAGATTGCGAGCCACCCCGAGGAGCTCTCTCTAGCCTTGAGCGGTATCGGGGTCCATTTCGAACGGATTGGGTTGGAAGCCGGTCCGCTGTCGCAATGGTTGTTCGAAGGGCTGGCGCGCGCGGGGCTTCCGGTGATTTGTATCGAGACACGCCACGCGAAGGCCTTCCTCAAGGCGCAGGTGAACAAGACCGACCGCAATGATGCGCGTGGGATCGCGCAGATGATGCGGGTCAACCTATACCGTCCGGTGCATGTGAAGACCCGGGAACCCACCTTCGCCGATGCCATCCTCGACCGCATCGTCCACAACGCTTACCGCATCAAACTCGAGGGCCAGTCCATGCGGAAAACCATCGCCGAAAAGGATGACGTAACACCTCAGACCTGATACCCCGAAACGGCATTGCCAAGTTGATCACGGGGTTCCGTCGGGATAGGCGGTCATCATGAAAACCGTGCCGACAATTCGACGCCTGAAGGGCTTTCGTTTTCCCCGCGAGATCATCTCCTATGCCGTCTGGGCTTACCATCGGTTTGCGCTGAGCACGGCAGATGTCGAGGATCTGCTGGCCGAACGCGGCGTGATGGTCAGCCGGGAAACCGTCCGGAACTGGGTGAACCGGTTTGGCCGCCATTTCGCCGATTGCATCAAGCGCGACAGGCCGGGCGCCAGTGACAAATGGCACTTGGATGAAGTCGTTGTTCCGATCAATGGCGTGAAGTTCTGGCTTTGGCGGGCAGTCGACGCGAATGGGAATGCGCTCGACATTCTCGTGCAAAAGCAACGTAATGCAAAGGCCGCCAGCCGGTTCTTGAAGCGGCTGATCGACCGGTTTGGCGCGCCGCGGGTCGTGATCACCGACAAGCTGCGCAGTTACATCAGGCCGATCCGCAACCTCGTGGCGAATGCTGATCATCGGGCGCACAAGGGCTTGAACAACCGGATCGAAGGATCCCATCGGCCAACCCGCAAGCGAGAGAAACTCATGGGGCGGTTCAAGTCACCCGGACAGGCTCAGAGATTTCTGGACGCACATGACCAGATCAACATGTTCTTCCGTCCCCGCCGCTATCGTCTTACCGCCACATCGTACCGCCACGCCCGATCCGATGCCTTTGATCTTTGGAACGGCTACGCACTCGAGATGACCGCATGACGGGCGCGGAGCAGGCCGCATTCAGCCGGGTGCAAATAAGTTGGCAATGCCGCTGCCTGAGATTGTAAGGAGGATCAATTTGGCCATGCCCCACTGTCACATTAAGGATTGCCCCAATCACCTAAAGCGCGCTCGCCCGTCTTCGGATGCCATAGGCAATCGATTCCGACAAAAGTTGGGGAAACCCAGCTGGCAGGTTGTCCACGGTATTTTCCAAGGCCGGCTCTAGCTGCAGAACGATTTCCGACAGAACTTCTTCAGCTAGCGCAAGCCCATACCCCGCCGCCTTGGCAGCCTGCAGGAAATGCCGCGGCACAACCTCATTGATCCGGTAGTGCCCGTCCACGGCCATGGCGAGGCGCATCCGGTTCTGGCGGATCTGTCCATCTTCAACGGCCTTCTGCGCACTCAACACATCATAGAGCGGCGTCATGCGGAAACCGCCAGGGTGCAGCGCGATGCTGAAATTCTTGGCATGCCCGTCCGTCGCCCCTAAGAGCCAGAACAGGACCTGTGCGCGGAAAAATGCGCGCTGATCAGCCTCCGGATCGTCGCTTCCGGTCAGCAGCCCGATCCCCTCCGCGATTCCCGGCCCGCCAACCATTTGATATTTCTGGCTGGGCGGCACGGAGAGCGCCTGGCAGAAGTCTTCCTGCGGGAGGCGGATCAACCGGCCACCCCTGGTCCAGCGCCTGTCAAACCGCGTCACCACAAGGCTTCGAACATCCTCGAAATCCATGATTTCGACCTCAGCCACATCCATGCCCATGGCGCGGCAAAAGCTCATGCAGAAGAACTCGTTTTCGACACTGTCGGAGAGATCAATACCTGCTGGGAGCACACCGAGCTGGGTCTTTAGGATATGGGTCGTGGGGGTCATGCCCGAGGGCCGGATCCAATCGCCCTCACGGCGGAGCAGCGCGGTTTTCTCCTGCGCACCGGCTATGGAAATACGAAAGTCATCCTCTTCCTCAAGCCCCAGAGGAGCGCTCGCCAGATTGCGCAGCATGCCGGCAATTTGCGCTTCAGTGACAGGCTGGCCTTCGAGTGCACCCGTCCCGGAGACATCGCCCGCGGCGAACTGCAGCGCCCCTACGCAGTCGCGCCCGATCTTCTCCAGCATGTGCCACACGTCAGTGCCGCCCGCGCGAACCCGTACGGCGACACGCTCCCGGATTGCCTGATTGTCCGGAAGCAGATTTCCCAGATACGCGATGACGGGCCCGCCTTGGTGCGCCTCCTCGCGCAAAGGCAGGGAAAGCGAGATTGGCATGGCATGTTCCCAGGCCAGCCATTCCGGATCATAGGTAAAACTGATCGCGCCAGAACCCGCGAGACGCAGGGCACCAACCTGCCGCTCGTTCAGAAGCACCTGCATCACGCCGCCGCGCCCGCGTTTCGCCATCAGAAGATATCCTCAATTTCAACCGAGCCGCCACGTTCAACTAACTGGAACTCGAGCCCGAGGGCAGCCATAACGGTCAGCACCGTGGCCAGTTTGGTTCCTGAATCGCCATTCTCGAGCGATGAAATAGTCGCGACACGCAAATTGGTGCGTGCGCTGATATCGCTCTGTGTCCAGCCGCGCGCCTTGCGCGACCTGCGGAGTGCCTCGCCAATTTGTGAGGCTGTTCGTGCTGTGAGATCCATGACGCGACCCTTTTACGCTATAGCGTAAATCAAACAAAATTACGCTACAGCGTAATTCCCTAGACGCAGGATCTGTAATTTGCGGAGCTCGGCGGTGTTTCCTTTGAGGGTTTCAAGGATCTGTCCGCACTGATTGCTGTGAGGCAATCGTGCTGTAGCGGGCTTCACAAGGCCGAACGTTGCATTGACTCGAAGCGGGCTCCGACACGAAAGACCGCCAAAACGTTTGCGACAGAGCCCTGAAAACAGCCATCTGCCGTTTCGAAAGCGGGAGAAAACCATGCACATGCAAGGCTTCCGATCTCCCGGCAACCTGCAGCGATTCATTACCGTTCACTCCGCCATCCGAAACTATTTCTCCGTTCCTGCCAGCCGCCGCAACGCCCTTGCCATTCGATATCGTCGCCTCGAAACTATCGACACCTGAAGCGCCGCTGCGAGCATAGCCTGAAATCCGCAACCCCAGGGGCCATTTCTCAGCAACACCTCTTTAACGTGACATCACCCATTTGCCTTCCGCTTGCGATGTAGGCATGTTCGGTACACGAAGTGATCGGGGAGCCAGCGATGGCAGAGAAGACAAATGCGCTGCAGGACGGCTTCCTGACTGCGCTTGAGTTACAGAAGGTGCCGGCGACGGTTTTCTTGGTCAATGGTGTCAGACTGCAGGGCCATGTGGTGCGCCACGATCGCTATTCTCTCGCCCTGCAGCGGGCGGAACAGACCCAAATCGTTCTCAAATCTTCGATTTCTACGATCATGTCGAACGACGAATTAACTCTCTGAGGGGGCGCCGAGCTGTTTGGGCGTGATTGAGAAGGTCGAGACCTCGGCCTGTCATGCGCTCGTTTCGGCAGCATAGCCGTTCCAGAGACCGAAAGCATCGGCCTTGGCGTGGTGGTACAAAACGGCGGAAAGTTGATAGCTGCGAGGACGAAAGCCGCGCCCATCATCGGATTTTCGTGCCCGGACCGTCAGCCCGACGGCGTACGGGCGGGGCTGCCCGCCTGCAGTCTTCTGGCGCAGCGGCCCAAGCAGATGCCCCGGAAGGGGTCCGTTGCATTAACGGTCTGAATGTCCGAGCCGGTCAGAAGCTATTGGCGTTTCGAGCCAATAACAGAACTGCGCGAGGCCCTCGGCCTGCCTGCCGTTCACGCACCCGGTGACGAGCGCTTTCAAACTTCAGCAAGGCTACAGTAAGCAGGTTCAGAGCCTTGTCGCGACGATTGTACAGTTCGCGGATGCGGGAGCCAGGGTGTCCGATGCTCCAATAGCTGTGCCGATGAGCCTGGGGAACGAGTTCGGATGCTTTTATAACTGCGGCGCGCCAGTCGGCCTCGGCTTTCTCGAAACGCAGGCTCGCTCTCACAAGAACGGAACGTCGCAACTGAAGGTCGGGGTGCATGTTTGCCTCCTGCAGTCTGAGCGAACCGAAAGACGGACTCGCTCCTGAAGCGTAGCCAACCTGGCCGGATCCGGTCAACGCCCGCTTCAGGAGTGCTGGGCAGCATGCTGCTCATCGGTGTTTCAGGTCCGTTCGACCCCGGCCGCCTCCATTTCCGCCACGCTAGGGGCGGGTTCGGACATCAGGCCGCGTCGTGGTCCGGTGCCGGGCTTACATCCACAACTACACATCTCATCAAGACACAGATCGGCGAGCTGCCCGGCGGCATCGATCTCTCAGACAGCGTCGAGAACGAATACTACTGCCTCAAACTCACAGAAGCCCTCGGCCTGCCGGTGAACAACGCCGCCATTGAAACCTTCGGGGATACCAAAGCCCTTGTGATAGAGCGTTTCGACCGCCGTTGGACAAGGGACGGACGCCTCCTGCGCCTGCCGCAGGAAGACTGCTGCCAGGCTTTGTCCGTACCGCCAACCCTGAAATACCAGAATGAGGGCGGACCGGGCATGGCCGACGTACTCAGCCTGCTCAAAGGCAGCGATACACCCCTCGAAGATCAGGCAACCTTCCTGAAGGCTCAAATGATCTTCTGGCTGATCGGCGCAACAGACGGCCATGCCAAGAACTTCAGCGTGTTCCTCAGTCCGGGTGGCAGCTACCGCATGACCCCGCTCTATGACATCCTGACTGCCCAGCCTGCGCTGAACACCCGCCAGATCGAGCGCAAGCGAATGAAAATGGCGATGTCGGTGGGCAACAGCCGCCATTATCGCTTCGACCAGATTCACGGGCGGCATTTCATGCAAATGGCCATGCGGGCGGGGCTCTCGAAAAAACGTGCGCGCAGCCTCATTGAAGACATTGCAGAGCGTGCGCCCAAGGCGCTCGAAACAGCCGCAGAGTCCATGCCGGCGGGTTTCCCAACCGATGTAATTGAAGCCATCAGTGAGGCCGTCTACGGGCGCCTGAGCGGATTGCAATCGGCGACTGCCCTTGAGGGCTAGTACGCCACAAGCGGCTGCCTGCGCGAAACAACCCACTCCAGCACCGGCAGCACAAAAAGGACAACCTCAGCAGAACAGCACGAAACCAGATACCGACTGGCCGTGGCTCGCTAGCGGATCATTCCCGGTCTCCCTCCCCAGATCCGGGCTTGTAAGACAGGTAGAGATCACCGCTTTCGCGCATGCTGACCTCTGGAGCGTTGTGCTCGCCAGCGGTTTCCGCGTCTGTCGCATGCGGGTGCCGGTTCAATACCTGCTCGTAATCATAAGCCGCAGCCTTGGCCTCCTCACGGATCCGGCCGGAACTGGCATTCAGGCAATTCAGGTAGACCTCCACGTCCGCAAAGTAGAGGCGGTATTGCTCCCGCAATTCGGCACCGGTGAACCCGGCATCTTCCAGATAGGCCAGTTCCGGCCGCACCGGTTCGACACAGGCTTGCGCAGCCAGGTTTCCCGGCACCGCTGCAAGGGCAAGCGCCATCAAAAGCCGCATGCTCACATTTCCTTCCTCTTTTGTGCTGAAAGCCCGATTAAGCCCGGCTGATGTCCGGCGAACCTCGGAGACCCAAGGTCTGGAATGTGCCGCAATCATTGAGACTCGACCTTTCAACGGCACAGGTCTTAGTAATAGACGAGCTCGGACCCGGTATTGCCCTCGTAGTCCTTCCACTCGACACCAACCGCCCGGATGCGGCCGCCTTCCGGGCATCCCTTGACGGTTGGCATCACATAGCTTGGCACACCGCGCGCGCTGTAGCCATGCCAGGAAAAGCCGCCCTGAACGCCGTAGGTGCCGACCTGGGTGCTGTCGATCTCCCCGCAATAATCCTTCTCCCTCCGCGCTTCGAACTTAACATGGTAGACGCGGATGGAGCGGACAAAATCGAATGCGGGATCGCTAATGTCGATGTCGGCACGCCCGTTTTCCATGGAATAGTCTCCAGCCAGCTCCAGCATCCCGGTTGGAGGTGCTCCATCGTGCTTCAGCTGGCTGAGGACCGCCGGAAACAGCTCGGCGCGAGGCTTGCGAATCGTGACTGATGCCAGGTCCACAGTTCCCAGTTGCGGCAGTATCCCTGCAGGGTTCAGACTATCGCTGAATGCGGCGTCATAGAGGCGCTGTGCGGGGCTGGCCGATTGTCCGGGGCCAAAGGACGCTCCCATCGGGCAACGCCAGATCTGCAAAGGCGGTTCAATCGGAAATGGTGTGATCCGGCGGATGAACTCTGCACGCGCCTCGCCGCACTCTGCCGAGGCCGGCCAACCGCCTGAAAGGCAGAGCAAAATCGCGCAATCGATCGGCGCCGCCTCCGTGCGCGAAATTCCGCCTATTACCGCTGAAGCTGCTAGCAGCCCGGCCGCTACCGTTTTACGTGTTCTGCAAATCATATGCGCGATCCAAAATCATGTTACTCAACTCAAGAATGTCCAAACGCTCTAATACACGTTGGCTGGCGGAGCGTTACCCGACGGACGATGCCTGCGTCCACCCGATTTTCCAAAGTTGGCACGTTTAGCGGATTCGCGCTTACGTCATTTTCGCCTTTTATCTTTTTGCGCTTTTTTGCATTTAGCGCTTTCCTCTTGGAGTGGAATGTGATTCAAAGCTAACTGCACCTGTCATCGTATTTCGGCAGGTGAGGATAGATGCGAATTAACCGACCAGTAGTTACCAGCGATGCACTTCCTTCATTTTTCAAGAAGGGCGGCCGGGTTGAATACCGCCCCATTAACACACCAAAAGGCTGGCAGTGGGAACTGTGGGCCATCTCTCCGGACGGCCATGAGGAGATTGTCACCTCCTCGAAGACCGGCGGCCCGCGGGTTTTCAAAACAGCGGATGCATTGCTGGCCTTCCACATCCGGAACAACCCCGGCGCCAACGGCTTGTTCATCCCGATCCCCGACGACAGCGGTCAAGAAAGCACCGGCGGCAGCTAAAGGGCGCCCATCGGCATTCTTGTTGGCTGCTGTACTAGGAGTGGCGTCAGCCGCTCCCGCCTCAGCCGGAAAGCTCAGCCGGCAGGCATTTGAAGCCATTGCCGAAAACTGCGCTCCGGGCGTCGCGCTCCATATCCTGGAGAAGATTGTCCGTTCAGAGAGCGGATTCAACCCGTTCGCCATCGGTGTGAATGGCCCGGACCGCCGGAGCTATGCCCCGGCCAGCGCTGCCGAGGCGGCCATAGTGTCGCGCGAGATGATTTTTAAGGGCGAGTCCATCGACATGGGCCTCGGCCAGATTAACAGCGCCAACCTCGCCTGGCTGAGGCTCACCCCGGAAACCGTCTTTGATCCCTGCAAGAACCTTGAAGCCTCTGCCAAGGTTCTGCGCGACGGGTATGAGCGCGCGCGGGAGGCAGGCGCATCCAGAGAGGATGCGCTGGGGCAAGCCCTCTCGGCCTACAACACCGGCTCGTTCACACGCGGTTTCACAAACGGTTATGTGGCGCGCGTGCTGGGCGGGAACGGGACAGGCCGTCAACATTCTGCAGATCGCCCCCCCGTAACAGCAGCTGCCGCGGATGCGGCAACCCGCTGGGATGTGTTCGGAAGCTCCGGCACATCCGCAGCACTTGTATTTCAATAGAGGAGACCTTCATGCGAACCGATTTCGCAAAACGCCGCAAATTTGCGGCGCCCATAGTCATGGCCGCCATCCTGACCCTGGCCGCACAGCCGGCCGCGGCTGCGGGCTTCACGGATTTCTTCAACAACATCGTCGATGAGTTCAACAACGCCAAACAGCCGCTGGCCCTCATCGGGCTCATGCTGGTGGGCGTCGGCTGGCTCTTCAACTTCGTCGACCTGCGGCGGGCAGGCTGGGTCGTGGGCGGCATCGTCCTGATCTACGCCTCGACCGATGTGCTGTCGATGATCACCGCTTAAGCAGCCGGAACGGAAAAGGGAGGCCACATGGACATGGAAAAGATCAACGAGGATCCGCTGTTCCTGGCGCTGACACGCCCGGCGATGATCTGGGGCATTCCTATGGAAGCCTTTGCGATCTCCTGCGGGGTCGCGGGCCTGGCAATGATTGCTGCGGACTCGATTTTCTACCTGCTCCTGGCTCTCCCTTTTCTCGCCATGTCACGGTTCATCGTGCAGCGCGACCAGAACGCTTTCCGCATACTGTTCCGCTGGTTCGACACTGGCGCACGCTGCCTCAATCACCGGTTCTGGGGCGGTTCTTCGTCCTCGGCTCTGCGCCTCAAGCGGGACTTCAGGATCGAGGAAATTGATTGATGGGTTTTACCAAGAAAATCAAAGCGGAGCTGACCGCAGACCGCTACCTGCCTTACGTCCGGCACTCCGATGAGCACACCATTATCACGCGCGGCCGCGGCGCATTCCAGATGCTCAAACTGGACGGCGTCTCCTTTGAAACCGCTGACCGGCAGCGGATTAACACCCTGCACAACAGCCTCAATCATGCGCTGCGCAACATCGCCGATGACAATGTGATGCTCTACGTGCACGTGATCCGCACCGCAGATGACGACTACCCCGACGGCGGTTTCTCATCTGATACGAGCAAATGGATTGATGCCTGCTACCGCGAAACGCTTGAGCGCAAGACACTCTTCCGGAACGACATTTACCTGACGATATACATGCAGCCGCGGGAGCTGCCCGGCGCCAAGCTGGCGAAAGGTGTCCGCCGCGCCCGGACCAGCCAGATCGAGGTGGACAAGGATCTGCTTGGCGAACTGGATGACAAAACCCTGCAGCTCCTCAGCAACCTGAGCCTGTTCAAGCCCCGGCGGCTGGCTGTCGAGCGCAACAGCAGAGGCCTGCTGATCTCCCAGCCTGCCAGTGTGCTGCGACAGCTCATCACCGGCCACAATGAGCCCGTCCCTGTTGTCATGGGCACCATCGGCAATGCGATCTACACTGACCGGGTGATTTTCGGCCGGGAAGCGTTCGAAATCCGGTACCCGGCCGCTTCCACCTATGGCGCCATGTTCGGGGTGAAGGAGTACCACGCCGTCACCCGCCCCAATATGTTCGACAACCTGCTGACGGCCCCGTTTCAATACGTGCTGACCCAATCCTTCCGCTGCGTGGCCAAGAATGAAGCCCTCCGTGCCATGTCGCTCAAGGAAGGCCGCATGCGCAACTCCAAGGATCCGGCGCTGTCCCAGGCGGACCAGCTGGTCGAGGCGCGCGATGAGCTCATGTCCGGCCATTACGTCATGGGCGAGCACAACTTGAGCCTGGCTGTCTTTGCCAGCGACGCGAAGGCCCTGAAAAACCACGTGGCAGACGCCAAGAACCTGCTGGCGGAATCCGGGGCAGTTGCCGGCCGGGAAGACCTGGGCCTTGAAAGCGCCTTCTGGTCACAGCTTCCCGGCAATCACGCGTTCCGCATCCGCCCTGCCCTGATCACCAGCCGGAATTTCACGGCAATGGCCCCCTTGCACAACTTCCCGGCCGGGCACCGGAGCGGCAACGAATGGGGCAGCGCCATCGCTAAGCTGCGCTCCACCGCGGGCACACCTTTCTATTTCAACTTCCATGTCGAAGACCTGGGGCATGCGCTTATCTGCGGCCCCTCCGGCTCGGGCAAGACCGTTTTCCAGACCTTCATGCTGTCCCAGCTGGGAAAGTTTGGCGCCAAGGGCATCCTCTTTGACAAGGATTACGGCTGCGAGATCTTCGTGCGCGCCTTGGGCGGAAGCTACCTCGGCTTCCAGCCCGGGCAGCCAACGGGCTGTGCCCCCTTCATGGCGATCGACGCGACGCCCGAAGCCACGCCGTTTCTTGTCTCGCTGGTGAAAAGCATACTGAGCGGTGGCGACGACAGCTGCCGTTTCTCTGCCGAAGACCAGAAGCGTATCGAATCTGCAGTTACCTCGCTGGCCACCCTGCCACGCGGACAGCGCTCGGTCTCGACGCTGAAAGAACTGCTGGGCTTCGGCCGGGGCGCCGGGGATATCGGCAACCGGCTGGACCGCTGGTGCGAAACCGGCCAGCTCGGCTGGATCTTCGACAACCAGGCGGACTCAATCGATTTCGGGGCCAGCTTGGCTGGATTTGATATCACCGCGTTTTTGGATGATCCGGAAATCCGCAATCCGATCATGATGTACCTCATGTACAGGGTCGAGCAGCTGATCAACGGCCAGCGCATCGCAATCTTTATCGATGAATTCTGGAAAGCGCTGTCGGACCCCTATTTCGTGTCTTTTGTGCGGGACAAGCTGAAGGTGATCCGGAAGCAGAACGGCATCATCGTGGCCGGCACCCAGTCCCCCTCGGACGTGCTTGCCAGCCCGATCGCCCGGACCGTGATTGAGCAATGCGCCAACCTCATATTCTTCGGCTCGGACAAGGCCAGCCGGGCCGACCTTATAGACGGCTTCGGGCTATCCGAACGGGAATTCGACATCATCCGGAACGAGCTGCCGCGGGGACACTTCCTGGTGAAACAGGGCGGAAACTCGGTGGTCTGCGATCTGGATCTGACCGGGCTTGATGACGTCCTGACTGTTCTTTCAGGCCGCACCGCCACCAATGAAATCATGCGTGAGCTGCGGGCTGATAACCCGGATCCTGCACACTGGCTTCCCCTTCTGTTCCAAAGACGAAAGGAGATGGAATGAAAAAACTCCTGCTCACATCCGCAGTCGCTCTGACCCTGTCATGCACAGGCGCGCATGCCGCAGGTGTCCCAGTTGTCGATGCTACAGCCATCGCCAACGCCAAGGCGCAGTTCGCCAAGGAACTCGCGCAGATGGCAAAGGAGCTTGAGGAGGCCAGACGTCTCTATGACTCTGTGAACGGCCTGACCAGCATGGATGACATTGCCGAGGCGCTTAATGATCCCAAAGTCCGGGAGCTGCTGGGTGCTGATGCAATGCGGATTGCCAGCGCCTTTGATGTCGATCTCGATGGCTTGGGAGAACTGGCCGGGGCCGCGCGGGATGTCTACGATCATGCCTCTCTGATTGGCGCGGACATCTCCGCCGAGGATTTCTACCGGAACGAACTGGAGCGCATAAAAGGCCAGAGCGCCCGGAATGCCGCCATGGGAGACCGCATTCTGCAGGTAGCCGACGACCGGCTATCCGGGCTGGAAAAGCTGCGCATGGAAATCGGCCGGGCGGAAACTCAGAAGGAGATCAACGCCCTGAACGCCCGCCTCTCGGTCGAGCAGGCCATGCTGCAGAACGACACCAACCGAATCCAGGGCCTCGCCATGCTGCAGGAGGCGCAGATGCAGGTCGAAGAACAGCGTCAGCACGGATACCGGGCCAAATTGCGAGTGCAACGCCTTGAAAACGCGAAAAATCTCTATGGAGAATAAGTGATGAAATTTCGAGCGGCGACCTTCCTTTCTCCGCTTTTTCTTGTCGCGTGTAACGAGGAGGAAAACCACACGATCGAATACTTCCTGGAAAACGAACATGAACGAGCGGCGATGATCGAAGCTTGCGAAGTACAAGATAGATCAGGTGAAGATGCAAATTGCCGAAACGCAACAGAAGCGGCTGCAAAAGCTCGGCGGATCAAGAGGTTGGAAACCGCCAAAAGACTCTACGGAGAATAGTGATGTGGGATTGGTTCTTTTCTCAGTTTACCAGCAGCATCGCGGACACAACCAACACGATTGCCGGCAAAATGTCAGGTGCGCTGGCAGCACCTCTGGCCGCAGCCATGACCCTGTATATCGTGCTCTATGGTTTTGCGATCATGCGCGGCATGATTCAGGAGCCTGTGATGGATTTCTTGGCGCGCGGGATAAAACTCGCCATCATTTGGTCCTTGGTTAGCGGTGTGGGCGGCTACACGAGCTGGGTTTCGAACACAATTCTGACTGACACACCGGCATTTGTAACCGGCATAACTGGGGGAAGGGGGAATAATCCGGCCGACAGTGTAATGGCGCACGTCACAGATCTAGGAGTTCGTGCTGAGGAAGAAGCAGGAAGCGGCATTTCCGGCAGTATCACTGGATCCATCCAAAACCTGGTCATAATGGCCTATGGCGCCATTTTTTCAGCAGTTGCACTGTTTGTAGCCGTCATCACGCACTTCGGGTTGGCGATTATGGCGGCGATAGGCCCTTTGTTCATCTGTTTTGCACTATTCGATGTATCTCGAGGATGGTTTTTCTCCTGGCTCGGCCAAACAGTGAACTTCGCAGTTCTTAAACTGCTGGTGGTTGTTGTCATGACCATCATCGTTGATTTTCTTGCAAAGGTTATCACCAAAACCTCTGGAGTTGATGCGCTCACTGCAATGATGAACTACGCAGTAGCACTCACTTGCGGCATGCTGTTCTTCTTTCTCCTGCCGTCCATAGCCTCGGCGCTGACCGCTGGCACGGGTGCCTCCACGGGCGCGCTTCAACGGGTTGTTGAGCGGAAACTCCTGGGCAGCTCAAGCAGCGGCGGTGGAAACAGCACGCATAGCGGCTCCGCAACCAGAACCTGAGGCCGCGCAAATCCGGTCCCATCACCCTCAAACACCAGGTATTACATGAAAAAGCTTATTGTTCTGGCGGCGGCGCTTGGCGTCACCGCTTGCGCCCCGGTGACTCCGCTGCCCGATGTCAGGGGAAGCATGGTGCGCCCGCTGAACCCCACGAAATGGGACTACCAGGAGGCCGTGCTCCAGAAGCAGAAGGAAATCGGGCTCGCAAATCCCACCGATCAGGATAGCCGCGGGAGCTGATCATGAAGGATGCACACGACAAGGAATTCCAGAAATACCTGAGCGAGGCGAGGTCCTTTGACTATGACCTGCGCATTGCCGCAGAACGGTCAAAGCGGGTGGCCTGGGTCATCGCGGGCGGTGCGAGTGTGCTGGCCCTCGCGGCCGTCACTGCAGTAGCCGCGTTGGCGCCGCTGAAAGAGGTCACGCCTTTTGTGATCCGCGTGGACGAGGCCAGCGGCGTGCCGGAGGTCATGACTGCACTGGAAGACGGCGGGCAGACCTATGACGAGGCCGTATCGCGCTATTTTCTTGCCCGCTACGTGCGGGCGCGGGAGGGCTACTCATACGCTGAAAGGGAAGCAATTTTTCACGAGGTCTCGCTTCTATCCTCGCCGGAAGCTCAGCGAGAGTTCTCGGCCTATTACAACGCCAGCAACCCGCAAAGCCCGCAGTACACCTACGGCAAGGACACCAAGGCCGAGATCAAGATCCGCTCGATTGCCTTCCTCGGGGACGGACTGGCCCAGGTGCGCTTCTACCGCACCGAAATCAACGAGCGGGAAGACCTCAGAACCCGCAGCCATTGGGTGGCCACCATCAGCTTCGAGTTCGAACCGCGTGCTGAAATCAGCTCCGAAGACCGGCTGATCAACCCGCTGGGCTTCATCGCCAATAGCTACCGTGCCGACCCGGAGGTGGTGGAATGAGACTGAAAGCAGCCCTTCTGGCCAGTGTCCTGCTGGCCGCCGCGGGTCCGGCGGCGGCACTGGATATTCCCGATCCTTCACGGTCGGACAGCCGCGTGCGCTCGGTGCGCTATAACGAATGGGATGTTGTGCGCGTGATCGGCACCATCCGCACCACGGTTCAGATCGTTTTTGCCCAGAGCGAAGAAATCATCGATGTGGCGGGCGGCGACACGGTTGCCTGGGAAATCCAGCCGCGGGGAAACATCCTCTACCTCAAGGCGCGCGAGGCCAATCCTCCAACCAATCTCCAGGTCGCCACCATGCGGGCGGATGGCACAACGCGCACCTATTCCATGGAGCTGATCACCCGCGACGGCGAAATCATGCACAATACGCGGGATGTCTATTTCCAGATCCGCTACGCCTATCCCGGCGACGAGGCGGAACGCAGGCGTGCGGAAGCTGCCGAACACAAAGCCCGCGCACAGGAGCAGGCCGCAGCAGCGCGGCTTGCCGATGCGGTGGCAACCACCGGTACAAAGAACTGGCGCTATTTGGCGGCTGGCTCCCGCGACCTGCAGCCCGCCAGCGCCTATGACAATAGCGAAATGACCGTGCTGTCGTTTAAGCGCCGCACCCGGCTGCCTTCTGTCTTCATCGTGGAAAATGGGCGAGAGCGCAGCGCAAACACAACCGTCCGGAAAAACCAGATCATCGTCCACGACATAGCGCCGGAACTGCGCCTGCGCCTCGGAAACCAGGTCACGGCGATTTACAACATGGGGCCTGATGAAGGCCGCAGCGGCACAGGCACCGGCACAATTTCCCGCTCCGTGCGGCGCGAAATCATCGGGGAATAATCATGGCTGACGACAAGAACCCACTTGATGCCGGGACCGAAAGCGCGATCCCCGAAGAGCGCGGCATCTCCTCCGTAACCGCAGAAAAGACCGGCGGGCTGGATGGCGAAACCCGGAAGAAGCTTTTGGTGCTGGCGGGTATCACCTTCCTTGGTATCGCCGCCTACGCGCAATGGCCCAGCGACGAGGTGCCGGAGGAGCCGGAAACGCAGCAGGCATTCACGCGGATCCGCTCCAGCAGCGGCTTCCAGCCCGCCGATCTTCCGGATCCGGCACCTGCTGTCCTGCCGGCACCGGTTCCGTCTGAGCCGGAAGAACCGCTTGGCCCCATCGAACAGGCCAGAGCCGAGGAAGAGCTTCGCCCTGCCACACCCAGCAAGGCAGACCTGATCTACGAAAGCTCGAAGCGGGCCCCGCTCCTGGCCTACTCAGGTCCCCGCGGCACCGCAGCAGCCAACGCGGACGCGGCAGCGGGCAGCCCCGGCGGCCTGTTCGGCAGTGCCGCCGACAGTGCAGGTGGAGACTTGAGCGGCTTTGCGTCTTCGCTGCTCACCGGGGCGCCCTCGCCCGCCAAAGCCAAGCTTCTCGAAAATCCGCATTTGACCATCACCCAGGGAACAATGATCCCCTGCGCGCTTGATACAGCGATGGATTCCAGCAACCCCGGCATGGTCCGCTGCAGCGTGACCGACGACATATTCTCCACCACCGGCGCGGTTGTTCTGCTGGAACGGGGAACCCGGATCATTGGCGAATACCAGAGCGGCATGAAGCGGGGGAACAGGCGCCTGTTCGTGGTCTGGAACCGGGCAGAAACCCCCAATGGCGTCATCGTCAGCCTGGCGTCTCCCGCCACCGATGCCCTCGGCCGCAGCGGATTTGACGGTGATGTGGATACCCGGTTCTGGACCCGCTTCGGCGGCACCATGATGCTGTCAATCATTGATGACGCCCTGGCGATTGCGGCAAACCGCCATGATGACGACGGCGAATATGAGAGCACAAGCAACGGTGCCAGCAGGCTGGCTGAAATAGAGCTGGAAAACACCATCAACGTGCCAGTGATCCTGCGGAAGAACCAGGGCGAGGAGGTTGCCGTGATGGTTGCCCGCGACCTGGACTTTTCCTCTGTCTACAAGCTGCGGTGACCGCCATGACAGAACCCCGTCCCATCGCAATGGCAAAGCGGGTGCCGGTGGCACTCGCGGCCTATCTGGAGCCGCTCGACTGCTTCCTCGACCGGCCGGATGTTATCGAGATCTGCGTCAACAGCCCCGGCCAGGTCTTCGTCGAGGCCTATTCCGGCTGGGAGACCCACAGCCTCCTTCAGCTGACATTCGACTTCCTCATGAGCATGGTGCGTGCCATCGGCTCCTACACCCGCCAGGAGATCAACGAAACCAGCCCGCTTCTGTCCGGCTCGCTGCCGGGCGGCGAGCGGATTCAGATTGTGGTGCCGCCAGCGGTTCCCGCAGGCACTGTCAGCATCACGATCCGGAAACCGGCTCAGTGCAGCTTTACACTGGATGAGCTGGCCAGGCTGGGGATGTTCGATGACGTCACAGCCGATGCAGATACGCCCGATGCGGACAGCAGAGAGCTGATGCAGCTGCACAAGGACCAAGCTTGGCTCCCCTTTCTGAAGAAGGCCGTCACCGCCAAGAAAAACATCCTGATTTCCGGCGCCACCGGCTCGGGCAAAACAACCTTCTCCAAGGCACTGATCCCGCTGATCCCCGAGCATGAACGGCTGATCACGATCGAGGACACCGTGGAGCTCGAGCTGCCGCAGCCCAATGCGGTGCGGCTGATCTATTCGAAAGGCGGCCAGGGCGAAGCCAATGTGTCCGCACGTGACCTTCTGGAAAGCGCCCTGCGGATGCGGCCTGACCGGATCTTCCTGCAGGAGCTGCGCGACGCCGCGGCTTTCTACTATCTGCGCAATGTGAACACCGGCCACTCAGGGTCGATCACCACCATCCACGCGGATTCCGCGCAACTCGCCTTCGAGCAGCTGGCCCTGCTGGTGAAGGAAAGCGAGGCGGGGCGCGACCTCAAGCGCGGCGAAATCAAGGACATGCTCTACCAGATGGTGGATGTGGTGGTGCAGATCAGGAAAACCCCGCAAGGGCGGCGCATTACCGAGATCTTCTATGACCCCTCCTTGAAACAAGCCAAAGGAGGGGTGAAATGATCGTCCAGTACTGGCCCCGCATGGGCACTGGCGCCCGCATTACCGCGGTGGCAGCGGGGACGGGTATTGCCGCCTTGGGCGGCCTTGCCGCTTCTGCCATGGTGCTGCAGTGGGGACTTAAGATGCCGGTGTCCTTGCCTCAGGATCTTCTGATCTATCCCGAGTTTGCGCTGGCGGGTGGCCAGCCCGCGCAGACCGCGAAATGGGTGAAACTGGCGGGCTATGCCGCGCTGGCGCCTGCGGCTCTGATCATCGCAGGGATTCTCAAGTCTCAGCCGAAGCCTGACCTGCACGGCAGTGCTGCATTCGCCAAGGGCGCAGATATCAGACGTGCAGGCCTGCGGGCAAAACAAGGGCTGATTGCAGGGTTCACAGGCCCCCTGCCCTCGCCGAACTACGGCAAGCCCGTTGACCGTTTCGGGCGGGTCGATGAAGACAACGGCAAGGTGAAAGTGGCCAGGACCGGCCATCTGACAGCCAGCAACCTTCTGCGCTATGGCGGGCCGGAGCACATGATGCTCTATGCGCCGACCCGTTCGGGCAAGGGCGTGGGTGTTGTGATCCCCAACCTGCTGAACTGGCCGGAATCGGCCGTCATCCTCGATATCAAGAAAGAGAACTGGACCCTCACCGCAGGCTTCCGGAAAGCAGGCGGCCAGGAGGTGTTCATGTTCGACCCCTTGGAGCCAAACGGCTGCACGCACCGCTGGAACCCGCTGTCCGCCGTGCGCCGGGGCACCGACTACCAGATCGATGATCTCCAGCGCCTGGCTGACCTGTTCATTCCTGTGCAATCCAAAGACCCGTTCTTCGACCGCGCCGCCCAGACCGCCTTTGTCGGCGTCGGCGGCTATCTGGCCGAAACGCCCGAGCTGCCGTTCACCCTCGGCGAAATCTACCGTCAGCTCACCCTCACAGATAAGTTCGTCAAGACATTCAAAAAGCGGATCGAGGACCGGGCCGCATCGGGAACGCCCCTGTCGCAGCAAACGGTCTCCACGCTCAACGACTTCCTTTCCAAGAGCGAGGCAACCTTTGAAAGCGTGAAGTCCACCATCACCGCAAACCTGGGTCTGTTTGCAAACCCGATGCTCGACCGCGCAACATCGGCGTCTGATTTCAACTTCGCCGATCTGCGCAAGAAACCGATGAGCATCTATGTCGGCATCACCCCCAACAACCTCGGCCGCCTGGCACCCCTGCTCAACTTGTTCTTCCAAAGCTGCGTTGACGCCAATATGCAGGAACTGCCCGAGCACAATCCCGAGCTGAAACACCGCGTCCTGTTGTGCATGGATGAGTTTGCGGCCGTGGGTGAGCTGCCCAGCTTCAAACGCGGCATCGGGTATTTCGCGGGCTACGGGCTGAAGGTGCTGACCATCCTTCAGACACCGGCGCAGCTGGCGGATATCTACGGCCAGGAGGGGGCAAAATCCTATATGGACAACGCCGGCGTGACCGTGGTGTTCACACCCAAGAATATCGACGAAGCCAAGAAGATCTCAGAACGCCTCGGCACCCATGGCATGGCCGCGAGGAGCGAAAGCAAGTCGAAATACCTGGCAGAACGCAAAACGACAACTATCAGCGAGAGCGAGCAGAAGCGTGATCTGATGATGCCGCAGGAGCTGCTGGAGCTGTCCGACACGGAAGCGCTGGTTCTGATCGGCGGCGAGCGCCCGGTTCGGGCGCGCAAGATCCGCTTTTACGCGGAGGAGGTGTTTCTGGCCCGCTCGCGCATCAAGCCGCCGGAGGTCCCGGTCGTGCCGAAGCGGGAAGCTGGCGAGGACATCTCGGCTCTGAAAGCTGAGAACGGGGCAATGCGCAAGCGTCTGACCGCACTGGAGGAAACCGTGTCCCGGCTCACACTCCTCAAGGGGTTCCAGGAAGAGAATATGGCCAGCGGCAAACCCGCCGAGGTTCCGATGACCGACGAGGAGGTGGCTGATCCCAGCGGCATCTCCTTCGAGAAATTGGCGCTCGACAGTGCCGGGCTTACCGAGAAGATCGCCAAGCTGAGCACCACCCGAAAACTGACAACACCGCAGGGTACGCACGACATTCTGGCAGCGCTTGGCGTGCCGGACAAACCGCAGAAACAGGAAAGGGCCTGATATGGAAGATCATGGGCAACAAGTTGTTCAGCCTGAGCCGCAACAGGCTCCCGAACAGGCAGTTCCGCAAGAAGACACCGCGGGCACTAGTTTGCTGGAAAAAGCCGCTGGTAAGGTCAATGTCCAGGAACCTGCTTCTGATGCGATGGTTCGGCAGCCGCAGCAGGACGGTGAAATCGAGCCGGACCTCCCTGCCCCGCAGCACGATCAGGACAAATCCCGCTTCGGCATGCCGCGCAACTTTGAAGAACGCTTCCTGATCACGAAACACGCGAACAAGCGGGAGCTGTTCCGCGCCTATGACGATGAACGCCCGGCCATCGTGGACAAGGGCGACAAGCTGTCCACCAGGAATGCCGACCGTTCCACTGCCATGGACATGATCGAGCTGGCTGCCCACCGCGGCTGGCAAGGTATCAAGGCCCGCGGACCGGAAGACTTCCGCCGTGAAATGTGGATCGAGGGCACCGCCCACGGCATGAAGGTCCAAGGCTACAGGCCGTCCGAACAGGACCGCAAGGAATCTGATCGCAGGGCGCAGCTGATCGGTGACCGGGTGATTGAGCGCTTGGATGACGGCAAATCCGGCCACGCCAGGCACTCTTCGCCCGCTCCAGCAGCATCTGCGGGTGACCGGCATGATAGTGGCAAGACCACCAACGTGATCGACATGCCAAACTATGAAAAGGGCGTGCGCGGCAAGGTCACCGAAACCGGCTCGGCCCCCTATCGTGACCGTGAAGGCGCCAAAGCCACCCCGTTTGTGGAACTCGAATTGGCATCAGGTCAGAAGCACAAGGTTTGGGGTGTTTCCCTACCGGATATCATAAAGGAGAACCGCCTGCAGGTCGGCGACACGGCAACGCTCCGCTCCGACGGCACCCAAACCGTAACCGTCCAGGTCAAGGCTCCAAAAACCGGCGAAATCTCTGAACGGGAGGTGCAACGGCGCACCTGGGTTGCGGAAGACATCGAACGTGCGGAGGCAAAGAGCCGGAAACCCGATAAAGCCGCGGTCAAAATGAACGAGCCGCTGCTTACGGATCCGGCGCCAGCCGTACCGGTTGGCCCTGCAGCCCAGCAGTCAAACCCGGAGGCCAGTGGAATCCCGGACAAGGATCGGGAACAGCAGCCTGCCACCGATCGCCTGGAGGACCGCATACGCCACTTCGAGCCGGGCGACGAGCAGGTGAAAGGAGCCGCCAGCATCGCTGCAAAAACAGATGCCGCTCTGCGCCACGCCGGGGTGCCGGAAGAAGAACGGGAAAAGGCCCTGTCCAATTTGGCGGGCAACCTGGCCGAGAGCCTGCGGGCCGGGAAGACCTTCGACGTGCAAAAACTTCCCAATGTCACCCGAGAACAGGAAGCCGAAGCGGAAAAACTGGCCAAGGCTGGCCAGCAGGCGAGCGCTGAGGTGCGGCAGGCAAAGGTTCAGCAGCGAGGCCAGGGTGAACTAGAGGAACGGCAGCGTGAAGAGGCCCGCGAACGCGAAAGGTGAAAAGGCGGTTAGATCAGCAGCCTGTGTCCGCCTTGTGTTGGTTCCGGTTTCGGCAAAGTCGGTGGCTCTAGACGGAAGCGGACATAGGCTCCGAATGCAGCGAGCGGCAGGTCCGAGCCCATACTGTGAATCCGGTTTTCATGCTGCGCGCGCTCGCAGCGCGCCGATCTGCTGCACTGCCGAATTTCTTTCTTTGCATGGCAGAGGAGAATGCAGCCATTACGGCAAGCCGCGGCAAATTTGAAACCTCGAATTCACGGGTCGCGGGACAAATTGGCCATTCGGACAAATGCTCTACTTCGCCGCCATCTGTCTTCGGGCCTCGCCGACCTGGCGCGTGATTTGTCCGATATGGCGTCCGTCCGTGCCACAACAACCGCCCCATACGTTGATGTGGGGGAAGCGTCGGGCCAGGTCGGCCATTTGACCCCCGAGTTCTTCCGGATCGCCATCTTCCAAGTGACCAAGCTTGCAAAGATCGAGCGTCTCCATCGCAACTGCGTTGGGCATAAAGCCACCAAGACGGCGGGCCCAATCTCCTTCGGTCAATCCGGGTGTGAATTCGGTCGGGTGTGTGCAGTTGATCATGTAGTAGGCAGGAGCACTTTCGGTGGCAGCATCGACGGCGCCTATTGCCTCTTCCAGCGTTTCTCCTCCTTTAAGTTTGCCTCCCCGGGCAACGAAGAAAGAAATCACAATGGGAATGTCAGCCGATTTTGCGGCTCTCGCAATTCCAGTCGCTTCTTCGATGCTCGAGAATGTGGCAGCTGTTACGACATCTGCTCCGGCTTTCTTGAATGTTTGAATTTGCTCAGAGTGATAGTCTTCCGCCTCAGCGGCATCTGGCGTCCGACCCACGTTATAGGCATCCCCTCGCGGACCGATGACGCCTCCAACGATCATCGGCGTCTCCGGGCTGTCGTACTCCTTGGCGAAGTCCTTGTAGAACTCAATTCCGCGGATGTTGATTTCTTCGAGAGCCTCTTTGGAAAACCCAATCAACTCTCCCCAATCCCGGCTGGCGCGATAGTGCAGCCCTTCGTTGATGACGCCAAAGCCGTTCTCCACAGCCGCTTCGACCAGCTTGCGATGGTAATCGCTCAGACACGCGACACCGCGCTTAACGTTGAGAAGTTCGAAGGCGCAAAAATGTCGTAGCGTGAATCCGTCGACATACTGAAGCCAGGTTTCAAATCCTCCGCCGCAGGTCATGTTCTGGCCATTCAATTGTGGCAAGTTGTTTTTGGACGTCATTTCGTAACTCCCCTTGATTGAACGCCATTCTAGCTAAAAACGGACGACACGTCGTGTTTAACTGGCTGAGGTATCTAGAAGATGGGATCTATCGATTCTTACGGCAGATGATCTGAACTGGATGCGTTCTTCGCTCTTCGATATTGCGTGCAGCGTTCCTGACAATTTGCGGCGCCAGCTTTCCCAGCAATATATGGACACCAAAAATCGGTGCTTCACCCTTCTCGGCCAGTTCGATTGCCCGCAGATAACCTTGAAGATACTTTTCGCCAGTATCGATGACTTCGATGTCTGCAAAACCCGCCTTTTCCAGAGCCGCAACCGTGTCCGCGGGCCGCATTAGATAGGCCCCGGTCCCGTCTTCAGACCAGGGCACCGGGTGATGAGGATTGCCGACCTCGCCAAGTCCATGCTCAGTCAATGCGAAGAAGGCTCCTGGTTTTAGAACGCGAAACGCCTCGCCAAAAAAAGTGGCGCGGTCAGGAACGTTCATCGTCACATGCTGGGTGCATCCACCGTCAAAGGTTTCGTCTGCATAGGGTAGTTCCTGCCCGTCACCATGTGCGATCCTTACATCGTCCTGCATGCCAACGAGCTTGGAAAGCTGGTTTCCGGCCACAACGAAGGGAGCGGTGATATCCAAGCCGTCAACTTCACAGCCGAAGCGTTTGGCAAGGTATCTTGCTGGTCCACCTATGCCACAGCCAATGTCCACCAGACGCTGCCCGGCTTTGATCGGCAGGGCATCGGCCAACTCAACGGTGGCTGGAAAACCACGGGCGTGAAAGTGATCAACAGGTGCCAATTGTTCAATTGTCACGGTTTCTGGATCGATCCCGGCCGATCGCATGGCGTCCAAGATCTTGGCGAATACGTCGCCCGTTCCCCAATGATCTGAAATCGATTGTGCGTCCGTCATGAAATGCCCCCTCCTTCACGCACGAACGCTAGCATGAAGAATGATGCAGAAGGAAGAATGCGGTTTGCAGCGAAGCCCGCAAGGGGCTCTCCGCGGTCATCAGACGGAAACGCTCGGGATTTGGCGGTGCCGGCGGCCCTCTATGACCGGGGTGCGGACAAAACGGAATTCGACAGAATAACGACTACTATTCAGCCTCTGCCTGCACGATCGCGATGGCCACTGGTGCTCGATAAATATTCTTGTCGCGAAAATTGGCCCTTACGGCATCGGTTACTTGAGCCCGAATTGCTTCAATCACTTCCGGCTTCTGACCCTTGATAAGCTGGGACGCCGCAACCGTTGCCGTGAGGAATATCTCGAATAACTCACCCGGTTCATTCAAGAGCCAATGCGTTGTGACATTTTCATGGGAAACCATACGCAAGCCAGATGCCTTCATCATCGCCTTCGCTTCGTCGGGCCGCGCAAAAGCGAAAAGGTCCGGCTGAGCGGGGGCATCGGAAAAATCTGCATTCGTCTTAATCGCACCAAACACAGTTGCGAAAGCCGGAGAAACATCTGGGGTCGCCCAAGTTGCCATCAAGAAACGACCGCCCGTACGCAGCACCCTGTTGATTTCATCTAACGCTTTTGGTTGCTCAGGTAAGTGCATCATTCCAAAGTTGCAGACCACCTGATCAAATTGGCCGTCAGCGAAAGGAAGTGCTGCGGCGTCACCCTGCTGAAGAACAGCATCTGGTGCAGTCTCCGCCGCTAAGGCAAGCATTTCTTCAGAGAAGTCTAAGCCAGTAACACGTGAACCCGCCTCGCTAAGCATTGCAGTCAAGGTGCCTTGCCCGCAACATAAATCCAGAACTGACAATCCTTTTGGCGATCCACGATTGATCAACTCCCGGGCCGCGTAGTCCGTTACAGGGCCAAACTTTTTTACATAGGCGGAGACAATGTTCTCGTCGGCCCAGCCGAGGCGCTCGCGGGCAGCGAATTCGTCAAAATCTTGCATATTATCCCCCGTCCTCCGTCTGGCATTCCCATTGTTAGTCGAATGATAAATGAAAACAGTGAGGTCAGCTACGGGCTCAGACCAGCCCAATGCATCCGCGGCGTGTCCCAAAGAATAGGCGACCTGACAACGGCCATTCAAACTGCCTGTAAAATTCAGGTGTCAGCGCGGTGCTGATGTCTGGGCTTGGCGGGAGGATTGGAGGGAGCACTATGCCAAGAGTCCAACTTCCCGCTGTCACCCCGAAACGAAGAGCCTGGAACAAGGGCCGGATCATCGGCCAGAAACGACTACTGTTGCCGAAACAGGTCTGGGCAATCCGAGCGCGGCTCGAACTGGCGGGCAACCTGTGCGATCTTGCGCTGTTCAACGTGGCAATTGATAGCAAGCTTCGCGGATGCGATCTGGTGAAACTGGCTGTAACCGACCTGGTGAGGGATGATCGCGTTCGCGAAAGAGTGTCCGTGATCCAGAGCAAAACCAAACGGCCCGTTCAGTTCGAACTCTCTGAAAACACGCGGAATACCATTACCGCATGGATCAAGTCGCCGGAAATGATCGGCTGCCGTTTCATGTTTCCCAGCCGGTTTCACGACCGCCCGCATATCTCAACGCGCCAATATGGCCGGCTTGTGCGGGATTGGGTGGCGGCGATCGGGCTGGAGCCCAGTGGATACGGCACCCATTCGCTGCGCCGGACCAAAGCAGCGGAGATATACCGCAAAACCGGAAATCTCAGAGCGGTTCAGCTTCTGCTCGGACATATCAAGGTTGACAGTACAGTCAGATATCTTGGCGTCGAACTTGAAGATGCGCTGAGTATCGCCGAGCAAATCGACATTTGAACCACCTTGGCGGGCGGCTCTTGCCGTTCGCCAATCCTGAGCGGACCTGCGTTCGCGACGCAGCCGTGGTTCTGACGACCCCACACCAGAAGTGCCGATTTCTCGCTGCGCGCGCTCGCAGCAAGAATTTCACCGCGAGCGCTTCGTTCTCAACGCCGCTGCGCATCGTGTAGTGCAGCCATTCATGCCAAGTGTGACCTGCCCCCCGCAAAATCCCTCACCATGAAGTAGAGTCTGCCCAACCTATGTAGGAGCAGACGAATGCGGAAGAGCCGTTTCACCGAGGCGCAAATCATCGGGATGATCAAAGAGCAGGAAGCCGGGATGCCGACAGCGGAGGTGTGCCGCCGGCACGGCCTGAGCCCGGCGACTTTTTACAAGCTGAAGTCCAAGTATGGCGGCATGGAGGTATCGGAGGCCGCGCGGCTGAAGGCGCTGGAAGATGAGAATGCCAAGCTGAAGCGGCTGCTGGCAGACACGATGCTCGACAACGTGGTTTTGAAAGACCTGCTGGGAAAAAGCTGACGACACCGAAAGAGCGGCGAGAGGCAGCGCTCAATGCAATGCGGGATCATGACCTCTCGCAGCGCAGGGCCTGCCGGCTTGTCGGTGTCGACCCCAAGACGGTCCGGCGCGAACGCCCGCCCGACCATCCCGAGATCCGCCAGGAGATGAAAGAGATCGCTGGCAAACGCCGCCGGTTCGGCTACCGGAGGATCGGCGTGCTGCTTGAGCGCAAAGGCATGATCATGAACCACAAAAAACTGTACCGCCTCTACCGCGAAGAAGGCCTCGCGGTGAAGCGGCGGCGGGGCCGCAAACGCGCCCGGGGCTCGCGAACGCCGATGCCCGAAACCACGCAGCCCAACCAGCGCTGGTCCCTGGACTTCCTGGCGGATAGCTTCGGCGCGTCGCGGAAATTCCGCATTCTGGCCGTGAACGATGACTGCTGCCGGGAAAACCTGTGCCTGGCCGCGGACACCAGCATTTCAGGTGAGCGCGTTGCCCGGGAGTTGGACGCGCTCGTCCGGATCTACGGAAAGCCTGCTTGCATTGTCAGCGACAACGGCACGGAATTCACCAGCCGGGCAATCCTGAAATGGGCCTACAGGAACGGCGTGGATTGGCATTACATCGACCCCGGAAAACCGCAGCAGAATGCATTCATCGAGTCATTCAACGGCAGCCTGCGGGACGAGCTTCTCAATGAAGAACTGTTCGATACCCTGGACGATGCCCGCCGCAAGCTGGCGCTGTGGCGCTACGATTACAACAACGTCAGGCCGCACTCTTCGCTGGGGAACAGAACACCAAAGCAAGCGCGGCAGGCGCTTGAGCTATTTGAGGGCTCCGCGCCTGCCGCGCTTGCCAAGCCCGAGACCGACGATTACCAAAACCAAACCCGCAGACTCTCCTCATGAGCGAGGGACCAACGGGGGGCAGGTCAAGTGCAGTGAAGTACTGATAGGCATTAACGGGGTTGCGGGCCAAAGGCGATCTCCATCATTTGATAGCCGGTCCAAGAACTGGGGCCGAACGCGGCTTTAACTCGGAAACATAGTCCTCATTATTTCGTACCACGCGCATCAATTTGCCTGACCAGATGCGAGTGACCAACAACAGTTTCGCGCCAATGGCTGCAACGCGCGCAATAGATCAAGGGCTTCGGATGGTTGTACTGGTGAACGATTTCGGCTCGATCAACATCGACTCCGCGCTGATGAAATTACGGGGCAAGGACACGATCGAACTTACCAACGGCTGCATCTGTTGCACCATCTCAGGCGATCTATTCTATGCGATCGGCGACACCCTTGGTCGCCGCCCGCGCCCCGATCACGTAATTGTCGAGGCAACCGGCATCTCTATCCTCCGTTTTCCTAAACATAGCTGAGAACCACGTAACTGGAGGAGGAGCAGGGCCACGAGCAACTTTGGATCGAGTATGTTACACAATGCTACAGCCACCATTTTGTCTTGAGGCCAAGAGCCCCTAGGAAAGTGGATGGTCTCTTGCTCCCTCACTCTTCTCGCAGGAATGTTCGCCCAGGTGGAGCAGTGCCAATCACGTTTTCGCGCGGTTCCGGTTCGGCCAGATGCGGGTTCAGACGGTAGATCGCGTAGCTCGCGCAGGCCACCACAGCCATGGACGGGATTAGCATCGCGAACGCGACCAGCGTATCCGCGAAAAATGCGCCGATCGTACCGACCAACAACCCTGCGCTCATCTGCAGGAATCCCATCAGTGCTGCCGCCGCCCCGGCGATCCGGGGGAAGGGCGCCAGTGCGGCGGTGGACATTGCTGGCACCACGAAGGCGATGCCGAAGGCATAGATGCCCACCGGGACCATCACCCGGAAGGTTTTCGGGTCATCCGCCCAGAGAAGCGAGAAAATTAACAAAGCTCCTAGGGCGATGGCACCCAGCCCAGGCCAGACTAGCCGGTATGCGCTGGTTCGTTTCATGACGGATCGCGCCACCAGTGCGCCCGAGAAGAACAGCCCCGATTGCAAAAGCATCGCCAGGCCGAATCCGCTGGGACTCAGACCGATCTGCCCCATCAGGATAAAGGGCAGCAGCGTCGCCTGCGCATAGATTGCCCCAACCGAGCCCGCAACCGTCAGGCTCGCCGTCATGAAATGCCGGTTGCCGAGCAGCCGAAGATAAGACCCGCCCAGGGCCGCCAGCCGCAGCGGTTGCGGCGCAGGCAGGGTTTCGCGCATCGCGACCAACGCGACCAGCGCAATAGCAAGGCCGAAGAGGATCATCACCGCGAACACCGATTTCCACCCAACATGCAGCACGAGCAACCCTCCAATCGTCGGCGAAACCGCCGGGCCGACCGCAAGAATGATGCCGATCATGTTCATGATGCTGGACGATTCGTCGCCCTGGAAACAATCGCGTACGATAGCGCGCGAGATCGCCACCCCGGCGGACGCGCCAATCCCTTGGGCGAAGCGGGCAATGGTCAGCGTCTCGATTGTCGGCGCCAGCAGCGCGCCCAGCGACGCAACGCAGAAAATCGCCGCGAAGATTACCGTCACCGGACGGCGCCCGATCGCATCCGATAGCGGCCCCGCGACCAGCTGGGAAATAGCGAAACCGGCGAAATAGAGCGTCAAGGTCAGTTTCACGACCGCCTTGGTGGACTCGTACGCTGCAACCACACCGGGCATCGCCGGCGTATAGAGCGCCATGGCAATCGGACCAATCGCGACCATCAACCCGCCGATCAGGCTGACCCGCTGCGCGGTCATTGGCGGCGCCGATGCGAATTCGGTGGATCTGTTCATGTGGCCTCCAGTTCTGCGATGCCGCCCGTGCCGGCAGCGGCATGCACCGGATCGGGCCAGCGGGCCTCTTGGCCCGCCTGTATCTCCCCATTAGCAATGCCCAACCGCGTGGCCGGACCTGGAAAACGTCCGGGATCCGGACCAGAGAGAACGGGGATTCCCGTCACCGCCACGCGATTGTCATAGTTTCCCGGTCAGTTCCGGCACGGCCTGGAAGAGGTCGGCGACAAGCCCGTAGTCGGCCACCTGGAAGATCGGCGCCTCTTCGTCCTTGTTGATCGAAACGATGATCTTGGAGTCTTTCATACCGGCAAGGTGCTGGATCGCGCCCGAGATACCCACGGCGATGTAAAGATCTGGTGCAACCACCTTGCCGGTCTGACCGACCTGCAGGTCGTTCGGGGCGAAGCCCGAGTCCACGGCGGCCCGCGAGGCACCAACTGCGGCACCGAGCTTGTCAGCCAATTTCTCGATCAGGGCGAAATCTTCCTGACTGCCAACGCCACGCCCACCCGAGACGACGATACCGGCCGAGGTCAACTCGGGGCGGTCACTTGCCGCAACCTTGTCTTCGACCCATTCGGAGAGGCCCGGGGTGTCCGCCACCGAAATGCTCTCGATCGGGGCCGAACCACCTTCACCAGCCGCGTCAAAGGTCGAGGTCCGGATGGTGAGCACCTTCTTTGCATCCGAGGACCTGACGGTCTGGATCGCATTGCCAGCGTAGATCGGGCGCTCGAATGTGCTGCCATCGACAACGCCCGAGACATCCGAGATCACCATCGCATCAAGCAAGGCTGCGACACGCGGCATGATGTTCTTGGCGTCGGTGGTGGCGGGGGCGACTATGTGCTCGTACGCATCAGCCAGCGACACGATCAGCGCAGCGGTGGATTCCGCAAGACGATGACCCAGCGAGGGGTCCTCGGCGACCAGCACTTTGGAAATGCCGTCGATCTTGGCGGCGGCCTCTCCGGCGGCAGCGGCAGACCCACCGCAGCACAGCGCGGTCACTTCGCCCAGTTTGGTAGCGGCGGTGACGGCCTTTGCGGTCGCGTCGACAACGAGTTCGCCATCTGTGACTTCGGCGAGAAGAAGAACAGCCATTACACAGCCCCCGCGTCTTTGAGTTTTGCAACAAGCTCGTCGACCGAGCCCACGATTTCACCAGCTTTGCGGGCCTCGGGTTCGTCGGTCTTGACGATCTCAAGGCGCGGGGTGACATCGACGCCGTAATCGGCCACGTTTTTCTCATCCAGCGGCTTTTTCTTGGCTTTCATGATGTTCGGCAGCGACGCATAGCGCGGCTCGTTCAGGCGCAGATCCACGGTGATGATCGACGGCATCTGGACTCTGATCGTCTGCAACCCGCCGTCGACCTCGCGGGAGACCAGCGCGTGATCGCCTTCGATGTCGAGCTTCGAGGCAAATGTGCCCTGCGACCAACCCAGCAGCGCCGACAGCATCTGGCCGGTCGCGTTCATGTCGTTGTCGATCGCCTGCTTGCCTGCCAGAACGATACCCGGTTGCTCTTCCTCGACGATCGCCCTGAGGATCTTGGCCACCGCCAGCGGTTCGATGTCGGTATGGATATCATCGGCGGCCACAACCAGGATGGCGCGGTCGGCACCCATTGCAAGCGCGGTGCGCAGCGTTTCCTGGGCTTGCTTGACCCCGATCGACACCGCGACCACTTCATCTGCCTTGCCGGCTTCCTTGAGGCGGATCGCCTCTTCGACGGCAATTTCGTCAAAGGGGTTCATCGACATTTTTACATTGGCGAGATCGACACCGCTTCCATCCGCTTTGACGCGGACCTTCACGTTATAGTCGATCACGCGTTTGACAGGCACGAGCACCTTCATGGGCATGGTCTCCAAGTTGTTGTTTGGAATTGATGAAACGACTGAAGGCCGGTGGTTGCGCGCCTGAGGAACAGCGCGTGGACATCGTGGGTGCCTTCATCTGGGTTCACGGTTTCAAGGCATCAGCAAATGCCGAATGACATGAAATTCTGCGGACATCGCGTTGCCGCCACGCGCCTCGGGTTTGGTCCAGGCAACGATAAGATCCGCGCAGGAGAAGGACCGTCGGCCGTCTTCTGGCAGCGGCTTTTATCCCGGCCGGGGCTGGAACCATTCATGTCATTTACCACCTGCGTTATCCCTCTGCCGTGGGTCGCGCCAGCTGGTCCGCGAAAACGGACAGCAGTTTGTGTTTCAGAATCTTGCCTGTCGGCGCAGCCGGAAGCTGGGTTGTCAGGATGATGCGGGATGGCCGCTTGTAGCCAGTCAAACGATTGGCGGCAAAGGCGGCGAGCGCCTCCTGGTCCAGCGCCGCCGGATCAGCGCACTGAACAAAGGCGAGGATTTCCTCGTCGCCGTTGACGGAATTGCCGATCACGGCTGACTGGATCACGTCAGGGTGGTCGTTCAACGCGGCTTCGACCTCGGGCGGGTAGACGTTAAAGCCGCCGCGAATGATCAGTTCCTTGCAGCGTCCCACAACGTGCAGATTGCCCGCCTCGTCCATCTTTCCAAGATCACCGGTGCGCAGCCATCCGTCTGCGTCAATGGCGCGTGCGGTTTCCGCCGGGTTCCTAAAATATCCCTTCATGACCTGCGGGCCGCGGATCAGAATTTCACCGGCATCCGGATCGCCCTCCGCGCCGACCGAGGTGTCGAGCCGGATTTCAGTCTCCGGCAACGCAAAGCCCGCACTGATATCAGGTGAACCGATGGGATTGCGGGTGCTGCAGACGCCAGCGGTGCTTTCTGTCAGTCCGTACCCGTTTTGCAGAGGCAGCCCGTAGAAGGCCTCGGCCTTGCGCTTCCATGCCGGATCAAGCGGGGCTGCGCCGGAGGAAACATAGCGCAATTTACTGTTTTCGAGCCGTGAAAGCCCCCGATCCTTGGCATATTGCATCAGCAGGGCGTGCATCTGCGGCACCGCGGGCAGAACGGTGGCTTTGTCCATCAGCGCCGCGTACAGGGCGTCCGGACGAAAGCGGGGTTCAAGCTGGATCGTCGCCCCGATACCACAGGCGGCCATCAGCATAGAAGCAAGCCCGAAAACATGGGTCAACGGCAGCACGCCATAGATCCTGTCGTCCTGTCTCATGCCGCGCAGCTCAGCCGAGGCCCTGCCGGCAAAGCGCAGGTTGGCGTGAGTCAGCATCACCCCTTTGGGGTCGCCAGTGGTGCCGGTCGTGTAGAGCAGAACGGCGGTTTCGTTCGGGCCGCCCTCGACCATTTCCGGGGCGCTGGCACCGGTGACGGCGATGGCGAAACTCCGAAAAGAAGTTTCCTGCGTTTCCGCGCCTGCGGTCTCCGCATGTGCCGCCGCTTCTTTGGAGGCTTCGGTTGTGAAGACAGTCACGCGCGGCGTTGCATGCGCCATCACGCGGGCGACTTCGGTTGCGGTCATCCGCGCGTTGATTGGCAGCGCGTAGGCCCCGACGATGCTGGCCGCAAAAATGAAGACCGCCGTCGTGATGCAGTTTTCAGCCACGATCGCGACGCGGTCGCCAGGCTGCACGCCCCGGTTTTGCAACAAGGTGGCGGCTTCGGCGATCGCCGCCTGGTATTCAGTGTATGTGACCTGGTGGCCGCTGCCATCTATGAGGGCAATCGCATCGGGATAGGCACGCGCGCTCTCCTCGACAAGATGATGAATCCGGAAGCTGTTTTCGGTCATGATGCCAGCACCTCTGCGCGTTGCGTTGCAAGGGATTGGGGGCGCAGGCGCGCCAGCGCGACACCTGCCTCTTGTTCCAGTTGGGCGACAATGTCTGCCAGCGGGGCGATGGAGTCGGTCAGGCCTAGGGCCTGTCCTGCGGACAACATCCCGCGCGATACGTCGCCGGTTTCATATGCCTTGCGGCCAATCGCGCCGGACACATAAGGCATCAGTTCGGCAATGCTGATATCGGGATTATCTGCCTCAAGCTGCCGCACGATCTCGGTCGTTTCGTTGCTGAGCGTGCGCACCGTGTTGCGCACGCTGCTCATCGTCAATGTCGTGTCTCGTTCGTTGGCTGCCACCAAGGCCCGCTTGTATTGCGGGTGCGCCGAGATTTCCTCGGACACCAAAAAGCGCGTGCCGATCACGACGCCCGCAGCGCCGGAGGCCAGGGCCGAGACGATCTGGCTACCGGCACCGATGCCACCGCCGATCAGGAAAGGGATGTCGAGCTGACGTTCGGCCAGCGCCTGGTTGACCATGCTTCCGATCAGATCGAGCCCGGGGTGGCCGCCGCATTCCGCGCCGACGATGGAGACCATGTCGACCCCAACTTGCTGTGCCTTCACCGCGTAGCGCACGCTTGGCACCTTATGCAGAACTTGGATGCCAGCGTCCTTTAAGAACGGTAAGAAGGCTTCGGGATTGCGCCCCGAGGTTTCGACAAAACGCACGCCCTCATCCGCGATCAGGCGGAAAGTGTCCGCAATCCTTTCGCCTTCGACCAGTTTGGGCAGCATTGAGACATTCACACCAAACGGGCGATCACCGCAGAGCTTTCGGCACTTCGCGATCTCGGCGCGCAGGTCGGCGGGCTCGGGAAAACTAGCCGCCGTGAGGAAGGACATGATACCGGCATTGACACCGGCAGCCACATAGGACGCATCCGAGAGCCACATCAGGCCACCGGCGACAATGGGCAGACGGCATCCATAGGTCCGAGTAACGGCGGTGTCGAAGGTCGGATCTGTCATGTGGTGCCTCGTGCTTTGGTAAAGTCAGGGCGGCGTTTTTCGAGGAACGCAGCAATGCCTTCGGCGGCTTCCGCGTCTGCAATGGCATCCGCCATTGCGTCGCGTTCAGCGTTCATCTGCTCCAAGCGGGATGACGTATGTGCGCTGTTGACCAGCGCTTTGATGCGGCCCTGGGCACCGGATGGCCCGGCGCCGAGCCTCTCGACCAGCGCAAGCGCGGCCGGGACAACGTTGCCCGCAGGTTCAATCTGCGAGATGGCCCCAAGGCTGAACAGGCGTTCTGCCGTCACCGGCTCCCCCAGCAAGGTCATGCGCATCACCAACTCGCGTGGCAGGTGCGCGGCCAATGTGCTGGTCAGGCCACCATCGGGGACCAGTCCGGCCTTGACATAGGCGGCGGTGAATGTCGCATCCCGGTCAGCCACGATCATGTCACAGGCAAAGGCAAGCGAAACACCGGCGCCAGCCGCGCCGCCCTCGACGGCGGCGATCACAGGTTTCGGGCAGTTCAGGACCGCGCGGATCACGTCGTGCAGTTCTTCAACCCGCGCGAGACGCTGATCTCGGGGCATCTCCCGGCGGGTTGCAAGCAGGCCGAGGTCGCCGCCGGCACAGAAATATCCGCCTTCTCCTCGCAGGACGACCGCGGTGATGCGGGGTTCTCTCGCCGCAAGGTCCAGTGCATCGCCCAAAACGCGATAGAGGTCCGGCGACAGCGCATTACGCTTCGAGGTGTTCGAATTGACGACAATCAGGTGATCACCGTGGTCTTCGCAACGGGCAAGCTCGTGCATCAGCCGTCACTCCCTTTTGGTGCGTCCAATTTGTCCGCTGGAACGCGCTTGAATACGCCTGTTGCCGTGGCGATCAGCCGACCCGACCCGTCCCGCAATTCGCCATCCACGAACAATAATGAACGGCCACCACCCACGGCTTCACCGGTTGCGATCAGTTTTGATTTCTCGGTCGCAGCAGCGACGAACTGCGTGGTGAGCGAGACGGTCAGGAACGGTGCGCGGCCGCTTGGGTCAACCGACAGGCTGGCGGTTGCGCCCATGGCGCTGTCCAGCATCGTCGTTACGATGCCACCGTGCAGGACATTGTGGCGATTGAGGTGATGATCCGTCACCGACAGCGTGCAACGAGCACGCTTGTCGGGTTGTCCGACGTCAATGACATAGCCGATCAGCCGCTGCGTGCCGGTTTCGTCTTTTATCAGATCGCCCGCCGCCATGGATCAAGCCACGGCCAGCGAGATAAAACGCTCGAGGTGATAGATTGCATCGCCAAACCGGTGATCGACCATGATCAGCCGCTTGGCGAGATGCCCCAACTCGTACTCGTCGGTCATGCCGATGCCGCCGTGCATCTGAATGCTCTCCTCGGTAACAAGTTTGGCGACATTGCCGATCAGGTTCTTCGTTGCGCTCACATGCTTTTCGCGGATCTCCTCAGGGTGATCGATATGCCCGGCGAGGTTGATAACGGCCGAGCGCGCCTGTTCGATCTCGATCAGAACATCGGCCATCCGGTGTTGCAGCGCCTGGAACTTGCCAATCGGTTTTCCGAATTGCTTGCGGGTCTTGAGATAATCGGTGGTCAATTGCCGGATGCTTTCCATCAGGCCAAGCGCCTCGGCGGAGATCGCCAGCGTGGCGCGCGCCTGAGCGTGGGTGATGGCCTCGAATGCACCGCCTTCGTCGCCCAGCAGGGCGTCACTGCCCAGTCGGACATCTTCCAACAGGAGTTCCGCGGCCTGCCCACCGGACACAAGCGGGTAGCTGCGCAGCGTCATGCCCGGGGTGGACGCAGATACCAGGAACAGGCTGATCCCGTCCCGATCTGCCGCGTCACCGGAGGTGCGGGCGCTGACAAGGATTTGATCGGCAGCGGGGGCATTGATCACCACGGCCTTGCGCCCGTTCAGGACAAACCCGTCGCCATCGCGGGTCGCCGAGGTTTCGACGCGCGACAGGTCATAGCGGCTCGCCGGTTCGCCATAGGCAAAGGCAAGCTGGACTGAACCGTCAATCACCGCGTCGATGACCGGTTTCTGCGCGTCGTTGCCCAGGGCTGCAATCAGGCCACCGCCGAGAATGGCTGTGTCAATCAGCGGGTCAACCGCGCCAACCCGGCCAAGCTCTTCAAACACAACGGCAATGTCGAACCCGGACCCGGCAAAACCGCCGTCATCTTCGGCAAACAACGCACCGATGACGCCCATTTCTGCAAGACCGGACCAGACATCGCGGGAATATCCGCGGTCACACTCTTTGAGTTCAGCCCGGATGGATGGCGTGTAGCTGTCCCGCAGATACCGGCGCAGACCGTCCTGAAGCATCTGGCGTTCTTCTGTCAGTTCAAAATTCATGGTCTGTCCTTACAGTTCCAGAAGGGCTTTGCTGAGGATCGTGCGCTGGATCTCATTCGATCCGCCAAAGATCGACAGTTTTCGGTTGTTAAGGTACTGCGCGGTGGCGGCTTCGGCATAGTCGGGGCCCACGGGGCCAAGATTGCTGCCGTCTTCCAGCGCCTCCGAGGCGAAGGGCATTGCATAGGGCCCCACCGCTGACCGGGTGAGCGCGTTGATTTCCTGACGGATGACTGTGCCCTTGATCTTCAGTATCGAGCTTTCGGCACCGGGGGCCTGACCCGCCGCAGCTTTGGACACGACACGCAAGTTAGTCGTTGACATGGCCATGAGGTCGATTTCGATCCGAGCGATCCGCGCCGCAAAATGCGGGTTCTCAATCAGTGGGCGCCCATTTGCCTGTTCGAGCCGGGCGATGCGCTTCAGGTTTGCCAGACCGGCATTTGCAAAACCCACGCCTGCAATATTGGTGCGTTCATGGGTCAGCAGGTACTTCGCATAGGTCCAGCCCTTGTTTTCCTCGCCCACACGGTTCTCGACCGGAACCCGGACGTCATCGAAGAACACCTCGTTCACCTCGGGTTCACCGTCGATCAGCACGATCGGGCGCACTTTGACGCCGGGGCTGTTCATGTCGATCAGCAGGAAAGAGATTCCCTCTTGCGGCTTGCCCTCTTTCGAGGTGCGCACGAGGCAGAAGATCTTGTTGGCGTGCTGGCCAAGAGTCGTCCAGGTCTTTTGCCCATTGACCAGGTAGTGATCGCCATCGCGTTCAGCAGTCGTGCGGACCGAGGCGAGGTCGGATCCTGCGCCGGGTTCGGAATACCCTTGGCACCACCAGTCCTCCCCACTCAGGATCCGTGGCAGATAGTAGTCCTGCTGTGCCTTGGAGCCGAATTTCTGCAACACCGGGCCAAGCATCCCAAGGCCGAAGGGAACGATACGGGGCGCAGAGGCCCGGGTCATTTCATCCTCAAAAATATGGCGTTGGACCGCATCCCACCCGGCCCCGCCAAACGCCTTGGGCCAGTTTCCAGCAAGCCAGCCCCGTTTGTTGAGGATCGCGTGCCATTCCTCGTGATCCTGCTTGGTCAGGGTTTTTCCGAGCCTGACCTTGTTCACGAGCCGGGCAGGGAGCTCTTCGGCCAGATAGCTGCGCACTTCATCCCGGAACGCCTTCTGTTCGTGGGTATAATTCAGGTCCATCGGGCGATCCTTCTCAGTAGATTTCAAACAAGCCGGCGGCACCCTGGCCACCGCCGATACACATCGTCACGACGCCAAATTTCGCCCCGCGACGATGCCCTTCGACCATCAGATGTCCGGTCATCCGCGCACCGGTCATGCCGAACGGGTGACCCACAGCGATCGAGCCGCCATTGACGTTGCAGATGTCATTGTCGATGCCGAGCCTATCGCGGCAATAGAGCGCCTGGCTGGCAAAGGCTTCGTTCAGCTCCCAAAGGTCGATGTCGTCGATCTTGACGCCCTGACGTTCCAGCAGACGGGGCACCGCAAAGACCGGGCCGATGCCCATTTCGTCGGGCTCGCAGCCCGCAACTGCAAAGCCGCGGAACGCACCCAGAGGGGGCAGCCCAAGACGTTCGGCCTCTTTGGCGTCCATCATCACCAGCGCGGCGGCACCGTCGCTGAGCTGCGAAGCATTGCCGGCGGTGATGAACTCATCGGGTCCGCGCACGGGCTCCAGCTTCTGCAGTGCTTCCAGCGTTGTCGTGGGGCGGTTGCATCCATCGCGGGCAATGGTTGTTTCAACCTCTGAAACTTCGCCGGTTTCCTTGTCCTTCCGCGCCATGGTGACGGTGATCGGGGCGATCTCCTGATCGAAGCGGCCCGCCTCTTGCGCTGCTGCGGTGCGTTGCTGGCTCTGCAGGCCAAGCTCATCCTGCGCATCGCGGCTGATCCCGTATCGTCGGGCAACGATGTCGGCGGTCTCGATCATCGTCATGTAAAGATCTGGCTTGTTCGCTTCGATCCAAGCCTCGCGTGAATGTCGGACCGGTGGTTGCACCATCGAAATGCTTTCAACACCGCCCACCAGAACGGCCTTGGCCCCCTCGTTGTTGATCAGATGGGCGCCCATTGCCACGGCTTGCAGGCCGCTGGCGCAGAAGCGGTTTACGGTGGTCCCCGCGATGCTGACGGGCAGGCCTGCGCGGATCACGATCTGGCGTGCGATGTTGCCGCCGGTGACATATTCCGGATAGCCACACCCCCAGACGCTGTCCTCAATCAGCGCCGGGTCTATCCCTGCGCGTTTCACGGCCTCCGCCGCGACGTGCCCGCCCAGGGTTGCGCCATGCGTGATGTTGAACGTGCCGCGTCCGGCTTTGCCGATGGGCGTACGGGCGATGGAAACGATAACGGCATTGGACATGTTGGGTTCCTTTCAGCACTGGTTCAGGCTGTCGAAATTGCGGCCCTCGGCCACGAGCTGTTCCAGCAGCGGCGCGGGTGACCAGAAGTGATCGTCGGTTTCGGCGAATGTGCGGATGTCGGAGAGAATGCTGTCGAGGCCACGCATGTCGGCGTATTTCATCGGCCCGCCGCGCCAGCGTGGAAAGCCGTAACCATACAGAAACACGACATCCACATCGAGCGGGCGCTTCGCGATGCCCTCCTCCACCACGCGCGCACCTTCGTTGACCATTGCGGCCATATAACGACGGACAATCTCATCATCGGTGAAGGTGCGGGGTCTGGTGCCAGCCTCTTTGCGGGCCTGCGCGATGATTTGCTCGACCTGTGGGTCGGGCCGCCCTGTGCGAGTGCCTTTTTCGTAGATGTAGTAGCCGTGGCCGGTTTTCTGCCCCAGCCACCCTTTGTGATAGAGCGTATCGGCGAAGACCGGGTAGCGGTCGCGCGGATGGGCGTCCGCCGCCTTGCGTTGGCGGGTCGCATAGCCGATATCGAGCCCGGCGAGGTCCGAAACCTGATAAGGGCCCATGGCGAAGCCAAAATCGGTCAGCGCCTTGTCAATCTGATAGGGGCTAGCCCCGTCCAGCACCATGTGATCGGCCGCCGTGCGGTAATGCGACAGAATGCGGTTGCCGATGAAGCCGTCGCAGACACCTGCACGCACGGCGGTTTTGCCGAGCCTTTTCGCAAGCGCAAAGGCAGTGGCCACCACGTCCGGTGCGGTCCTGTCGGCAACAACGACCTCAAGCAGCTTCATGACATGTGCGGGCGAGAAAAAATGCAGGCCGATGACGTCTTCGGGCCGCGAGGTCGAGGCGGCGATTTCGTTGACATCGAGGTAGGAGGTATTCGTCGCAAGGATCGCGCCGCGCGGCAGAATTTCGTCCAGCGTGGCGAACACGCTTTTCTTAACATCCATGCTTTCGAAGACGGCTTCGATAACCAGGCCGACGTCGGACAGGGCACCGTAGTCGGTGACGGTCTTGAGGGAATCCGCGAGAATCTCGTCACGTCGATCGCGGCCAATCTTGCCGCGCCTCACGGCGGCGTCGAGGTTTCTGGCGATGGTCGCGCGGGCCTTTTCCGCGGCCTCGGTGTCGCGTTCGACCAGTGTCACTGCGAGGCCGTTCAGCACCGCCGAGGTGGCGATGCCCGCTCCCATGGTGCCGCCGCCGATAATGCCGACACCTGCAATGTCACGAGGCGCAACGTCAGCGATTTCCCGTAATTTCGACACGGCGCGTTCGGCGAAGAACGCATGGACCAGCCCACTGCGTTGGGGCGTGTCCATCAAGTGCTGGAACAGGCGACGTTCTTCCTTCAGCCCTTCGGCAAAGGATTTCCCGACCGCGGCTTCGACCGCCTCAACAGCGACCAGCGGAGCCACCTCGCCGCGCAGGGAGTGTTCAAGCTTCGTGCGCCAGTTTTGAAGGGCTCCTTCCTCATCCGTGGCACGGGGCATGCCGCTGATCGGACGTGGCGGGGCTCGATGCTCCAGCAGTAATTGCGCGTAGGCAAGGGCCGCCTCGCGAATGTCGAAGCCATCGCCGATATGGTCGATCAACCCGGTCTCAAGCGCATCGCCTTCGGTTATCGGCGTCCCGCTGGTGATCATTCTGAGCGCAGCGTCGATCCCGACGATACGCGGCAGGCGCTGCGTGCCGCCTGCACCCGGAATGAGGCCAATCTTTACTTCAGGCAAGCCCAACCGCGTGCCGGGCAATGCGATGCGGTAATGCGCGCCGAGGGCCACTTCAAGCCCGCCGCCCAGTGCCATGCCGTGAATTGCGGCGACAACGGGTTTGTCGCAGGCTTCGATCTGGCTGATCACGTCGGGCAGGCTGGGGCTTTGCGGCGGCTTGCCGAATTCGGAAATATCGGCCCCTCCGATGAACATCCGCCCAGCCCCGACAATCACCACAATATCGGCCGTGTCGTCAGACTTAAAGCGCGCGAAAGCTTCAGAAAGGCCGCGGCGGATGGCCTGTGACAGCGCGTTGACCGGAGCATTGTCGACGGTGACCACCGCCACCGGGCCAACATTTTCGTAGGATACCGATCCCATCAATTTGCCTTTCCTTGGTTCATTCACTTGATAACCGATTCATCGCTTAATTTCAACATGCGATACTGAATTCTACTATGCGGTATTTTAGACCCTCACAGATCTCGATTCGTCTTTGAAAACCCCTGGCCCATGATCCGTTCAAGCTCTTGTACCGTTTCACGCAGTTTTGGGCCGACCTCGGTCCGTATCCGGGGCACGGACAGCATTTCAGGCAGGGCGCCGCAGGTAAAGATCACCGGTTCGCTCAGGTCGCGGGAATAGAACGGGGAGGCCACTGCGTGGATGTTGGAGGCAAAGTATTCATCGGGATCGGTGACGACGAAACCTGTGGTCACAAGCTGATTATGCGCCGTGCGGCGAATTTCCGTTGCGCGCTCGCGAGTCAGGCCGCGGTCGCCATCCGCCGCGGTCACGATCTGATCAAAGCCCTCTTCGGAGGTCGAGGCCAGCAGTGCGTGGCCGGACGATGTTCCGTTGAATGGCAGCCGATGCCCGACTTCAAGCCAGAGCGAGGCAACCCCGCGTGGCCGCCATGTCTTGACGATCAGCAGCTTGCCGTCGTCTCGCACCAGCAACAGGGCAAGGGTGCCTGTCTCATCCGCCAGCCGTTGCATCAGCGGCGATGACAGATCCACAAAGGAGATCGATGCGCTTGCCATGTTGCCGAGCGCTAGCAACGCGGGACCAGGGCGATAGCGGTCATGGCGCCGCGCATGGGTGAGATAGCCGAGCTTTTGCAAGGTGAAGGTCAGCCGCGACACCGTGGATTTGGGAATACCGGTACGCTCCGAGATATCGGCATTGCCCAGGCCATCGTCGGATGGCCGGAACGCCCGCAAGACGCTCAAGCCGCGCGCCAGAGTGGTCGCGAACCTTCTGTCGGTTTCAATCTCGTCGGGCATAGTGTTCCTCATCACCTTGTTATCCCGGTCTACATCGAGTTCGGGATCAGCAGCGAAATGACCGGGAACGCCATGATCAGGATCAGAACGATCACGTCAACTGTCAAAAATCTCAGGATTCCCGAGAATATTCTGTCGATCGCCACGTCCTTGCCCACAACGTTTGCGATGACGAACACATTCAACCCAACCGGCGGCGTGATCAGGCCAATCTCCAGCAGCTTGATGATAACGACTCCGAACCAGATCAGGTCGAAGCCGTAATTTTCCACCAGCGGGATCATCAGCGGCAGGGTCAGCACCATGATGCCGATGGGATCCAGGAACATGCCAAGCACCAGGTAGATCACCGCGATGGCTGCCAGCAGCATGACTGGCGAAAGCTGCGCGTCTGTCACGGCGCTGACGATGCTCGGGGCGACCCCGGTCAAGGCGATGAAGGCGACAAAGATCTTGGCCGCGGCGGCAATCAGGAAAATGCTGGCGGTTTGAATGCAGGTTTCGCGCAAGGATTCGATCACCCCTCGGAGATCCAGCTTGCCTTGCGCGAAACCGATAGCGACTGCTGCGGAAACGCAGACCGCAGCCGCCTCGGTCGCCGTGAAGATGCCGCCATAGATACCGCCAACAATGATAACGAAGAGGCCAATCGCGGGCCAGGAGTCCAACGCGGCCCGGCCCCGGTCCCGCATCGTGATCTGCCCTTCGAACCTCGGCGCCGCTTCTGGTGTCCGGCGCACCCAGACGAAGATGACCAGAACGAAACCCAGCAATGAGATGAGGCCAGGCAGAATGCCTGCGAGGAACAAGGCGCTGATCGAGGTTTCGGTGAAAATCCCGTAGATGATGAACAGGACAGAAGGCGGGATGAGCGACCCGAGGGTCCCGCCCGCAGCGACGCTGGCCGTGGCAAGTCGCTTGTCATAGCCCATGCGCAGCATCTCTGGCGAACAGATCCGCCCCATGGTGGAGGCACAGGCGATGGACGATCCGGTGATCGCGGAGAACCCGCCGCAGCCTACAACCGAGGCCATCGCGACACCACCGGGCACACTCGCCAGCCACACGCGGGCAGCTTGATAGATCTTCGTCGTGATCTCGGCGCGATAGGCGATATGGCCAAGCGCGATGAACAGCGGGATCATGGACAGGTCGTAGGAATGGATCAGGTCGAAAGAATTGGAAAAAACCAATGACGTCGTGGGTTTTAACGCCCGTTCAGGTGCAAAGGCGCCGGTGCGAAACGCAAAGATGACAAAGGTGCCAACCGTGGCGACTCCGGCAAGTGCAAAGGCGATGGGCACCCTGACCGCAAGCAAACCGATGACACAGGCGAAGGCGACGATGCCGATGACGGTGCCGTCCATCAGACACTCTCCTCATGTTCATGAGCCGGGGAAACCACACTGCCACCGGCGCGGATCGTGCGAATGTCGCCGATCACCATTAGCAGCAGCCGAAGCCAGCAGAAGGAAATCCCGACAAGGAAAACCACCCGGCCCGGCCATTTCGGCAGGTTGAGTTGACCAAAGAAGAAGGCGCCGCTTTCGACGGTATGGGCAACCTCGCGCCAACCCGCGTAGATCAGGGGGGAGAGGGCAAAGAGACCAAAGGCGCTTCCACCGACGAGCAGCCAGTCCTGCACGCGGAGGGGCATCATTTTGCTGAGGAACTCCACCACGATATGCGCCCGGTCCAGTGTCGCCACTGCCAGGGGCAAAACGATCGCGGCGACCATCAGTTCGCGCACGATCACAATAGTGTCCGGAATACCGGAATTGAATGCGGCCCGCAGAAATACGCTGCCTGTGATCAACACGCCAAGGCCGACAACGGCGACAACCGCCAGGTCAAGCAATAGCTTTTCAACGCGACGCAACATCGGTCAACTCCGTCGAAATAGTATGAAGGGAAGTGCCGCGGCGCCGGTCTTGCGCCGCGGAGATATGTGCAGCTGGTCTCAGCCGCGCGCCCAGGGATAGCCTTGGCTGTCACGCTCTTCGGCATATTTTTCCAGAAGCGTGCGGTATTGTTCCAACAGCGACGTGCCGTCGAGCCCCGCCGCATTCGCACGTTCGACCCACTCATCAACGTATTGCTTACCTTGCTGAACCAGCTTGTCGCGCTCTTCCGCTGGCAAGTCGACGACCTCGACACCGCCGTCCTTCATTGTCTCAAGGGCCGCGTCATTGGCCGCGGTAATCAGTTCACCCAGCTTGTCAGCCATCGCGATACCAGCATCAGCCATCGCGGACTGGGTCTCGGTGTCGAGGGAATCGTACACATCCTTGTTCATGAAGATCCCCAAGGCACCGACCTGACCCCAATTGAGCAGGGTATAGCTGGTCATGACTTCCTGTTGTTTCAGCGCGGCAACGGCGTAGGAGTAGCCTTGCGAACAATCCAGCAACCCGGTGTCGAGACCCTGATAGGCATCGTAGATCGGCATCGCGACCATGTTTGCACCAAAATCGCGGAAGGTGTCGCCATATGCGCCGACGCCACGGACTTTCAGACCGGCAATATCCTCGACCGTGCGAATTGCCACGTCCTTGCACGCGATGTTCACTGCCGAGGTTGTGAAAGTGCCGATGTATACGAGGTTCTGGTCCGCCAGGCTTTTCGTGATCGCGTCGGAGGTCCTCATCAACTCGTCCGTCGCGCGCATTCCGACCCAGGCATCCTCATTGCGCATCGGCAGGTCGGCGAAGCTGTAGCTCAGCATTTCCTGCGGGAAATACACTGCGATGACCGTGCCGAGGTCAGCCACTCCGTCCGCAATGGATTGTGCGGCCGCATTGGCCTTAAACAGCGCTCCCCCCCATTGAATGTCGATATTTACTTCGCCGTTGGTACGGGCTGTTACGTCGTCGGCAAAGGACTGCAATGCTGCGGCCCGGGCACCCCGATTCGGGCCGGCTTCTCCCAGTATCAGCGTTGTGTCGGCGCTCGCGCTTGTCGCGGCTGCCAAGCAGAGTGCCGCCGCGGTGGATGCTAGCAGGGGTTTCATTAGGTCTCCTCCCTAAATTCTACTATGCGGTTTTGAATTCTAATTATTCGAACACTAGTATAAATTGCTCGAATGAGTCAAGCTGAGTGATTTTCTGCCCTGAACCGTGGTCAGGACACCCGTCTCAAGGGCGCCAATGAACAGCAGCTGAATGTTCAAAATAGCCCTAAATTATGCGAACGTTAGTTTGCCACACTCAGCTATGGGCCCGCAGACATCCCCGCGGCGCTCAGCAGTCGTACATTCGGTTAAGAACACCCGCTGCAAAAAACCGCCGCGATGTCAGCGGCAACGTTGCCTTCTAAGTTCCAAGATCTCGCGCAGGTCGGACGGATTTGCCGATGCCCAGCATACTGGTGTTCGCGGCGCTTCCCGGTGTGGTCGTGAAGAACTCTATTCTGCTGTTGGGTTTTGTTAAACGTAAACACCGCAATGCATCAATGTGGCAGCGGCGGAAGGGCGGTTCGAATTTCGCGGCTCAGGCTGACAATGAAGGACCGGTCTGGCGACATCGGCTGCATCGCGGCGATGAGCGTGCCGCATCTGCAATAGAATGCTGCGTCAGCAAACATCTGGAAGGGCAATGGCAGCAAAGTCCGGCATCTCGCCCATCAAACTTCCGGCATTGAAAGTCCGGTGTGTGCCATGAAGTGCTTGGTGTTAGATTTGAAAAGGTCTGACAGCTGCCATCGTCGGGACTGGCTGTCCTTAGTCATCACAGCGGCTGAAAGCAGTTTTCATTAGAGTGACTGGCCTGAACTAGCCCGTGCATACATCTTCAACCTCTTTCCTGCGGGGCGTTACCGTTCACGCCCCCTGCCCGGCCGCGAGCGGCCTGGATATCCGCGCCCTGGCTCCGTGGATTGGTCCGCATCACGATTGACGGTTGTACCGCCAGTTCGGCTAGGCGACGGCACCGCCTCCAATGATCTTGCGATCTCTGCCCGCTGCGTGGCGACCTCCGTTAGCCGGGCGGTAAATCGCCCGGTCTCCTGTGCCAAGACCCGGTCCGCGGGATCATCGGATTGCGCCAGTATCCGGGCGGCTCCCGTATAGGTCCGCATGACCCTGTTGCGGCGATCAGCAATTGCCGCGTCCCAGGCATGGGTTGGAAGCACACCGTTGTTGCGCTCCAGATCCCGGCGCACCTCATTGCGCTTTTTCGCATCGATAAAGGGCTTCCCGCCGCGCTGGCGGATCTTGTAGACCGGTGAGCTTTCGCCCCGACGAGTCTTGCCGCGGGCATGCCGCGGGGTGGATTCCGCCTCGATGCCGCGCTGGCGCAGTTTCTCCGCAAAGGTATCGCGCAGATGCTGCAAATCAGCTTTCCGCAAGTTGAGTTTCACGCCATCATGCCCAACCGTACGCACCGTCAGGTGCACATGCGGATGCGGGGTGTCCGTATGGAGCGCCATGGCGTAGTCGTGGCGGCCGCCGAATTCCTGTTCCGCCAGCGCCCGCACCGCATCGTTCACACCGGTGGCATTTGTATTGCCCGGCATTGAAAAAAGAATGCTGGTGGTGATCCTTGTGCGGTCCGACGCCATGCCTGCGGCCCGCGCATCATCATGCTTCTCGATCCAGTCCCGGTATAGCTCTGAAGTGGTCTGCTTGCCCTTCAGCACCTCGCCAGCGGACGTCTCTACCTCCAGCTTGCCGTTCCGGCTGATGTAGTTGATGTGCTCCGCAACGCGCCTCGCCTCGGTTCCCCGCGTGACCTTGATCGGGTTCCCGTGCTTGTCAGTCTTGGCTGGCTTGGTCACCTTCACCATGACCTCCGTCGTGCCTTGGACCACCCGCGCCAGCCGCGCCTTGTCAGCCGCAGAAATCGTCGGCCCGCCACGGGCAGATAACGTCGCCCGGTCTGTTTTCACGCTCGCCTTGGACTGCTGAGAGCTACTGTCCCTCTCAGTCTCCGCAACAAAAAAGCCGGATGCCGCATTCCGCACCATGCGGCCCTTCCGGGGCGGCCAGCAGTCCTGAAACCCGTAGGTGTCCTTGAAGTCGCTCAATCCGCCAGCTCCTCTTCCTCAAGACCGAGCTGAAACGCCAGCCGCCCCCGGGCGAAGTCTCGCACCTGCTGCCGCAGCTCCGCCACCTCACCGCGCAGCTGCGCCACTTCATTCCGGGTTGGGGCGTACCCGTCCCCGGTAAAGACCCCGCGGTTCATCGCATATGCGATCTGGTTCACGTTTGTGGCCAAGCCGTGTATCTGCCGCAGCCCTGACATGAAACGGCGGCGGTCGCGGGCCGTCGGCTGAGGGGCTGCACAAAGCCGCGCGGTCAGTAGATTGCCCGCCCAGGTGGACGGTGTGACTCCGGCCCGCACTGCTTCCTCGGACAGCGCTTCACGGGCATCAGAGGCCAGGCGGACGGTGACCTTGCCCTCGCGGCGGGACCGCGAGGACAGCTGTGGAGGCTCTGCCGGGCCCTCCTCTTCTCCCAGAACGATATCGATGAGCTGACCCAGAAAGGCCGAAACTGTTTGCCCCTTGGCCTCTGCAACGGCTGCAAGCTGGGCATGGCGGGTTGGGGGTAAATAGGCCATCGCGGCTTTCTTTTGTGTCGGCATTTCAATCTAAGGTAAAGTATTTGCTGGCGATACGCCTATCCTGCATTCGCGCTATAGGAAAGCGGATTTGTGGTCCCGGACCACACTTTGCGTGGCACCCCCGGTCAGCGACAGGCTTAACCTCACCGCCCGCAGGGCGGTGAGGTGCTTCCGGCGGCGGGCTATCCGCTGGGTGCTCCCGCCAAGGAAATGTAGTCCCGGATCACGTGTTTGGCACCGGAACCGAGGTGGGATGGCCAGGCCACTTCACTCCTGCCATCCAGGGCATTCCAAAGAATTCAGCTGCGGCGTTGGAAAAGTTTGGGCCCCCGGACCCCGGCGGGATACTCAAATGCGGTCCGCCGCCCCCCGCAGTGCAGCCAGTAGCACGAAGAGGGAGACCCTGGCTGCCGCCGCCGCAACTGGCAGAAATGGCGAATGGTCAAAGCTGATTGCACCGCAGGTCCTGACAATGTGGTCCCGGACCACATTTCTCAAAACGAAAACGCGCCACCCTCCGGGCAGCGCGTTACTCAATGCCTGGAACTGCAGCGGCCTTCGTGCCCGGTCAAACCGCCTGGCATACACACAAGCGGCCCGCTTCCGGGAAAGACATGCCTGAGCTTCTACAGCGCGACGACCTCGATCAGTTCCAGCTCCGACAACAGGACCTCCTCCACCCGGCTCCCGTTTTCAAAACTCACCAGGATGGATTTCGAGTTGGAGGCAAGCTGGTCCGTCAGAAGTCGGCCAGTAGCTCTGCCGTGCCTGCAGACGATGGCAGCCCCCCTGCCCGCCTGAACATTCTGGGTGCCAGCCACGCTTTGCACCTCCGGCGCTTTGACAGTTCCGCCTTGGTCCAAGGATGCAGCCTGCCCGGCAGCCGTGTCGCCACCGGTTTGCATTTCAACGGACTGCGTTTGATCGCTGCACCCGCCTGCTGCGTCTTCCGCGGTGCGGGGACCCCTGGCAGCATCTGTAGCGTCTTGCGTCAATCTGGAACGCAGTCTCGCGACAGTCACCCGAGAAACATTCCCCGCGTCGGAAGTTTGCACAAATTCCCCCACCTCGTCAGGGTTCTTCTTCCAAAGCGCATAAAGGTCGGACAAAGCCCGGACCGGGACATCCCGTTCCGCCAGCTGCTGCAGCGGCTCAGGCATGCCAAGGACAGCCGCAAACCGCGAGACTTCGCTTTCTCCCCACCCTAGCGCGCTGGCGATGTCGCCCCGGGACTTGCCCGCTTCGCGCATGGCTGACACGGCACTGGCGATTTCAAAAGTGGTGAGGCCATCGCGCTGCACATTCTCGGTGAGCTGCGCCATGCGCAGTTCTGCGGTCATTTCCCGTTCAATTGCCGGGATCGATTGCAGACCTGCCCGTTTCGCGGCGCGGTAGCGCCGCTCCCCCATGATGATCAAATGCCTGCCATCGCCGTTGAGCGGCTGGACGGTGATTGGCTGCAGGACGCCTTGCACGCTGATGCTGTCCGCCAGGGACGCCAGTTTTTCCTCGTCAAAATGTTTGCGCGGCTGCTCCGGATCCGGTTCGATTAAATCGAGAGGGATATCACGCGGGCCCGCTTTACCTGCTTTCCGGGGCGTTCGCATCAGGTCATTGAGGGCACCTGCCTCCTTCAGCGAAGACAACATGGACCTGTTGACCCGGGAGTTGGAACCGCCGCCGCTCATGTGCCAGCCTCCACATTTTCAAGGAACCATTCAAAAAAAGCCTGAAACTCGGCCGCGGCCTCCCGGCCGCTTCTGGTTGAAACTTCACTGACCGGTATGCCTTCCGCCTCGGCCTTTTCATAGGCTGTCCGGTTCCGGATCGCGTGCGGAATGATGAGCTGCGGAAACTCCGCCGCCATGACCCGCAGGGACTCGCGCTCCATCTCCTTCACCGCGTCAAAACGGGACGGCAGCAGCCCCAGGAACTTCACATCCGGGTTGATCTCCCGGACTTCGACCAGAGCTTTCAGCACGGTCTTGATCCCGTCCACGGAAAACCGCTTCAGTTCAATGGGCGCAAGAATGTAATCGGCTGCCAGCATCGCCCCATAGACGGTTGCGCTGTAGGTCGGCGGTGTGTCGATGATACAGAAGTCCGCCCCTTTCAGCGCTTGCAGCGCTCCGGCCGTGTTGCGCAATATGGTATCGTCCCGGACGACCGGCATGTCGGCATGCCCCTCGATCAGCACCAGTTCACGGGGGGTGGCCGTGAACTCAGGCGGCTCCCCCGCCTCCACCAAATCGAGCGCATTGCCGGCCACGCGCTGACGTGGCAACGCCGTCGTGAGATTACACTGGCTGTCCAAATCAACCGCCACCGTGGAATATCCCGTCAGCATCAAAGAATAGGCAAGCTGTGTGGCTACGGTCGTCTTGCCGGTGCCGCCCTTGTTGTTTGTTATGACTATGGTTTTCAATATTCAGTCCTTCCTCGCCGCGCTCGCCCCCTTGAGGGATCCTGGCCGTCAAATGGCACTCGGCGGGTTCTGCTGCGGGTTAGCAATCACATCGGGCGCGGCTGTGATATTTGAATACGTCTTGTTCCGTTCGCCGAACCCTCATCAGGGAGAACCGGACACAAGCTCCGGGGCAGCGGTGGTTGGAAAAAACAAGGCGTAAAAAAGGGTTACGGGATGGATCAGAAAGGTTCACGAAAAGATATTCTCTCATGAAGGCCCCTGCCCTTGCGCGCCACCACCACCGGAGGTTGTGGTACCTTCCGCCGCTTAGGACATCAATCCCGAAAGCAAGATACCGCCTGCAGTTTCAAAAAAACGCAGAGCAGCGCGGTTCAAATCGCTCCTTTGCCACCTCCGCTTCAAGCGGCGGTGCGGCCATCTGCTGAACCGGCCAAAAAAAGGCCCTGCATCTGCTGGGCCAGGTGCTTCCTTCCACCGCAAGGAAACCAGGGGAGACTAGTCCTTTGAAATCTGCCCGGAATCGCGGCTTTTTGCTATCACCCCATCGTGCCGGATTGCGGCAATCGTTGTATCTGTTCTGCGGGTCAGTTCCACCCCGTCACCCGACACCATCGCCTCGGCAAACTTCGTTTTCTTCAGAACTGCGCCATCTGCTTCCAGGTAGGTTGTATCCCCCTCGGCTTCGCGGGAAACAGATCCATCCGCTCGGATGCGGATCCACGTCTCATTGACCTGAACGGACAGACCGGTTTCCTCAACCACGATGCCTTCCCAACCCGCGCCGGGATCGCGGCGCAGCACGATATGGTCCGGGCGAAGCTTGATCTGAACGTCTCTCGGATCTTTGGGGTCCGCAGCTTTGAGGACCACAAAAGCTTCCTGCTCCTCCGGGTCGGAATGCAGGGTCGCGTTTGCATTCTTCGGCGGCCACACCTTCGCAGTATCGCGCTTCTGTCCGGACGGGTCGCGGTGAAACCCTATATAGAGCTGTGCCGCCCGCCAAACGCGGTGGATGTTCTTTTTCATAATAAATTCCTGTCCCGATCTTATTTGTCCCCTGCCCCACCGGCGCAGAGCGGCCCATAACTGGCCGATATTCTTTGGCTGAAACCGCCGCAGCCTTTGGCTTTCCCTAGCAAGTGATCTTTCGTTTACCATTGCCCGCTGCACGGCAGCGCACTGTTTACTTGTGAACCGCCAAACAAACTCTCCTTTCTGATGTCACCCTTCACGAGTTCAGGCAATGGATGAAACCGGTGGCTGGCGCTGCATCGCTGAGATGGCCGCAGAATTCGCAAGCGGGTGCGGGTAGCACTCTTGCCTCCGTGCTTTCGCTGCTTGGCTTTTTGGGCATTCCTGAACCTTCCTGCAATTGATGCGCCGGAAGCGTGAGAGCTCATACTGTTCTGTGCTGGATCAAGAAGCGGCGGCCGATGCCAAAAATACCGCCCTTCCCGAGAAACGCCCAAGCCTCATCGATCCGGGCGTGTTTCAAAAACTTTCTGATAGTTCTCACCTCCTTCCCGGCGCGTGACAAACCAGCCGGATCGCGGCCCCGAAGGGCCGCGCCGGTGTCAATATTCGCTTGGCAAAAGCAGCGTCAGAACGCGGCGGGTGTTCTTGTGGTCCAGCGGTTCATCTGCCCCGTAACGGTAATCCGCGTCATACAGGTCAAGTTTCCACCACACGATCTTGCCGAAGACCTGAACTGCACCCATGGAGTGATCTCCGTAGGGATCGTTGTCCTCGGTGAAATTATCAAAAGCAGCGGTTTCAAGAAGCGCGCGGGTGACAAACTCCGGCCCCTCGGCGGAAACACCCCGGGTGGCCACAACACGGCCCTGATAAACCGGATGCCCGCCAAGAGGTGCCTGGGCCCGGAAAGCGTCGTTTGCCTTGGCGGTTTCAGCCGCCTGCAGTTTCGGGTTAACGACGTTCCCCGCTGCGCAATGCGGACAGCATTCCGCTGCACCTTGCTCCTGTTCTGCCTCTGCGCCGCAGGTATTGCATTGATATTGTGCCATTTCGGCCTCCTTTTGATGGGGCGTTGGGGCTTGGTGCCCTCCTTCCGCCAATGGGCGCGGCCTCTCTGCACTGACTGCTGAAAGACCCCGTGTCTTTCGGCTGGCAGAGCGGGGAGGGCGAAGCCCTGCCAGCGGCCTGGGCCGGGACTGTCACGGGGGCGGATGGAGGCTGGCGCGGCCCGCAGGCAAAGCCGAGGACACGGGCCTCCAGGAGCCGCCGCGCAATGCGCGGCGCTTGCCCCTTGACCGGCCTGGCCCAGGATGCGGGCGGACAAAGTTCAATGAAACATGCCGGGGCTGGGTTGAGCGGGCGCAGCCCGCCGATCCCCTGCCCTGACGCCTGGACCATGCAATCCGCGCGCCCCGCGCGGATTTCTTCTGTTTCAAAGTGAAGTCCGACGCCCAGACGAGGTGGTGGCCGTCAACCGCCCACCTTCGAAACATCTCGCACGACCCGAATAGCTCGCCCCCAAAAATCTCTGTGCGCTGCCCGGCGAGTACCTCCACTATAAGGACTTCGTAGCCAAGCAGACCGTCAGGAACAGGAGGCCGTCGTGGTGAGGTTTTCCTCGAAGCCGACCGCGCAGTGAGGGCACTGGCGAACTTGGGCCGATTATTCCGCGATCAGTTTACGAACGACACTTACAGGCAAGAACATCCGCAACGGGTTCGAGGACAGCGACTGAAACCCATAGCTTTCATAAAGCGCCTTGCGCCGCGCAACCCGGTCAGGATTCCCGCAGTCAAGAACGTCGAGCATGACGATTGCCACACCGATAGCATCAGCTGCAGCGGCAATCCGGCGTAACGCATCGACGAGCAGATCCCCCCCATAGCCCCCGCCCCGGAAATTCTGATCACGGCCAATCATCGATATATAGGCCGCCGGAATGTTGCCGTGTGCGGGCCGGGAACGGGCAAATTTCGAAGGCAGATCTCCGTAGTGCACTGCATGCGCATTGAGGGCGTAAAAGCCAATCACGCTGCCGTCACTCGCGGACATGACAAAAAGCCGGACATTGTCCACCTTAGCGAGTTTGTTCGCGGTCTTCTGGAAGTAATTGTCAACCTGCTCCACGCCGCAAGAAAAGGCCGTTCGATCGTGCTTGGAAGGATCGAACGGCTCGATGACGCTGCCAGCGGACTCTGTTGCAGCCATTATTTTGAGGTAACGGTTTGTCTGTGCCTGCGGAAAGCCGCAGCCAATGCTTCAGTGGGCGCTGCAGGCGCGTCCAGAGCCGTGAAAAATGCTTCATGATCGACCGGCTGCAACACAGTGCGCTCATGAGCCGAAATCGTTGCCAGGGCAGCCTGGTAAGCTGCATTCATCGTGAAGACAGAGTCGTCCACACCGGACAGGGCCGCAGCCTGCTGGATCGCGTTTTTAATACGCGGCTTGGTCCGGAAGTTCATCCGGGCTTCGTTGCGCTCATCTATGGCGCGGGTGGTGTCGTGGAAACCAAGCATAGCCGCCTCCTGTTACATGGATCCACATGTACGTCAGATTGACGTACATTTCAAGAGGCCACTATTAAGGGGTCCGTTGCATTAACAGCAGAGGGCTGTGTTTGTCGTCGGCTTTTCTCGCCTATCACGCAGCCTCCTGGAACAGTTTGGCGATGAAGGCGATCTCGTTGATCACCCCGGTTTCACAATTCTCGAATTGGCCTTTTCGAATGGTGCGGAAAGTTTCGATGCCAGCGAGCGCGGCCTTCGCTCCGGCCAGTGTCTGGAACCCGCGCATGGTGCGCAATCGCTGCTTCAGTGCGGCATGATCACTCTCGATTCTATTGTTTAAATACTTGCGGTTAACGTGGCGGATAGCATTATCAGGCCCGAGCCGGCCGTTGATCTCGCCGATCACCTTTGCATAGCTGTGCGCCTTGTCGGTGACGATTGTAAGCGGCTGATAACACCGAACGGTGTCTTGCGCCTGACGCAGAAATGCCCTTGCTGCCTTGGCATCCCGCCGCGCCGTCAGGCGGAAATCGATCAGCTGGCCGAACTGATCCACGGCCCTCCAAAGGTAACGCCAGCGCCCGCCCACACGAAGGTAGGTCTCATCGACATGCCATTGCAGCCCGCGCCAGGAGCGGTGTCGGGCTTGGGCCCGTTTCCGGATTTCGGGGCCAAACTCTCGCACCCATCGGTGAACCGTCGAGGCATCAACAGCAACACCCCGCTCGGCAAGCATATCCCGCACGTCCCGGCACGAAAGCGGGTAGCGGCAGTACCAGCGCACCGCCAACAGGATGACCTCGCGCGGAAACCTGTGCCGCTTGAACGGATTGCGCCGGGACATCGCTCACTCCTCAGCCTGGGGCAACGATGTCTCCGACATCCCGATGGTTAATGCAACGGACCCGTTGATCGATAGCGTTGACCTCTATAGATCAAAATGTGACAATAATTGAGCTATAGAAAGGATCTCTATACCTCATGCCATGGAATTGGAAAATGCCCGGGTGGCCAGGCTTTCGATATGATGCCTCGGCTCTCGAGCCACTGGAACGGCAATTTCTGCTGTCTTCCGGCGAGATTCTCGGAGCCGTGCATCATGTCAGCCACTCTGAACGCGAGCAACTCCGTATCGAGCTACTCAGCGATGAGGCAATGCAAACCAGTGCCATCGAAGGTGAGATCCTGGATCGGCTCAGCGTTCAGTCTTCGCTGCGCCGCCATCTGGGGCTGGCGCCTGACAGCTACCCGGCAAAGCCGCGGGAGCAAGGTGTCGCCGAGATGATGGTGGACGTCTATTCCAGCTTTGCAGGCCCGCTTTCTCACGAAACACTGTTTCGCTGGCACCATATGCTCCTGTCCCACGACCGCCGTCTTGAAGCCATCGGCGGCTACAGGCGGCACGCGGAAGCAATGCAAATCGTCTCCGGCCGCCTTGACCGGCCTACAGTACACTTCGAAGCCCCGCCTTCGGGTCAGGTCCTGCGCGAGATGGAACGCTATGTTGGCTGGTTCAATACCACCGGGCCGGGCGCTCCTGAGCCGCTCCCTGCCCTGACCCGGGCCGGGCTGAGCCATCTTTACTTCGAGAGCATTCACCCTTTCGAAGACGGGAACGGCCGCTTGGGCCGCGCCCTGGCCGAAAAATCTTTGGCGCAGAACCTTGGTCAACCAAGCCTCATTGCCCTTGCCTTCACCATAGAAAGGGAAAGGAGAACCTATTACGACCAGCTCGAAGTGCACCAAAAAACGCTTGATGTGACAGCCTGGCTTGTCTGGTTCGCTGAGATTGTGCTGAAGGCTCAGCAGGTCACACTCGACCGGGTCGGGTTCTTCATCGGTAAGGCGCGCTTCTACGACAGGCTCCGGGACCATTTGAACGACCGGCAAGCCAAGGCAATTACGCGGATGTTCAGAGAAGGCCCCGAAGGATTCAAAGGCGGGCTGAGCGCTGAGAATTATCTCAAGATCACCGGCACATCGAGGGCAACAGCAACCCGGGATCTGCAGGATCTCGTTGAAAAGGGTGCGCTCAACCGGACCGGTGAACGCCGTTTTACGCGATACTGGTTGAATCTGGACGAAGAGGCCTAAGAACGCTGGCCGCTTCTGTTAGTCGGCTGTATTACTCAGGTGGCCAGTGAAAGAAGCGTCCAGTCCGGCTTTCGTTTCAGATAGTTCAGTATTCTACTGGTCAGACCGCTATCTTGTTTTCGTCAAGTTCCGCTCTGTTTGCCCTGCCAGTGGTTGATTGAGATGAACTCATGTACGGGCATCCTGAAGCGGCTAGTAGCGTCCAGCCAAAGGCGCTTAGACCAATAAAATGGTGATGTAGTCGGAGAGCGGTGGAAGCTCTTAGGTGCGGCCACGTGGTTTGAACGCGTTATGGAAGCGTTCATCCAGTATGCGTTTAGTAGCCGTAGCTTTTGGTCCTTGCTGCAGTCTCCAGGAGAATCGCTTAAGGAGTGTTTTCTAGGCAAGCGGCCCGCGCCAACGCTGTGCCCCGCTATACCGTACTCGTCAGTTTTCAAGTGGAGGCAGCCTCCACCCCGCCTGAAGATGTAAAAAAGTTAATATCTTTCAACACGTTAATAATACTCGGCTGCGCGACAATACTAGATATAGCGGTAGGCGCTTACATGACTACAATTATCACTACATGGAAATCTCTTGCAAGGAGCGGGTATTTGGTGGCATCACGGAAACTGTAACGCACAAAGCTGCTTAGCGGCCGTTCGGCGTTACGGAAGAGCCGCGGTAAAGACGGCCGGACAAGGAGCAGTGAATGACGGCACAAATCGAACCCGCTATCGGGATGCCGCCAGGGGCAGATGTCTTTGACGATCTGCTTAAGGATGAAGCTCGGCTGCGCCAGTCCTTGGACAAGCATATGCGCAACGTCTTCGCTCCGGAAGCGAAGAAAGAGCTTAGACCGTTCACTTCGGGTGAAGTGGCCACGCTGCTCGGTCTAAGCCAGTCACATCTGCGCAAGCTGCATTTCGACGGCAAGATTCCCGATGTGAATACAGACGGGCGCGGGCACAGGCTCTACACCGGTAAAAACATTCAGGACATCCGCCTAGCGATGGCGCGGACAGCAAAGGACCCGCTGCAGTTCCTGCCCGGCCGGGTAGGCAGCGACCATTTGCAGGTGATTGCGGTTTCGACCTTCAAAGGCGGCTCGGCCAAGACAACCAGTGCCGTTCACCTTGCGCAGCGTTTCGCGCTAAAGGGGTATAGGGTCCTGGCAGTTGACATGGACCCGCAGGCGTCGCTTACCACCATGCTGGGTCTCCACCCCGAACTCGATCTGACAGATTCCGGCACAATCTATGACGCCGTGCGGTACCAGGATCCGGCCCCGATGGAAGATGTGGTCCGAAAAACCTACTTCCAGAACCTCGACCTGGCGCCTGGCGGACTGATCCTGTCGGAATACGAGACAGAGACCCCACATGCGATTCGTAAGGGCATACAGCCGCCCTTCTACCTTCGGCTGAAGGCGGCGATCGACCAGGTCGAGGACCGCTATGACGTCGTGTTCATCGACTGTCCGCCGCAGCTGGGCTTTCTCACCATGTCGGCGCTAGTGGCTGCCACCGGCCTTTTGATTACCGTGATCCCGAATATGATCGACGTGGCCAGCCTCAGCCAGTATCTCACAATGGCCACCTCACTTCTAAAAGTGGTGCAGCGCAACGATCAGCGGCTGGACTATGATTTCCAGCGTTATCTCCTGTGCCGCTACGAACCTTCGGACATGCCGCAATCGCAGATGGCATCATTCCTCCGGATGCATTTCGGGCAGCGGCTGATGACGGAACCGTTCCTGAAGTCCACTGCAGTTTCCGATGCGGGCCTGTCACAAAAAACACTCTACGAGGCCAATAGAGCCGAAATGAACCGCGCCACGCTGGAGCGAGCGATGGAATCAGTAAACCACGTGGCGGATGAATTCGAAACCGCTGTGCAAGCGGCCTGGGGGAGAAGCTGATGGCGCGCAAAAACGTCTTTGAAGGGCTGATGGCCGAATTCGGCGCCGAGGCTGAGGAAGCGGCCGCCCCGGCTGAACGCGATCCTGTCGAAGCCGCCCGCGAGGCGCCCATTCCCCAAGCCTTCCGCCGCGGTCCCGTAGCAGCCCTGGAAAATGACATCCGATCAACAGCGCAGCGCAGCGTGCAGGAGATCGATCCGGAGCAGATCGAGGATACCGGCATGCGCGACCGGTTCCAGCTGGACGGTAACGATCTAGAGGAGCTGAAGCAAAGCATCGGCCAGCACGGCCAGCAAGTGCCGATCCTGCTCCGGCCGCATCCGCGGCTGAGCGGGCGCTACCAGGTCGTCTACGGCCGCCGCCGCCTCGCCGCGATCAAGCAGCTGGGTATCCCGGTCAAAGCACTGGTGCGCACCCTGTCGGATGAGGAAGCGATCCTTGCCCAGGGCCAGGAGAACAACCACCGTAAGGATCCTTCCTTCATCGAAAAGGCCGTGTTTGCGGGTGACCTAGAAGAAGCCGGATACGCCCCGGCGGTGATCCGCGAAGCGCTAGCGGTAAGCAAGAGCCACCTGTCGCACATGCGCAAGGTGCGCCAGGCGATCCCGCGCAATGTGATCGAGTGGATTGGCGAAGCACCGGGTGTTGGCTGGAAACGTTGGCACGCGCTGGCGGAGAAAGTACTGGAGCATGAAATCGACCCGGCCACTGTGCCGGTGACCGAGGCAGATGCCAAGCTGGAGTCGGCCAAGCGGTTCGACGCTTTTGCCCGGAGAGTGGAGGCGCAACTGGCGCCTAAGAAGCCCGAAGCCCCTGCCCCGAAACCGGCACGGGCCGTGCGCGCACCGGAAGGCGGCGCCAAGATTGGAGAGGTTCTTACGACCGGAGGACGCACCATTCTGCGGACACACCCGAAACAACAGGAATTCTCTGAATGGCTTGACCGGCACGGAGAAGAAGCCCTGCTGCGCCTGCATGCGCAGTGGCAAGAGGAACAGGCGTCCTGAAAAGGGCGCCCGAGGCATAACAGGCAACACCAGCAAGGAGGCACAATACAGGAGACCAAAAAAGAGAAGCTCCCCAAGACCGTAATCCCAGAGAGCCCCATCTATGTTTGCACCTAAGATGTACCCCGCTCTCTTCTGAACTGTCAACAACAACCCATCCGGTTGACAGGTAACTTGTGCCAAAAATTGCCGTTAGGCAGGGTACAGGAAGGATAAGGTGTGGCTTCCAGGTCCCTCGTGAAGAGCAGATGGCATTTAAAAAGCTTATTCCGGCAACCGGGGTCCCTTCCCCGGCCGATCTCCCATGCCTGGACGGCAGCGATCCACGGCAAATGTTTTGGGACGTGATCACTAATCTCAAAGCAGCCAAGGACACCTTCAACCTCAAGGACCGGCATTTCAGCCTGCTGCAAGCACTGGTCTCTTTCGTCCGCGAGCGCGGGGCAACCGGCACCTGGGTGGTGTTTGCCTCGAACGAAAAGCTTTGCGAGCGAGCCAATTGCATGGGAGAGCGCACAATGCGACGCCAGATTGCCCGGTTGCTCGAGATCGGCCTTCTGCGCCGAACTCAATCCCCCAACGGCAAACGCTACGTGCACCGCGCCCGCGACGGCAGCATTTTGCAGGCCTATGGCTTTGATCTGGGTCCGCTTCTAGAACGCGCTAGGGAGATCGCAGCGCTTGCGGCAGAGGCCGAAGAAGAGGCCGTGCGCGTCCGCCTGCTGCGCGACCGCCTTTCCACGCTGCGGCGACAGTGGCCCATTGGTTCGGAAGAAGACAACATCATCCGCCTCGCTCTTCGCCGCCGCCTAAACCGTGTTGAACTGGAGGCCCTCATTGGGCGGTTCACACCCTCGGATGATACCCCTCCCCCGCCCTGCTCCGAGTCCGTGTCTGGTAGCGAAGACCTGCTTGAGGCTGAAGTTTTGTCCCCCGATGACAGTCAAAATGTCCGCCACCATCAGAGATCAATACAGAAAAAAATTGAATCTGAAGAGTCCAAGGTCGAAGCTGAAACACTTGGCAAAGCAAAAAAAACTAAGACAGGCCACAAGGATGTACCTTCGCTCACGATGGCTGACGTCTTAGCAGCTTGTCCCGAGGCTTTAAGTTTCGCACAGTCACCAGTACGGAATTGGGTAGATTTACATCAGTTGTCGCGATTTCTCGCGCCAATGCTCGGGTTGAGCCGAAACGTATTGGACAGCGCCGAGCGGGAATTGGGGCAGGGAGGCTTGACTTTGACTCTTTTGGCTATGACACAAATGCACAAGAACATTCGATCTCCTGGTGCCTATCTGCGAAGCCTTACTAACGGTTCTGCAACTGGCCGCTTCGATCCAGTTCGGTTGATCCAGAACCTTACCAAGAAAGTGGGCAACTGTTCATCCCTTGATGGTTTACCCGGGTAAACCATCAATAATATTCCGGTTTGCCTTGCCTACTGAACGACTACCGGCTGGCGCCGGTAGGATCGGCAATGTGATTTTCCAGGTACTGAAGTACGATGTCTTCGGTGATGGCGCCGTTGGTGGTTGAAAAATACCCGCGGCCCCAGAACCGGCAGCCCCAGTAGCGCCTGCGGATCGCGGGGAATTCCCGTTGCACCCGGTAAGACGAACGGCCCTTCATCTTGCGCACCAGATCGGAGATGGCGAGTTTCGGCGGTACCGACACGAACATATGCACATGGTCGCTCGACAGCACCCCGCGCAAGATGGCGACCCCGTTCTCAGCGCAAACCTGGCGGCAGATGTCGTGCACACGCAGGCGCAATGCCCCGCGCAGCACTTTGTAGCGGTATTTGGTCGACCAGACGATATGGTAGCGGTGGTAGAAAACGCAGTGTTTGCCGGTGTCATATTGCATGCACTTACCCTCCGGAAAATGAGCCTTCGACCCGGCTGCGGCTCATTTTCCGGAGGGTAAGTGCATAACAGGATTCTTTCACGCTAAAGCGCTTCCGGCTGGAAGCCGGAGGGTTTGCTCCAGAGAGTGGATACTAAAAACCGCTAAACCACTCTGTCTCAGGTACGGTAAGTCCACAAAAGGGTTTACCCGGGTAAACCGGAAAGGCGGTGTGACGTAAGTTCAGTCGATATGTACACTCTCACGTGAAAGCGTTCAGGTCGCTTGAAAGCGACTTTGTTGAGCTAGGTGTTTAATCCCACAGCTTGATGGTGCGATCCATTCTGTGGAAGAGAAGGAAGCACTATGGGACAAGTTCGTCACAGCGGCGCCACGACTAAGCACGCCTATCCGAGCTGCAATAAAACGATCGCAAACTTCGACGGCGGCATTGAGCCGAGTACTCGATATCAACCCGAAGACGGTCGCGAATTGGCACAAGTGCGAGACGGTCGAGGATCGCAAGACCGATCCGACTGAACCTCGCTCGACCTTTCTCAACGAGGCTTAGGAGGCTATGGTGGTAGCTTTCCGGCGGCGCACGCTCCTTCCTATGGATGATTGTCTTATGCCTTCCAGCCCTCGATCCCGCACCTGACCCGGACAGCGCTGCACCACTGCGTTCAGCAGAATGGCATCTCACGGCTACCGGATGTAGGGGGACAAACCCAAGCGTCAGTGCATTAATCTTTACGCCATCGGCTTCTTTCACATGGACATCGCAGATATTACAGACCGCCAGGATAAGCTCCATCTCTTCATTGCTATCGGCAAGACCAACAACTTAACGGCCGCCCAACTGGTCGAGAAAGCCGTCAAGCGGACGGAATGTGAAATCCTGGAACACCTGTTCGAGGTAATCCCTTACCGAATCCACGCGATCCTGACCGACAACGGGGTTTAGTTCTCCGACCAGACCGTAGCCACAACACGATCAATTCCCAGCATATGCGCTTTGACATGTTGTGCGAAGCGAACGGGAGCGAGCACCGGCAGACCAAACCCACCATCCGTAGACAAATGGTCAAGTCGAGCGGATGAACCGAACAGTCAAGGACGCCACCGTCAAACGCTCCCACTGCGACAGCCACGATCAACTTTTCACCCTCTTCGCCGATTTCATGGCCGCTTTTAACTTCGCCCAAAGGCTCAAGAGCCTTAGCGGGCTCAAGCCCTACGAATACAACTGCAAAGTCTGGACTTTAGAACCAGGCAGTTTCATTGCCGATCCGATCCACCAGATATCCGGACTGAACACCTAGCTACCAACACAACCGAATTGCCGCATATAACTACAGTTATGAAGCCAAAACCTTCGGTAAGATCTCTTTTGGAACAAATTCGATAGGACAGGTTCCAAAGGTCTAGGGCAGGGGGCATCCTGTGTTTGCGGCTCGTCCTATTCGGGCCGCTCGGCCGGAATCAGGCCCTGGGTCTTGGCGCGGTCCAGCAGCATCTTGACGGAAGACACAGACCATTTTGCCCGCCCACGCGGTGTCCGCTCGCGCATGGCCTCCAGCCGGTCTGCAATCTGCTGCAGCGTGATGTCCGGAGCCGAGCCTGCAATGGCGGCAACAATCGTCATCAGCCGGTCATCGGGCTCCCTGCGCCGGGCGCGCTCAAGGACATGGCTTTCCAGGAAACCTTCGCGGACATAGCGTTTCGCCGCGCGGATCAGTCTTTCCCGAGACCATTTCCGCGCGCCGGATGGAAGCCGGGCATTGATGATCCGAACCACGTCGTCCCACGGCAGGTCGGGCCGCAGGCGGCGCACCTCAGGAACCCAGTCCTGCGCGCTTTCCTCCAGCCGCCGGAACAGGGCCTCATCACGGGCAGCCTGTACTTTTCGGAGGGCGGTGGGGTCCTTGCTGCGTAGTCCGGGATTGCCACCGATCCGGCCCTTCGCCCGCGCCGATTTCAGACCGACCAAGGTGCGCTCCCGGATCAGCGCGCGTTCCAGTTCTGCCGCGGCGCCCAGCACCTGGAGGGTGAATTTTCCCTGTGGGCTGGAGGTATCGACCGGGTCGCGTAGGGACTTAAAGTGGACGCCTTTGGCCTCCAGCCCCTCAATCACCTCCAACAAGTGGGAGAGCGAACGGGCAAGCCGGTCCAGTCGAACGACTACCAACGTATCACCTGGGCGGAGCGTTTCAAAAAGTCGGTTCAGGACCGGTCGCGTCCGATCGCCGCCGGACGCCTGTTCCTGATGCACCCGTGCGCAACCCGCAGCCCGGAGATCTTCAGCCTGGGCAGTGGTGGATTGGTCATCGGTAGAGACACGGGCATAGCCGATGAAGGGCATGGTGGATTCTTGAAGCTGTCTATTCGCGATCGTTCACAAGTTTGCCTGATCCGGAACAATTTTCAATTGAATATATCTCTATTAAACGGAGGTTTGAAGACGCGTGCGATTTTCAACCATTCGCCCGGGCTGCCAGCTGTCCCCCTTGTTTCCTTGTTCCGGCCGGTGCGGCAGGGGCGGGTGCACCGGCGCTGAGCGCTGTCCCTGCGCAGAGCCAGCCGGGAAAGACGAAATCGCTTGAGTAATGTGCAAAATGACTACAATTTGCACATATGATCCGGACCCTATCTGAAACCAAAGGCAGCGGCACAGATGCCGGAAAAGGCCCCTATGATGGTGAAACCGGGGAGGAGGACCTGTGGTTCCTGCCCGGACCGCCGGAGGAGGAGCCGGACTTTCTGCCGCCGCTGCCGCGCGCCGAGCCGGATGAGCGGGCGCAGGTCGCCAAGTGGCAACAGGCGCAGGCGGCGGAGGCGCTGCATCTGGCGCAGACGGCGGCGCGGTTCGGGGCGCTGGATGAGCGGTTGCGGCGCGGGCCCGAAGGCTGGCGCCACAGGCTGGCGCTTGCAGAGGCGTCCGGGCTCAGCTGGCTGTCCGGCGACCGGATCTCCCCCGACAGGCTGGGGCTGTGGCAGGCGATGCGGGTCAGCGCGTCCGGCGATGATACCGCGGCGCTGCAGCGCACCGCCTGGGCGTTCCGCCGCCTGTCGGGCGGCCCCGGCCCGGGGGCGGATATCGCCGGGTTTCTGGGCCGCCATGACGCCCCGGGCGAAGATCCCTTGTCCGGCAGGATCGCCGGGTGGAATGCCATCATGAAAACCGCATCCGCCCTGCATCCGATCGTCCGCGCGTGCTTTGCCTTTCACCTCTGGCGGATGGCGGGGATCGGGCCAGAGGGCGACGTTCTGGAGGGCGCGGTGATCGCTGCGCGCATGTCGGCCGGCGAAGGGCAGGGCGGCGCCCTGTTTGCGCCGGTGCTGATGAGCGGGGCAGGGGGGCTGCGCGGCGGCGGCGAGCCGCAGGAGCGGCTGCACCGCTGGCTGCAGGCGGTGGACCAGGGGGTTCTCCGGGCAATGCGGCATCTGGATCAGCTGGACCAGTGGGAGAGCGACGCTCGCAGCCGCGCCAAATCCCTGTCGGGCCGCACACCGCCGCGATTGATCGAGGTGTTCCGCAGCTGGCCGCTGGTAACAGCCCCGCTGGCCGAAGAACTGAGCTGCGCCAGCCGCGCCGCGGTGCAAAGGAACATTGCCTGGTTCGAGGCGAAGAACCTGGTGCAGGAGGTGACGGGGCAGGGGCGTTTCCGCGTCTGGCGGGCGTCCCTGAGCGGCGCGGCCTGAGCGGGTTTACGGGCCGGAGCGCCGCAGCTGCCCAACAGCACCGGATTTGGCTGCGAATTCCCAAGCCGCCGCAATGGCGGGTTTATGCGGCCGGGCAGTGGGGCTGCACTATTGCGTTCCTTCGCCTTCTGAAAACCGCTATCGGCAGATATGGATACCTGGGTTGTCATCTCCTTCATTGCCGTGCTGTTCTTCCTGATCGGCACGGCGGAGCCTTTGGCCGCGCGGCTGCGGCTGCCATACAGCGCCATCATTGCCATGATCGGCATCGTGCTGGGCCTTGGCGCCAGCTTCTTTTTGCGTACCGAACTGACCGATGCGCTCAACCCCGTGGCGGAGGCAATCCTGGGGCTGCCGATCCAGGCCGAGATCTTTATCTATGTTTTCCTGCCGACCCTGCTGTTCCAGGCCACCATCGGAATGGACCTGCGCGAGATGGTCGGGGACGGCGTGCCCATCATCGTTCTGGCGGTGATCGCCGTTGTGGCGGCGACCGGGCTGGTGGGCTATTCGCTGCACTGGGCGAGCAGCCTGCCGCTGACCGCCTGCCTGCTGGTCGGCTCCATCGTCTCGACCACCGACCCGTCGGCGGTGGTCAGCATTTTCCGCTCGATTGCCGCGCCACAGCGCCTGACCCGGATCGTCGAAGGCGAAAGCCTGCTGAACGATGCGGCGGCAATTGCGCTGTTTGGCCTGTTCCTCGGCTTCGTGATGGTCGGCGTTCCCGATCCCTCGATGCAGGAGGCGCTGGCGGGCTTTCCAATGCTGATCCTGGGCGGCGCGCTGACCGGCTGGCTGGCAACAAGGGCGGCGGTCTGGGTCATGAGCCTGTTTGCGGATTTTATCCTGGCGCAGCTGTCGGTTTCGGTTGCCTTGCCCTATCTGGCCTATGTCATTGCCGAGCAGGTGCTGGGCGCCTCCGGGGTCATTGCGGTGGTCGCGGCGGGGCTGTCGCTGCACCTGGCGGCGCCGGGGCGGCTGACGCCGCAGGCCTGGACCAAGCTGTGCGAGAGCTGGGACCTGTTGGCACATTGGGCGGGAGCGATGATCTTTGTGCTGGCGGCGCTGTTCATCCCGCGCCTGCTGCAGGAAATCCGGCTGACGGATTTCGTCCTGATCCTGGTGGTGATCGCCGCCGCCATCGCGGCCCGCGCGCTGATCCTGTTTGTCATGATGCCGGCGTTGAGCGGGTTACGGCTGTCGCCCGCCATAGACCGCAGCTACCGCGCTGCCATCCTGTGGGGCGGCCTGCGGGGGGCGCTGACGCTGGCGCTGGCGCTGGCGGTGACCGAGAACGCGCTGATCCCGCATGAGACCAAGCGCCTTGTTGGCATTCTCGCCACCGGCTTTGTCCTGTTCACCCTGCTGGTTCAGGGCACGACCCTGCGCTGGGTGGTAAGCAGGCTCGGGTTGGACCGGCTCTCTGCCTTTGATGCGGCGCTGTCGCAGCAGGCGGTTGCAGTCGCACTGCAAACCGTGCGCGAAGAGGTGGCCGGCGTCACCCAAAGCTACCGGCTGAACCATGAAACCGTGCGCGACGAGGCCAAGCAGTTCGGTATCTGGCTGGACGAGGCGGTGCGGGCGGCGGAGGAAACCACCGGCATTCTGGATAAGGACCGGGTCAAGCTGGGGCTGATTTCGCTGGCGGCGGCGGAGCGCGAAGCGGCGCTGCGCCAGCTGCGGGAGCGGCTGATTTCCGCCCGCGTGACGGAGCAGCTGATCACCGGCGCCGACCGGCTGATCGAAGCAGTCCGGACCCAGGGCCGCTCCGGCTACCGCAGGCGGGCGCGGGGCATGCTGGCCTATGGCCGCGGCTTCCGCCTGGCGCTGGCGCTGCACAATCGCCTGCGGGTGCCGGTGCTGCTGGGCAGGCTGACGGCGGACCGGTTTGAATACATGCTGGCGCAGCGGGTCATTCTTGGCGACCTCGATGCCTTTGTCGACAGCCGCATCCGCCGGATCCACGGCAAACGCGTGGCCCAGCTGCTGCACGGGATGCTGGCCCGGCGGTCGGAAGCGCTGGAGGCGGCCCTGGAGGGGCTGCGGCTGCAGTATCCCGGTTATGCCGAAGAGCTGGAGCGTCTGTTCATCCGGCGCGCGGCGCTGCGGTTTGAGGAGCGCGAGTACCGGACCCTGCATGAAGACGGGCTGATCGGCACCGAAGTGCTGACGGCCCTGCTGCAGGACCTGCTTGCCCGCCGGGCGCAGCTGGACAGCCGTCCGCGGCTGGATGTGGCGGTTCAGCGCGCCGAGCTAATCCGCAGGCTTCCCTTTTTCGAAGCGCTGGACCGGCGCAGTCGCCGGCAGCTGCAGCGCAGCCTGAAGACCGTCCATGTCAATGCGGGTGGCCAGCTGCCGGACCAGGGCGGCGGCGGGAGCGTCTATTTCATCGCCTCCGGCGCGCTGGAGCTCAGGCGGGCAGGCCGGGTGACCCGGCTGGGGCGGGGCGACATGTTCGGCCATGCCGCGTTGCTGACCCCCGGTGCCCGCTTAGCCCAGGCGCAGGCCCGCGCCATCGCTCCGTCTGTGCTGCTGGAACTGCGCGAGACGGAGTTCCGCAAGCTGCTGGACCGCAGCGAGGCCTTGCGGGAGGCCGTGCAGGCGAGCCTGAGCGGTCAGAGGCCCGGCCCGGTTTTCCTGCCTGGCGCCGTTCAGAACCCGGCGGACTGACCGGCACGGACGCTTCAAAGCCTGGGACCGGGGCCTGTCGCGGCGGTTCCGCCAGAACGGCCACCTGTGCCCCCGGACGTGCGCCTGTCCGCTTTGCCAGCCCAATCATCCGGGCTAAGATTTGATCAGCGGGCCTTGGCGGCGGTTACGGGTTCGCATGGCCCGCCGCCGGGGGTCGCATGGCAGCAATTCATACCGGCCCCGGCTGGGCCTTTATTGCGGAGCGCCCCGATGGCTAAGACCAAATACATTATCGATACCGATATTCAGGCCAAGGCGAAGGTCACGATCATTGATCATGCCAAGCTGCAAAAGATGAGGAAGGGGGAGAAAGGCGTCCTGTTCGGAAAGCACTCGCCGGATTTGAAGCTGATGAACGCCAGTTTCGAATGGGATATGGACGGGAAGACCAAGAAAGCCGTCGGCCTGTCTTCGGTCACCCTGTCGATCCGCTACACCGGCCAGATCTACCTAAGCAAAGCCATAGATAAGAAATCCAAGTGCTTTTCCCTGGTCAAGGCGCATGAGGAGGAGCACCAGAAGATCTGCGTCAAGGGCGTCAAGGCGATGAATTCCGCCTGCCAGAAGATCCTGCAGAAACACACCGATGCGATGCTGCGCAAGTACAAGGGCGATTATGACGCCTTTGCCCAGGCCGAGGCGAAAGCCGCCCGGAAGGTGGCGATCGATGCCTACAAGGAAATCGATGACGGGCCGTTCTACAAGGTCGCCGTCAAGAGCCTGTCGATCGACACCGCATCGAATTACGCCAAGATCTCGCCCCACTGCTCGCAATTCGGGTGAGGGTGCAGAGGACCGCGCCCGCGGCTGAGGGAGCCTGATGATGACCGGCCATTCCGGCGGAACGCCGTGACCGGCCTGCAAAGCCTGGGAACGGTCATTCCCAGGTCTTGGCCTTCAGCCCCTTCCTGACCTCGGCGCGCAGTTCGCCCTCGATTTTCTTCACGTTGCTTCTGCAGAAGGTCTCGAAGGCCATATCAGTTACCGGATCGCGCTGCAGTAACTTGGCAATGCGTTCCCCAAGTTTTTTCTGGTCCATTTTCCCTTTGAGCGTGGTGGCATTCTGTTCGAGATACATGTGAACAGGTCTGCGACTGCTGTCAGACAGCAGGATCTTTTGGAGAATTTTGCTGGTTCCGCTGACGCCAGACCGCACGAACAGCTTGACCAGGACTTTGCTGGCGAGTTCCTTGTAAGCTTGCGAGGAAAACCGCTTCACCACGTTCTCGCCAAGCGCTTTAATCTCCTGCTCCAAGAGGCGGTCGGTCAATTTAGGTATCAGGGGCGATTTCGAGATCAGCCTCGTCGCCAATCTTGCTGCGACTCTGTTGCGGAGGATGTATTCAGCCAGTTTGGGAGCGACATATCCGCTGACGAACCTCGCAATAGTTGCGCCCGCACCGCCGGCGATTCCGCCCCGGAGCATGGCTTTGCCGATAGCCTTTGCTGAGCTCTTGTTGGTCACCGGGTCGCCAGCGATTACCTTGCCGATCTGGTTTGCACTCTCGGCAATGACCGCCGTGCCGGCGCCGATTCCGGTGCCCCAGGCAACTGTCGCCACAGCGGTGGCCGGAGCGGCAAGGGTCATCGCCGCGGCGCCGAATATGACGAAATTGATGTCTCGCACGAGGGAAAGGCCGGTTTTCCAGCCTTCGGCGGTGCCAACCACATCACTGAGCCAGTTGCCGAGACCGGTGCGGTACATGTTGATCTGCTTTTCAGCAAGCTTCATGCTGAATTCGAAGTGCTTGTAATCCCGCCTTTTGACGGTTTTTTCTAGGTTGGCGACAGCGCCGTTGGCCATCGCCTGCAAGGCCACCGGGCCGTCGCCGGACCGGATCAGGAACGAGATGATGAAATGCTCGTCGTCCAGGTCGTTTTGCATTTTGTGCCGGTATTTGGCGCTGTCCAGCTCCCGCTTCATCCGCTTCAGGCTCAGGTCCATGGCCCTGTTCAGCGCCGCCATGGACTGCTTCCATTCCTTTTCGGACAGCGGGTACTGCTTGTTGCCGACCTTCATGACATAGCATTTCGCCTTTGGGTCCGGCGTATGCACGACCATGCCTTTCTTGAGCGGCTGCTTTTTCCGGTACGCCGCCGCCGCGGGTTTGTTCTTGGGGTGCTGGAGGAGGACTTTCAGGTCCTTGACCTTGTACTTCTTTGCAATATCCTCGAACGTTTCGCCTTCCTTGACTTTGTGCTGAATCCACATAACCGGGCTCCTTCCGCCGGCGGCTGACCGCTCTGCGGTACAGGAGGCCGCCGGGTCCGCAGTCTAGCCCCTTGGCGGCCGCGGGCCTGTGACGCGCGTCACAGCGCGGGCATATGCGGAGAAGGGCGTCAGCCCGCCGCGGCAATTCTTGCCAGCCCGGCCGGGTCCAGAAGGATGATCCAGCCGTCAGCCAGGCCGATCAATCCCGCCTTCTGCCATTTGCGCAGGCAGCGGTTCACGTTCTCCCGCGATCCGCCGATCATGTCTGCGATCTCGGATTGCGACTGGGCCAGCCGTTTTGCCGGCCTGGCGCCGCCGCCGGACGCCAGGCGCAGCAGGGTCCGGGCCAGCCGGGGCGGCAGCTGAAGAAAGGCGATTTCCATCATCCGTTCGTCCGAGCGGCGCATCCGCGCGCACAGCAGTTCGATCAGCCTGACGGCCAGGTCCGGAGCGGTCTGCAGGACTTGCAGAAAGGCGTGCCGTTCGAGAATGAGCAGCGTGCAATTGGTCAGGGCATGCGCGTCTGCGCTGCGCCCGCCGCCGTCCAGCAGGGCGATTTCGCCGAAGACGTCGCCCTGGTTGAGATCGGTCAGGACGACATCGCGTGCGGTGGGCGCCATCGCGCTGATCCGCACGGTGCCGCGGGCGATCGCCATCATGCTGTCGCCTGGCGAGCCGCAGCGGAAGATCTGCGCGCCGGCCTCATGCCGGCGCAGATGCGCGCGGGCGGCCAGGCCGTGCAGCACCGTCCTGTCGAGCCCGGCAAACAGGGCGCTTTGTGCCAGCAGCGCAGCTTTGGCGGCGAGGCTTTCCTCCGTCATGGTCGTCACAATCCGCGTTTGGCGCCGGAAATCCGGCGATTCCGCATTTCATTTGGTCATCCCCTAAAACTAGGCCATTATGGGCATCTGATCATCATGCTGAAGCGGTCTTGGCGAAAACGCGGGGGGTGCTTGTTGAGGAAAGCGTTTCTGATTTTTACCAGTGTTCTGGCTGCTGCCGTTGCGGTGAGCAGCGCAGCTGTGGGCCAGCAGGGCGGGTCCTGCCAAACAACCGAAGCGAGCGATCCGCCGCGGGTCATTCTGAGCTGCGCGAACGGGCTGGTCATTGAGGCGGAAGCCCCGGACGTAAGCGCATCGGGGTTCCGGCTGCCGGCCTTGCAGGCGCCGCCCGTGTCGGTCGATGTGACCAGCCAGGGCGTGCTGGTCACGCTGCCGCCCGGCAAGGGGCCATTTCAGATCATGACCCCGCACGCCATCGTTTCGGTGCGCGGCACTCTGTTCGTTGTAGACGTCACTGCAGTCGGCACGGCGGTTTTCGTCGTTGAAGGGCTGGTCGAAGTGCGCCGCCTGGATGGCAGCGATCCGGTGGAGCTGGGCGGGGGCGACGGGGTCACGGTGTCGGCGGGAACGCCGATGGAGGTGAAGCAATGGCCCGCTGAGAAGGTTTCGGCACTCCTGATGCGCTTTGGGCGATGAAGTCGCGGCTGCCGCTTTGGGCTGCAGCGGCGGCGGTGATCGCGGCCTGGGCCTGGGCCGGCCTACTGGGGGTTTACCATATCGCGGGGCGCGCCAGCGCCCTGGACCGGGCCGAGGCGGTGTTCGCCGACTGGCGGCTGCTGATCGCCGGGCCGCGCCCCGCGCCCCCGGACGTGACAATTGTTGCGCTGGATGATGCCACCGTGGCGGCGGCCGGCGGGTATCCGGTCAGCCGCAGGTCGCTGGCGGAGCTGATCCGCGCGATTGCAGCGGGCGGTGCCAGGGTGGTGGCGCTGGACCTGCTGCTGGTCGACAGCACCGAAGCGGACCGCGAGCTGGCGCGGGCATTGGAGTCGCTGCCGGTGGTGATCGCGTCAGCCGGGCTGTTCGGCCCGGACGAAACCGGTCGGCCAGCGGTCCCGAAGACTTCCGGCGAAATCGGCCCGCGGCCGGAGTTTGCCGCCGCCGCCTCGGTCGGACTTGCCAATATCGCGGCAGATGCAGGCGGCACGCCGCGGCACCTGCCATTGGTGTTCGAGACAACCGAAGGCCTTGCCCCGTCCTTTGTCCTGCAGGCGGTGTCGCTGTTCCTCGGTGATGCCGTGCCTCTGGTGCCGGGAGGCGCACGGGTGGCGGGCGAGGTGCGGCCGATGGACATCGCCTGGCACCTGCCGCTGCGCTACTACGGGGCGCACGGCACCCTCAGGACAATCAGCGCGCAGTCGCTTTTGGACGGGGCGGAGGCCGGCCTGGACGGGCAGCTGGTGCTGCTGGGGGCGACGGCAACGGCGGTCGGAGACCGTTTTAGCGTTCCCTTTGACCAGGTCATGCCGGGAGTCGAGGTGCTGGCCACCGGGATCGCCAATTTGCTGCACGGCTCTCAGCTGGTGCGCGGCGGCCGGGTGCGGCGGCTGGATGCGGCGGTGACGCTGGCCCTTGCGGCCTGCGGCGTTCTGGCGGTATCGCTGCTGCCGCTGGCGGCGGGGAGCACGGTTTTCCTGGGCCTGCTGGCGGGGTGGGCTGCTGCGGCCGCGCTCCTCTTCGGCAATGGTTACTGGTTCAGCCTGGCGCTACCGCTGGCAGGTGCGGTGCCGCCGGTTTTGTGCCTGATGCTGGTGCGCCAGATGTTCGACCGCAGGCAGGCCAAGCTGCAGGTTATGGCCCGGCAGGCCTTGGGCCTGTTTCACGCTCCGGCTCTGTCCCGCCGGATTGCGGATGATCCGGCTTTTCTCAAATCGCCGCGCGCGCAAGACGCCGCGATCCTGTTCGTCGATCTGGGCGGGTTTACCGGCACCTCCGAGCACCTCGGGCCGGCCGCGACCCGCGACCTGCTGAAGGTGTTTCACCAGCTTGTCGTGGAGGAAGCCGAACAGCTGGGCGGCGTTGTGCTTGATTTCATGGGCGACGGCGCCATGATCGGCTTTGGCATTCCGGACCCGGGGGCGGAGGATGCGGAGCAGGCGCTGCGGGCAAGCTTCGGCCTGGCAAGTCGTATCCGGTCCTGGATTGCGGGCTCGCCGGAATGCCAAAGCCTGAAGGGAATGCGGGTGGGGGTGCATTGCGGCCCGATCATCCTGTCGCGGCTGGGTCATGAACGGCAGCAGCAGATTTCGGCCTCCGGCGATTGCGTGAATGTGGCCAGCCGCCTCATGGAGGTTGGAAAAGCGCATGGGGCGGCGATCACCGCGTCGTCCCGCCTGCTGTCGCGTGCAGGCCGGACGGCGGCAGACCTGCCCCGGCCGGATGTGACGAAGCCGGTCAAGATCCGGGGGCGCCGCGGAGACATCGAAGTTGTAATGTGGATGCCGGCCTAGCCCTTTTCGTGGCGGGCGCGTTCCAGCGCGATCACCCGCCGCCGGAAAGTCTCACGGCTGACCTCCACCCGTTTCCCGGGGTAGGTGCCCACGATGCTGCCGATCATAACGGCGATAAACAGCACGCCGATGTAGTAAATCCTTCTGATAACCGTTCGGATGAGTGGGGGAAGTGTGACCGTACAAATGCGGTGGGATTATTGGTCTTGTACCCGACTCAATTGCTGCTTATCGAAACCAATCTCGGCTGAAATACGAGCCGCCGCCACGGATACGGCTTCAATCTGGCTCTGCTCTGGCGGGGTTTTAATAAATTCGGTCAGGCTGACGATGGCAATCGTAGCGATGGGCGCCCGCTCTGAGTTGAAGATCGGACACGCAAGTGCATTCAGGCCCAGCATGGTTTCATTTGGCGCGGTTGCCCAACCCTGGCCGGCGATGTTGTCAATGTGGGCAAGAAGCTCTGCTCTGTCCGTGATAGTGAATTTGGTGCCTGCGGCAAGCGTTTCCGGAATCACATCTTGGCGCGCATGTTCCGGCATCGACGCTAGGGCAACTTTGCCTTGGGCCGAATTTGCAAACCCAAGCAGCGATCCAGGGCGGACACCAACGTCGATCTGCATGTTGCCATGCAGTGTGTTTAGGATCCGGATGCCATCCTCTTCAATCTTTCCCAAGCTGACGGCGTGCCCGGTACGGTCACGAAGCGTTCGCATATGGGGCATTGCCACTGAGGGCAGATCCACCGTACCGGAAGCCGCTTGACCCAGGGCAATCAGCCGGGATCCGATTCGGTACCTTTCGGTTGTTCCGGATTGGGAAATGTATCCAAGCGAAACCAGAGTGCGCAGATGGCGGTGGATCCGGCTCTTGGTTGTGCCAAGCGCCGAGGCCAAGGCGGTGACACCCATATCCGCATCCGCATTCGCAAGAGTTTCAAGGACTTGCAATGCAAGTGCGACGCTCTGAATCACGTCTTTATTTTCCGCGCTTTCCGCCACCATGGATCAGGCTCCTTTTTGTTTCGGCCGCGTAAACCTGCTCAAACCGCTCTGGTTTCGCAATGCTTGACAGCGCCGGATGTCTGTATTTATGTTTCGCTTGCAAGAACATCATGTATCGTCAGGCGAAACATATCAAGGGAAAGGGAGCGGAAATGACAGCTATCATCTCACAACCGTCCCGATGCTTGGCGGGCGGATACACAGGCGGGAAAGGGTTCAAGGATGTATGACAAATCGGATCCGCGGGCGTCGCTTGCCCCGGCTGGGGCAAACGACATGACGGGGCAAACCGGACTGGTAACCGAACAGCAGGAGGGGCGGTTTTACACCGCAGTTCCCCAGCTTGAAGATGGTACTGGCAAGACCTGGCTCATGAGGGGGCAAAATTTCCTGATCAGTTTTTCCCAGACCGTGTCTGGCGCCGTCTTCGAACGCAGCGGTCAAGTGGATGAATATGCGGTGCTGCTGCCAAAAGCCGGAGCGGTCATCGAATGGGAGGGAACCCGCGAGACGGTTCCGGGGTACTCCATCGCCTTTGTCCCGCCAGGCGACAGCCGCGTTGAAATGCCCGGCGGCGGCGAACTGGTGCGCCTGTTTTCCACCCAAAGCACCGATCTGGCCGAAGCCTGCAGCAATGCACGCAGCTATGATACACCACGCACTCACATCCCTGCTTTTCAGCCCTGGCCTGAACCCAAGGACGGTTGGAAAATCCGGTCCTATTCGCTGAACGTGCCGAAGGAAGACGGGCGATTCGGCCGGATCTTCCGCTGCACCACGTTGATGATAAATGTGCTGGACCCCTTCGACGGTCCGCGCGATGCCGCGAAAATGTCGCCGCATCATCACGATGACTTCGAACAGGGCTCTTTGGCCTTGAGCGGGGAGTTCACCCACTACCTGCGCTGGCCCTGGACCACTGACATGGCAGATTGGCGAGACGACGAGGCAATAGAGATGGCCTCGCCCTCCATGCTGGTCATTCCGCCGCCCGTTATCCACACAACACGGGCGAGCGGGGCAGGAAGAAATCAGTTGGTCGATGTTTTCAGCCCACCGCGCAAGGACTTCTCACAAAAGGCGCGATGGGTGCTGAACGCCGAGGACTATCCGATGCCGGAAGATCCTGCGGAAGGCCCGGTCTAGATGCCAGAACAAAAGCAACAGCCAGTCACCGCGGTATCCGCGCTGGCGCGCAGCACATACCCACTAGGATTTCGGGAGGAGAAACCGATGATCACCAGACGAACCCTTTTGCAGACAGGCGCAGCCTTGACTGCAACTCTGGCCATGCCACACGTTGCACGTGCTTCAGGCAAGCCCATGAAGATTGCCCATGCCGCCAACGAGCTGCACCCTGGCCACAAGCTGGCCACCAGTTTCGCAGAGGCTCTGGAAGAACTTATGCCGGGCGCCTTCAACGTGCTAATCTTTCCGAACCGCCAGTTGGGCGACGACAAGCAGCTTCTGGAAGGCGCGGTAGCTGGGACGATGGATGTCACCGCCGTGTCTGGCGTGCTGATCCCGCTGGTCACTGGCCGGCTGGCGATGAACGGCTGGCAGTTGCCGTTCCTTGTGCGCGACTATGATCACTTTGGCGAACTGGCGCTAGGTGATGTGGGACAAAAGATTCAGAACGACCTGCGCGAGGCCGGGCTGATCGGGCTGGCCACGGCCGATACCGGCCAGCGGCATTTTCTATCGGTCAAAGACCCGGTTACATCTCTTGACCATTTGGCAGGGCTGAAGACGCGGATCGTTCCCGTGCCGCTGCACAAACAGATTTGGGAAACGCTGGGAACGTCGCCGGTGGGTATGCCTTATGGCGAAGTGTACGGGGGACTGGAAACCGGCGTGATTGACGCAGTGGAAATCAATATCTCCTCTATGCTGGGCGAAAATCTTTGGGAAGTCGGCAAGCATCTCACGCTGACCGGCCACTATCCTTGGCATATGACGACTCTCATGTCGGAACGCTACTGGGACACGCTCAGCGACGAGGAAAAAGCCGCTGTCACAGAGGCCGGTCGCCGGTCGGTTACAGCGACGCTGGCCTATGCAAAGTCACAGGATGCCGAGGGCCGCGATACCTTGACGCAGAAAGGCGTCGAAGTTTTGGAACTGGCGGATCTGGACGCAATGCGGGCCAAGGTGACGGGTGTGACTGCGGAATGGGCCGCCAAAGACCCGCTGATCGCAGAACTTGCCGCCGCCGCAGTCCAGACTGGCCAGGCAAAGTGAGGTTTTCCCCACCGCGCGATCAAAGCCGCGCGGTGGGGAACCCGGAAAGATAACTCATGACACCCGCTTCCATCACCAAACCCCCGGCCATCGTGCGAGGATATGTTCTGGCGGTGCGCACCTTGGCCGGGGTCTTCATGGCGATGATCGTTGGCATAATGATTGCGCAGGTCATCGCCCGCTATGTGGTTGGTGATTCACTTATCTGGGCAGAAGAGCTGTGCCGCTACCTGTTGATCTGGCAGACATTCCTGGTATTGGGTCTTGCCTATACACAAGGCGAGTTCGTCGCGCTGGATTTCTTGCCCGCGAGGCTGCCGCCGCGCGCGAAATGGATACTTAGTGCGCTGACGGCCATTCCAGTCCTGTTCTTTCTAGGCCTGATGGCCTGGCATGGCTATGATTTCGCCTCCCGCTTTGACCGTCAGACTATCCCGGCACTCGATTTCATTTGGGAAACCCTAACTGGTGCGCCCTTGGGGCTGTCAATTCGCTGGGTCTATGTCTCGGTAACCGTCGGACTGTCTCTTATGTCACTGCATGTGCTGGCGGATCTGGCAGCCCGTTTCCGGTGTGAGTTCCTCGGCAATACAGAAACGCCGGACATGCATTCGGCAAAAACAGGAGATTCGGTCTGATGGGCAGTTTTTTCCTTGTCTTCGCAGGGCTTCTGGCCAGCGGCATTCCCATCGCACTGGCATTGGGAATCGGCGGAACGATCTACCTCTACCTGTCCGGAAACGGGATGATGGCGCTGATGCTGCCGCAGCGGATGATTGCCGGGATCGATCAGTTCGTGCTGCTGACCATTCCGCTGTTCCTGCTGGCTGGATCTCTGATGAACGTGGGGGGGGTAACAGACCGGATCGTCAGCTTTGCCCGTGCCATGGTTGGCCACCGGCGCGGCGGCATGTCCTCCGTTTCTATTCTGTCGTCAGGTTTTTTTGCCGGCATCTCAGGAAGCGCAACGGCCGAGGCATCGGCGCTCGGCACCATCCTGATCCCGACAATGTCACGGCAGGGAATGCCTGCTGCCTACGCCGCAGCGCTGATTGCCGTGAGTTCGGTCATGGGGCCGATCATCCCTCCGTCGATCACCATGATCATCTATGGTGTTTTGTCAGGAGCGTCGATTGGTCAGCTGTTCCTGGCCGGTGTGGCACCAGGGATCGGTATCGCCGCCGGGCTGCTGGCCTACGCCACTTGGCGGGCCCGTCACGAGGGGTTCCCCGTGACCGAAAAAATGATGTTCAGGGAACGGATGACTGCCACCAGACGCACGCTTCCGGCGCTGATCCTGCCGTTGATCATTCTGGTCGGCATCAAGGCCGGGATCTTTACACCGACAGAAGCTGCGGCCGTGGCGGTTGCCTATGCGCTGGTCATCGGGTTCATCTACAGGGACTTAACCGCAGAACGGGTATGGAATGCGCTAATCGCCACCGCATTGGTATCCGCCTCGATCCTGTTCATCACTTCGATGGCCAGCATTGTGTCCTTTGTATTCACTCTGGAGCAGGTTCCGACACTTATCGCAAATGCGATGCTTGAGATTACCGAGAACCCCTGGGTGATCCTGCTGCTGTTGAATCTTTTCCTGCTGATTTTGGGCATGTTCCTCGAACCGATTTCCATCCTGATCCTGACCATGCCCATTCTGCTCAAGATCCAGGCGATCATCGGGATGGATCCGGTTCAGTTCGGAACTGTCGTGGTTCTGAACGTGGTGATTGGTATGGCCACGCCACCGGTGGGCATCCTTCTCTTCATTGCCTCGGCTATTTCTGGCGAGCCGCTCACGCGGGTGATCCGCGAGGCGCTGCCGCTGGTCGGGATCTGCCTGGGTGTCCTGGCGCTGATCGCGCTGATCCCGCAGCTCACACTCTTCATACCGCGCGCATTGTTCTGAGGGACGCTCCATGGCCAATCGCAAATTCCTCACCACCTGTGCCATGACTGCGGGTATCACCCCCTCTTTGCTGCTCCTGCAAGAGCGGCAGCAAGGCGGAGTTCCGGCCGATGGCTGAACAGCGCAACATTCTGATCGTCGTCGCCCATCCCGAACCGTCGTCTTTCAACCATGCCCTTGCGGCTGCCATGGGACGCGCGCTGGCAGAGGCAGGTCACTGCGTGACCGTCTCGGATCTGGCGGCAGATGGGTTCCGGGCGGATGCCGGGCGGCACGACATGCAAGGCGCGGTAAATCCCGACCGGTTTCACCTGCAGGCCGAGCAGGCGCATGCCGCACGCCATCACAACTATGCCGGGGAAATCGCGCGGGAACAGGCGCGGGTGGCAGAGGCCGACAACCTGATTCTGCAATTCCCCCTGTGGTGGGGTGGGCCCCGGCACTCATGAAAGGCTGGATCGACCGGGTGATGAGCTATGGCTTTGCCTATGTGGATGGGCGGCGCTTCGGCACCGGGCTATTCAGGGGACGCCGCGCGATGCTCAGTGTCACCACCGGCGGCATGCCGGAACGGTTTTCCAGCGACGGCGCCTATGGCCCGATTGGCCCGCTCTTGATGCCGATCCGTAGGCTGGCCCTGGAATACATGGGCTTCGAAGTGCAAAGCCCTGTCGTCAGCTATGGAGTTCCGCGCGCCAGCGACGCCGAGCGCCAGGCATATATGGCCGCGGCCGCTAAGGCGGCTCTGGAAATGGCAGCACATCCTATCCAGCGGACCAGCGCCTGGCGCAACGCGCTGGATGAAGTGCCGGACGGTGCCTGGAGCCTCAAGAAGTGACTGTCGCAGCAGTCAAGGCATCGGAGATATTGAACTAACCACGACCAGGAGGTCAGCCATGAGCGAAGTCAAGACGATCGAAACCGAACAAAAAGAACGGATTGCCGGGATCCTGCAAGGCGCGGTTGACCCGCATGTTCACAGTGGTCCGTCCATTGCACCCCGGGCGGTAGACCATCTGGAACTGGCCCAGATCTATTCCAAGGCCGGCTTCGCGGCTATGGTGACCAAGGACCACGATTACTCCGGTGTGATGTGCGCCCGCATGATCCGCGATCACTATGCGGACCTATCTACACAGGTCCTTTCGGGCATCGTGTTGAACAACGTGGTTGGCGGTATCAACCCCTATGCAGTGGAGCACACCGCCGCGATGGACGGGCGGATCGTGTGGCTGCCTACGCTGGCGGCGGAAAACCATCTGAAATGGGAGAAAAGCTCCGGCTGGGCGCACCCCGCTTCGACACAAAAAATCCGTGCCGCCAAGGCCGTGCCGCTGTTCGATGGCGGCAAGCTGCGCCCCGAGGTTGTGGATCTACTGGACGTGATGGCGGCCACCGGCATGGCACTGGCCAGCGGGCATATCCATGTCTCGGAAACCAAGATTGTCTTTGCCGAGGCCCGCAAGCGCGGGGTAGAGCGGCTGATCTTTACCCACCCTGAAGATATCGTCGGCGCCTCTATGGACGATACCAGGGAAATCGCGGATATGGGCGCTTATGTGGAGCATTCGCTGGCATTCTTCCTGGAAGGGTCGAAATTCCGAACCCGCAAGAACGAGGATCTGAAAGCCTTCATCGACCTGGTTGGTGCGGAACGCACGATCCTGTGCTCAGATCTTGGACAGACCGGCACACTCAGCCCCTTGGAAGGGTTCCAGCGCGGTGTCGCCACCTGCATTGAGCTTGGCTATTCCGACGCCCAGATCCGCGCCATGGTGTCCACCAATGCTGCCGATGTTATCGGGTTGGCCGCTTAATGGATCCGAAATGCGATACGTACAGACCAAAATAGGAACTCTTGAATGGCACAGGATCTGAGATCGCGCATTAAGGCCGGCGAACTATTGATCGGGACCTTCATCAAAACCCCTGCACCGCACAATGTCGAAATCCTTGGGCATGCGGGGCTGGATTTTGCGGTGCTTGATCAGGAGCACGCACCGATAGACATCAGTCAGATGGACATGATGGCGCTGGCCTCTCGCGCCGCCGGCCTGCCGCTTTTGTCCCGGCGCTGGGGTGCGGATACTGACTGGATTGCGCCGCTTCTGGATCTGGGCTTGTCCGGGGTCATGGTGCCGCATGTCATGGACCAAGAGGCTGCAGAAGCCGTTTGCGACGCAGTGAAGTTTTCGCGCAGGAAACGCGGCTTGTCCCCCTCTCCGCGTGCAGGTAACTACGGCGGCCTGAGCATCCCTGAGTATCAATCCGCCAGCGATGCCGCCAGTGTCGTCATGGTACAGATCGAGGACGCAAGCGCGTTGGATCACTTGGACGCGATTGCCGCGATTGACGATGTCGACATGCTGTTCATAGGTCCGGCAGATTTGTCCCAGTCCATGGGGGCCGGGATGCCCTCGGCTGAGCTGGATGCCGCCATCATGCGCATCGTCGAGGCCGGGAAAAGGGCTAGGAAAGCCATTGGCCTGTTCGTAGGTGACGCAAATCAAATCCCGTCCTGGCATGCCAAGGGTGTTACTCTGTTTGTTTGCGGATCGGACCAATCCATGCTGCGCAAATCCGCCACCGCGTTGATGCCGGCGGGATTATCATCGTGAACTGAGCCGCCGGACGGTTGCATTCCGGCGGTTATTTCGGCACCGAAGGTGACCCGCCTCCTTGGCGGGCATGGTGCTGCGGTCGCTGGTCCGGAACGCGGCGGCTCAAAGGATTGATGTCAATTTGATGTCCTCGATTGCGAACTCTATGAGTGCACGGACCTTTCTGGGCAGGGAGCGTCCTTCAAGGTAGACTGCGCTGACGGGCCCGGTTTCTCCAGTGTAGTCATCAAGTAATGGCATCAATGATCCTGTTTGGAGCGTGTCGTGCAGCACAAAGCGCGGGGCATAGGCGATCCCTACGCCATCAGCTGCAAGGGCGGCCGCGGCGCGCGCTGAATTGACATGGAAACGTCCGCGTACATGCGCAACCGTTTCGGTGCCGTCCCGATTGAACAGCCACCTGTTTGGCGTACGGCGGTTGGTGTCGACAATACAGGTGTGGTTTACAAGATCCTCGGGAGACTTAGGTGATCCGCACCGTTCAATGTAGGATGGGCTGGCAACCAGGAGACTGCCGAACGTGCCCAGCTTGCGCGTCTTGAGAGATAACATCTCAGAATGCCCCATGCGGAAGGCCAGATCGATGCCCTCGCTCGCCAGGTCGACATGGCGGTCGTTCAATCTCAGATCGATCGTCAGGGCCAAGTTTTGTTTGGCAAATCGCGCGAGCATTCCTGCTGCATAGACTTCTCCGAAAGTCACTGGTGCCGAAATTCGGATGACGCCGGTGAGGCCGCGTGAGCCTTCCGAAACTTCGCCGAGTAGGTCATCGAGATCATCGAGCAGGGCAGGCGCCCGTGCGAGAAGCTCGTCACCGGCAGGAGTAAGACCCACCTTGCGGGTGGTTCTCTGAAGGAGCCGAGTGCCGAGGCGGCGCTCCAGCTCGGCAACGTATTTTGAGGTCAACCGGTTCGAGACACCCAGTTGACCTGCGGCCGCAGTGAACGAGCCGGTCTGAGCGGTGGCCACGAAGGCCTTGAGTTGGTCAACAATATCCATGGATAACTGTGTGGAATAATTTGTGGATAGTTACTTCAAGATATCTCTATTTTGTGGAATGTTTGCAAGCGGTAATGGCCTCCTATATCAAACGCGGAAGTGAGCAACCTCATCTGACTGGCCCAGGTTGAGCAAGCAGTGCTGACGGATGGTCATTTACCTTGATCCTACTTTTTTGCTTCAGGATGGCGAGCGCCAGGCCAAAACAGGCGTCGTCGGGCGTGACGCTGCCGGGGTGCTCGTAGCCGCGATGGTTATTGTAATGATTGACAAAGGTTTGAGTGGCCGCCTCGAGTGTAAGCGGCGGTGCGAAAGTCAGCCACGGCAGCGGCGGGATGAACCTCCTGCGGGCGGCGTAAAAATCGGCCAGTTTCGGCCCTATCTGGTTTCAGGGAGGGCGGGAGCATTTTCACCGTGGAACTTATAGGCCAGCGCTCTGGTTCTGGTGTCTTGGTGTTATGCAACTGAACGCCAGAGCACCCACGTTACCGAACGGCATGATTTGGTTGAATAGGCCCGTTCCTAAATTCGGAACAAAACGAAGATAGTCATTCTCTAACATCTCCATTTTGTTGACTAGCTGCAAGGCTTAGGTTGCGGGCATCGGAAACAAGCCACCACTTATGGAGGCAAGTGGCGCGACCAAAGTCCAAGGAGTGACTGACATGTCCATCAATTCTGCAAACAACAACGCCGACTATGCGGCCTTCATCCTTCGTGTCACCAGTGGCGTGGCCTTCCTCGCCCACGGCTGGATGAAGGTGAGCCTCTTCACCATCCCCGGCACTGTGGCCTTCTTCGAAAGCCTCGGCCTGCCGGAGGTCTTCGCCTACCTGACCATCCTTGGCGAACTGGGCGGCGGCATGGCGCTAATTCTGGGCGTGGGCGTCCGCACTGTCTCGATCCCGCTCCTGGCGATCCTGCTCGGCTCGGTCTGGGCCCACTCGGGCTTCGGCTGGGCTTTTTCGAACGAAGGCGGCGGCTGGGAATTCCCGCTGTTCTGGGCCATCGCACAGGGTGTGATCCTGCTGCTCGGCGCCGGAGCCTACGCGCTGCACCTGCCGGTTCTCGACCGCACCCTCGGCAAATTCGCCGGAGCGTAACTTAAACGCCGGATCGCCAGAAGGCGGTTCGGCCCAACTCGGGAGACGTCTCATGCAAACGCACAGCCTTCAGGACCTTCGCGACCGCTTCGCCCCCTCCGACCGGATGCCAGTGGTCTTTCTTGGCCATGGCAGTCCGATGAACGCGATCGAGGATACCGCCTTCAGCCGCGCCTGGACCCGCCTGGGCCAGAGCCTGCCGCGGCCCCGGGCCATTCTCGTGGTTTCAGCCCATTGGATGACGCGGGGCACCACTTTGGTCGACGTCTCGGAGATGCCGAAGACGATCCATGATTTCTACGGCTTCCCCAAAGCGCTGTTTAAGCAGCAATACCCTGCCGCCGGACAGCCGGAGCTTGCCCGCGAGGTGGTGACCCTGCTCAAAAGCCACCGGGCGCAGGAAGACGACCGCTGGGGGCTCGACCACGGCGCCTGGGCGGTGCTGAGATTCCTCTACCCCGAGGCCGACGTGCCGGTGTTCCAGGTCTCTATCGACATGAGCCGCGGACTCGAGCATCAGCTTGAGATCGGCCGGGCCCTGTCGGAGCTGCGTGACCGCGGTGTCCTGATCCTCGGATCGGGCAACGTCGTGCACAACCTGCGCACCATGCAGTGGGGCGGTCGACCGCAGGACTTCGCGTTGGAATTCGACGCGCTCTTCGCTGACCGTCTCGTGGAGCGCGACTTCGCCGCGCTGGCCGATGCCAAGGGGCTGGGGGCGCTTCTGCCTATGGCGCATCCGACGGTGGATCACTACCTTCCCGCGCTCACCATCGCCGGGGCCTCAGACAATGGCGACGATCTGACCTTCATGACCGATGCCATCGATCTCGGGTCGGTGTCGATGCGGTCCTTCATCTTTCACGCGAACTGAGGAGAAAGCACCATGCTTATCGACGGAAAATGGATGGAGAACTGGCAGCCGGTGCAGAAGGCCGACGAGAGAGGCCGCTTCGTGCGCCAAGTGTCTAGCTTCCGCAACTGGATCACGGCCGACGGCCAGCCAGGCTTGACGGGCGAGGGCGGTTTCGAGGCCGAGCCCGACCGCTATAGGCTCTATGTCGCGCTGATCTGTCCCTGGGCGTCGCGCACGCTGATCGCCCGCAAGCTTAAGGGCCTTGAGGACATGATCGAGGTGACAGTGGTGAACCCGACCCTGACCGATCAGGGCTGGAGTTTCGGCGGCTACCCCGGAGCGGACGAGGACCCGCTCTACGGCGCGCGCTACATGCATGAGCTCTACACCCGTGCCGATCCGCAGTTCACCGGGCGCGCGACCGTACCGGTGCTCTGGGACATGAAGCGCGGCGTGATGGTGAACAACGAAAGCGCCGACATCCTGCGTATGCTGGACACCGCCTTCGAGCATCTCGTGCCATCGGATATCCGTCTGTATCCCGAGGCGCACGCGGCGGAGATCGACGAACTCAACCCGCGCATCTACGACCAGTTGAACAACGGGGTCTACAAAGCGGGTTTTGCGACGTCGCAGGCGGCCTATGACGAAGCGATGGACGGGATCTTCGCAACGCTCGACGAGCTCGAGGACCGGCTGACTGGCGATTTCCTGTTCGGAGACACACTGACGGAGACGGACATTCGGGCTTTCGTGACCTTGATCCGTTTCGACGCGGCATATCATGGCCTCTTTAAGACCAATCGCCGAGAGATTCGGGATTATTCGCGTCTATTTGAGTATTTAGAGCGTATTCTGCAGATCCCAGGCGTTCGCCAAACGGTGGATATGGACCACATCTTGCAGGGCTATTACTCGATCAAGGCGCTCAATCCCCTCGGAGTAGTCCCCAAGGCCCCTGCGCACATGAGTGCGCTACTCGAAAGGGCGACATGAACGCTGACAGGCAAGGAGTTGACGGCGCAGCATAGAACACGTGCCAGCACGTTGGTGTGGTTTTTCACCTCGGGTCTCTGCGCCTGCAAGCTTTGGAAGCCCGCGCGCTCGAGCAGGGCTCCTGACTGGAAAAACATCTGTCGAAAAGGAACAAGTATTGGCGGAAATCAAAGGACTTATCGACGCTGCAATTATGCGAGGGTTGACGAAAGGAGAGGCGGAACAAGCTTTCCTTACATTGTTTGAAGGAGCGGCCTCACCGGCGCAGATCGCCGGCTTTCTCATCGCCCTGCGAACGCGTGGCGAGACAGTCACCGAGATTGCCGCCGCTGCATCCGTTATGCGTGCGAAAATGCAACGCGTTCGGGCACCAGACGGTGCAATTGACATTGTCGGGACTGGCGGAGATGGAAAAGGGACCCTCAACATTTCCACAGCGACGGCCTTCGTAGTGGCTGGGGCAGGTGTCCCCGTCGCCAAGCACGGAAATCGCAAGCTCTCCTCGAAATCCGGAGCGGCGGACGCGCTCTCGTCTTTGGGGATTGACCTCATGCAGAGCGCAGAAGTCTCAGAGCGTCTGCTTGAAGAACACGGGATATCGTTCTTGATGGCGCCACTCCATCACGCAGCGATGCATCATGTGTCACCAGTTCGCGTGGAACTCGGTGCTCGAACGATTTTTAACATCGTCGGGCCACTGACTAATCCTGCAGGGGTCAAGCGGCAATTAACGGGTGCTTTTTCAAGCGAGTGGCTTAGGCCAATGGCAGAGGTGCTGCGCGATTTGGGTTCGGACGCCGCTTGGCTCGTCCATGGAGGCGACGGGACGGATGAGCTTTCCATTGCCGGACTGAGCCACGTCGTCGCTTTTGACGGCGGCGAAATATCTGAGTTCGAGGTACACCCGGAAGATGCCGGGCTTCCGGTGCATGATTTTACTGAGGTCCAGGGCGGAAACCCGATCCACAATGCGAGAAAACTTTCCGACTTGCTTGGTGGAGAGCGCGGGGGCTACCGAGATGCAGTGCTTTTGAACGCCGCCGCTGCTCTGAAAATTTCTGGCAAAGTCGAGGATCTGGAGGGCGGTGTGGCGCTGGCAGCTGAAAGCATTGACGCTGGGCATGCCAAGAACAAACTGGAGGTACTCAAGAGTGCCTGTGAGTATGTGAAGCGGTGATCCTGCAGAT
>NZ_AXBI01000011.1 GCF_000473325.1 Leisingera caerulea DSM 24564
TGTTCTTATAATGTTCTCACTCCCGGATTGACAAGGCCACGCCCCCGCAATGAACGGAATTCCGCCGGGAACCCAAGCGGGGGGTATTTGCGTTTCCTAAGTATGGGCCTCGCCATTCTGGGAATATGCACGCTGCTGGTCGTCATTACGGACTTCCTGCTGACGACTGTCGCAATCACCGACCGCAAGCTGCCGTCCAGATGGATTTCGCGGGGCAGCTGGCAGGCCCTGCGCAGACTTCTCCCGCACACGTCGGGCGGACGCACCGTTATCGGCCCGCTTGTCATGTCGTCCATTGGCGCTTTCTGGATTGTCAGCACCGCCCTGTCCTGGCTGCTCATATTTCAGGCGTCCCAATATGCGGTGGTGTACTCAGACACCGGACAGCCAGCCGGTTGGCTTATGGACCTCGGATACGTCGGCGAAGCACTGTCCACCCTTGGCGGCGGCAACAGCCAGCCCGGATCCGCGGGCTGGGAACTGACAACTGTCCTTGTCGGCGTCAACGGCATGATCGTGCTCACCCTCTCGGTGAGCTTTGTCCTGAACACCACCCAGACCGTTGCCGCCGGGCGCGCGTTCCTGGCCCATTCCGCGGCCAGCCGGGACCTGGCCGGCGAACCCGCCAGCGACCTCAAGCCGCTCGCGGATCTTGTCGCCTCGCTGAACAGCGTTCCGCACGCCCTGTATTACTCCTCCCCGGACCCCGCCCTGCGTCTGCCGGAAGGCCTGGAGCAATTCGCCGTCAACTGGCTCGAGCACAGAGGAGACCTGCGCGGCCTGCGCACCATCCTGAACGGACTGCCGAATTTTGAGGTGCCTGACGAAGCGGACGACCGGGAATTCCTGACCCGCCTCCGGGACTGGTCAGCGGGGTTCACCTTCTGACCGCTCATTTCTGACCGCCCTCACAGTGTGTGGGGGACAACGCCCAGGCCCCCTGCCCCGCGGGAACTTTTGCCCGGCGGTCTGCATTACCCTCCTATGATTGCAGCCAGTTTTGCCTTTGCCGCCCTGTTTGCCGCCATTCACCTGTCCATCGGGTGGATGACCTTTCTCGACCGGACCCCCCGAAGCAGGTGGCTGTCGGCTGCCGGCGGGGTGGCTGTCGCCTATGTGTTCCTCCACATCCTGCCGGAGCTCGCCGCCCACCAAAGCATCTTCTCCGAAGAGCTGGAGCTGTCCCCCGCCAAAGCCGAGGAGGCCGTCTACCTCTCGGCGCTCGGCGGTCTGGTCCTGTTCTACGGTCTGGAAAAACTGGTCAAAAGCGCCCGCCGCAAAGACACCGCCGGCGGCCGGGGGCCAACACCCGGCAGCGGTGATTTCTGGCTCCATACCGGCTCCTTCGCGCTCTACAACCTGATCACCGGCTATCTGCTCACCAACCGTGAAACCGAAGGGGCCTGGTCCCTGCTGGCCTACGGGGTGGCCATGTCGCTGCATTTCGTCACCACCGACTTCGGGCTGCGCCAGGACCACAGCCACAAATACGACCGCACCGCCAGATGGATCATCGCCGGCGCGGTGCTGGGCGGCTGGGCGCTCGGGGTGAGCGTGCATCTGCCGGAGCTCTGGCTCGGCTTCCTGTTTGCCTTCCTGTCCGGCGGCATCATCCTCAACGTCCTCAAGGAGGAGCTGCCGGAGGAGCGCGACAGCCGCTTCTGGCCGTTTGCCGGCGCCGCACTGGTCTGCGCCGCCGCCCTTCTGGCCGCATAGCCGGGGACGGCCGCGGGGAACCATTCCCGCCGCCCCGCGTTGAGTCCGTGCCGCCCGCGCAGCTGCCAAACCGTCCCGCGGCAGCCCGGCGGCCGGCCATTCACAAGGAGGATCCCATGACCAAGCAGCAGCCGAAACACGATGTCATCGAAGGTCTGAAAGGGTCGGAACAGCACCACCCGCTGAAGAACCAGCCCGGCGAAAAAGGCGACCCGGACCACACCGATCCGAAGTCCGGAAAGTCCGAAGCCAAGGACAAGGACAAAGACGAAGACTGACCCCGCCGCCCCGCGCGGCCCGGTATCTCTGACCCTGGGCGCCGCCGCGAACCCGCTTCGCGGCCCGGCGCCCGGCCCCCACCGCCGCTCCTCGATCCTGCCAACTATAGAAAACGCTTGCACGAATCCCGCTCTTTGGCCAATAGTCACGGAAAAGAGGCGGTAAACGCCAATTTCCGTGAACACGCCAGGCGGCAAAGACACGGGTAAAAGGCAGAGCGGCGCAGATGGCAGGCACAAGGGCAGATGGATCATACATACACACCTGAGGATCTCAATGCGGTGATCCGCCAGCATTCCGAATGGATTGCCGCCCAGCTGCATGCGCAGCGCGAGAGCCTGTTCCCCCCGAATGCCTCCAAGACGATGCGCAAATTCACCTCCGGCGAGGCCGCGGCCCTGCTCGGCGTTAATGATTCCTACCTGCGCAAGCTGCATCTGGACGGCAAGGGCCCCTCGCCCGAACTGACCGCCGGCAACCGCCGCCAGTACTCCGCCGAGGACATCCAGGAACTGCGCGAACTCTTGGAAAAAACCGCCCGCAAGCCCGGCGACTACCTGCCCGGTCGGCGGGTCAGTCCGGAGGGCGGCGAGGGCTATGCCGACCATATGCAGATCATCGGCGTGATGAATTTCAAGGGCGGCTCCGGCAAAACCACCACCTCCGCCCACCTGGCGCAGCGGCTGGCGCTCAAGGGCTACCGGGTGCTGGCCATCGACCTCGACCCGCAGGCGTCCCTCACTGCCCTGCACGGCGTCCAGCCGGAGTTCGACCTCAAGGACGGCGGCACGCTTTACGATGCCATCCGCTATGACGACCCGGCGCCGATCGCCTCGGTGATCCGCAAGACCTATATCCCGAATCTCGACCTCATCCCCGGCAACCTCGAACTGATGGAGTTCGAGCACGACACCCCCCGCGCCCTGGCCCAAGGCAGCGCCGGATTGTTCTTTTTCCGGGTAAAAGAGGCTCTGACACAGGTCGATTCCGACTATGACGTGGTGGTGATCGACTGCCCGCCGCAGCTCGGCTTCCTCACCATGTCCGCACTCTCCGCCGCCACCGGCGTGCTGGTCACCATCCACCCGGAAATGCTCGACGTGATGTCGATGTCGCAATTCCTGCGCATGACCGCCGACCTGATGGACGTGATCGCGCAAAGCGGCGCCGACATGAGCCACGACTGGATGCGCTACCTGCTGACGCGCTACGAGCCGTCGGACGCACCGCAGAACCGCATCGTCGCCTTCCTGCGCACCATGTACGGCGACAAGGTGCTGAACGCGCCGATGCTGAAATCCACTGCAATCTCCGATGCGGGCCTGACGAAACAGACCCTGTACGAGGTCGAACGCAGCGCCTTCACCCGCTCCACCTATGACCGCGCGGTCGAAAGCCTGAACGCGGTCAACGATGAAATCAGCCAGCTCATTCAGGAAACCTGGGGGCGCTCATGACCAGCAGCAAGAAATCCCGCCTCTCGATGCTCGACAGCCTGGCTGCGGCCGGTGCTCCGGCGGCCGCCCCTGCCCCGGCGGCTTCGATGATGTCCAGCAACCGCGCCCTGCGCTCGGCCCGCGACGCGGTGGATTCGCACCGGGTCTGGGACCTGGAGCCGCATCAGATCGAGGACACCCGCGTCCACGACCGGCTTGACCCCAGCGATATCCACGACCTGCGCGACGCGATTGAGGCAAACGGCCAGACCGTGCCGATCCTGGTGCGCCGCCACCCGTCCGAGGCCGACCGTTACCTGCTGGTCTACGGCCGCCGCCGGCTGGAGGCGATCCGCGCCTCCGACAAGGTCACCAAGGTCCGCGCCCTGGTCGCCAGCCTGGACGATGACGCCGCCGTGCGCGCCCAGATTTCGGAAAACATGGCACGCCGCGACCTCTCTTTCATCGAAAAGGCGCTGTTCGCGCAGGAGCTGGTGGAAAACGGCTTCGGCAACCAGTCGCAGGTCGCCGAGGTGCTGACCGTCACCAAATCCTCCGTCTCCATGGCCATCGCCATTGCCGAGGCGATCGGCCCCGACCTGATCCGCGCCATCGGCCCGGCCCAGGGCATCGGCCGCCCCCGCTGGGACGCGCTGGCCAAGGCGATTGCAGACACCGGCGCAGACCGTGACGCGCTGATCAGCATTGCCGAAAAGGAATACACCAGTTTTGCCGTCGACGCGGTGACCGAAGGCTCGGAGGCTGCAACCGCCGACCCCTCGGTGCTGGCGTTTGAGGCGGTGTTCAGGGCCGCGGTCCCCGCCGCTGCCCCGCAGGACGCCAAGCCCGCGAAAAAGGCCCGGACGCTGACGCAGCCGCTCACCGTCGATGGCCGCCGCAGCGCCACCCTGCGCCGCACCGCCAAGGGTGTCAGCCTGGAACTCCCCGGCGGCAGCTTTGCCGACTGGCTGGAGGCCGAGGCCCAGAATGTGATTGAAGAGCTTCACGCGCGCTGGCAGTCGCGCGGCGAAGAGTAATATATAACAATAACTTAGGAGGCACAGAGCAGGCAAAAAAGAAGGCCCCGCAAAGACGACGCTCCACGAGACCAACTTGTTTCTAGCACCCTCAAGTTAGTGGCCGGAGCCGACAACCGCAAGTCCAATGTGATTCGCGGGCCGCTGTTTTTTTGTCTTTCGTGATGATGACATGGGATATATGCCCCTCACGCCTTTCGGGCGAACGGTGGATGCTGTCCTGCTGAAACACCAGCAGGCCGCCGCTGACGGATCTTCTATGCTCAGCACCGTCAGCAAATGGGACGCGCTGCGCGAGCTGGCCGCCGCCCGCAAGACCTATGGTCTCAACGACCGCGACCTCTCGGTACTGCAGGCGCTGCTCAGCTTCCTGCCCGGTAAGGACATTGAACCGCAGCCCGGCGTCACCGTGGTGCATCCCTCCAACCGTGCAATCTGCGAGCGGCTCAACGGAATGCCCAATTCCACCATGCGCCGCCACATGGCCAAGCTGGTCTCAGCGGGCCTCCTGGTCCGCCGCGACAGCCCCAACGGCAAACGCTATGTGCGCCGCTATCAGGGGGACCGGGTCGCCTACGGCTTCGACCTCTCCCCCCTCGCCGTCCGCTTTGCCGAGTTCTCGGACGCAGCAGCGGCTCAGCGCGCTGAGGATGCCCGTATCAAGCAGCTGCGCGAAACCGTCAGCCTGATGCGCCGCGACCTGCTGAACCTCGCCCTCTGCGGCGCTGCGGACTATCCTGAGGCCGCTGTCTGGGACCAGTTCCACGACCTCGCCCATCTGACCGCCCGCGACCTCCGCCGCAAGCTTGGCGCGGAAGATCTGGAAGCCCTCCAGGCCCGCCTCGCCGCCGCCCTGGCTGAGATGAAGCGCCTGTTAGAGCCTTTGTTTGCAGAAGAACCGGGCACCAGTGACGCCCGAAATGAGCACCACTATCAGAATTCAAAGAAAGACTCATTTGAATCTGAACAGACCGTTACGGCAGCGCACGCACGGGCTACGGAATCGAAGGACGAAACCGGGTATGCTGAGAAACGCTCATCAGACAGGCCCGTGCACCGTGAAACCCCGCCCCAGCCGCCAAAGGCCCCTGCCCCCAGCGGACCAAGCCTCCCGCTCCGCCTGATCCTCGCCGCCTGCGGTGAGATCCAAGGCTATGCCGGTGGCACCATCCGCCACTGGGGAGACCTCCTGCGCGCCGCCGATACCGTGCGCCCGATGATGGGTATCTCCACGGCTGTCTGGGAAGAAACCAAATCCGCCATGGGCGCTGCAGAAGCCGCAACCGTGGTCGCCGCCATGCTGGAACGGTTTTCGGATATCCGCTCCCCCAGCGGCTATCTCCGGCACCTCAGCGCCAAGGCGGTATCGGGACGCTTCACCAGCGCGCCCATGGTCATGGCCCTCACCCGCCGCGGGGCGGCAGCATAGTTCACAGCTGTGAACTCCCCGCAGCAGTCCCGGCTGCTATGATCCGGATCAACCCGCCGCCGCCTGCGGCATGGCACACTGCGGACGCAATGGCGCGGGGAGAGCTGTGGTATGGAATACAGGGACTACTACAAAATTCTCGGCATCGCACCGGATGCCGAACCCGGCGAAATCAAGCGCGCCTTCCGCAAACTGGCGCGCAAGTACCACCCGGACATCAATGAAGGTGCCGAAGCAGAGGCGATGTTCAAGGACGTGAACGAAGCCTACGAAGTGCTCAAAGACCCCGAGCGCCGCGCCGCCTATGACCAGCTGGGCAAACCCGGGTCCGGATCCCAGGACAGCTTCCGCCCGCCGCCGGGATGGGAGGGCGGATTTGAGTTCACCGGCGGCGGCCCGGAGCGGGCGGAAGCCTTCAGCGACTTCTTCGAGTCCCTCTTCCGGCGCCGGGGGCAGCCATTTGACCGGCCCGGTGCAGACCAGCACGCCCGCCTGCAGCTGGACATCGAGGACGCCTACCGCGGGGCAACCCGGGTTCTGAAGCTTCGGGTGCCGCAGGCGGCGCCGGATGGCTCGGTGCAGCTGCAGGATCGCAGCATCACGGTGCATGTCCCGAAAGGTATCCTCGAAGGCCAGCACATCCGGCTGCCGGGTCAGGGCCTGGCGCCGCTGGGCGGAGGGGTGCCGGGGGATCTGTTTCTGGAGGTCAGCTTTGCCCCGCATCCGGTGTACCGGGCGGATGGCAAGGATCTGTATCTGGAACTGCCCGTGGCCCCCTGGGAGGCTGCGTTGGGCGGCAAGGTGATGATACCCACGCCCGATGGCAAGGTCGCGCTGACCGTGCCTGCAAATGCCCGCAGCGGCCAGAAGCTGCGGCTGAAGGGCAAGGGGCTGCCGGGCACACCGCCCGGGGACATCTATGCCACCCTGAGGATCGTGAACCCCAAGGTGACAACGGAAGAGGCGCGCAGGGTCTTTGAGCAGATGGCCCGGGAGGTGCCGTTCAACCCGCGTGCCGGTATCGGAGGATAGACGCATGAAACCCGCAACCGCAAAAACTGCAGTTGTTGTCAGCCTGTCGCTGGATGAGCTGTGCCGGTTTTGCCAGGCCGACAGAAATTGGGTCATCGAACTGGTCGAACACGGGGTGCTGGAGCCCGAAGGGGCCTCAGTCCAAAGCTGGCAGTTCCACAGTGTGAGCATTGCCCGCGCCAAGAAGGCGCGGCGGCTGAACCGGGATCTGGGCGTCAACGCCGCAGGGGTGGCGCTGGTGCTGGATCTGCTGGCGGAACGGGAAGAGATGCTGCGGCGGCTGGCCGTGCTTGATGACCGCTAGCGGATGTGCTGGAGCCTGGAAGCCTCGGCCGTGATGGCGGCTGCCGGGACCGCCGCGGCGGTGGTCTGCTGGCGGCAGGGCCAGCCCTTGGCGGTCTGGGGCGCGCTGGGGTACTTCACGGTGATGGAGGTGCTGCAGATTGCGGGGTACCTGAGCGTCGATGAGTGCAGTTCAGCTGCGAACAAGGGTTCCACGCTTCTGTCCTATCTGCATATCGCCTTCCAACCCATTGTAATCAATGCCTTTGTTCTGGAATTGGTGCCCAGTGCCGTCCGGCGGCGCTGCCGGGTCTGGGTGCTGGCCCTGAGCTGCGCTGCGGCGGGGGTTATGCTGCTGCAGCTTGTGCCGCTGCCCGCCTTGGGGAGCTGCGCGCCGGGGGCGCCGTTGTGCGCTGAGGTGCTGTGCACCGTGTCCGGAAGTTGGCATATCGCCTGGAATGTGCCCTATAACGGGCTGCTGGTGCCGGTGGACCGGGCGTTGGGGGTGCAATCCGGCTTTCCGGCTTACATGGCGGCGGTGTTCCTGATGCCGCTGGCCTATGGGGCGTGGCGGTTTGTGCTGGTGCATGTGCTTACCGGGCCGGTGCTGGCCTGGATGCTGACCAGCAACCCCAATGAGATGCCCGCCGTCTGGTGCCTGTTTTCCATCGTGATCCTGTGCATCGGGCTGAGCCCCTGGGTGCGCGGTGCCGTTTCAACCAGCAGTTGGTGGGGCGTGCGGGTTTGACGGCGGGTTGATCCTGATCACTGCGCCGGGAACTGGCTTGCGGTATTCTGAAATGCGGGGAGACGCAGAATGCGTGCAATGGTTTTCCATAAGGCAAAGGAGCCGCTGCGGCTGGAGGAGATTGCCGAGCCGGAACCCGGACCCGGGGAGGTTCTGATCCGGGTCGAAGCCTGCGGCGTGTGCCGCACCGATCTGCATATCTTTGACGGTGATTTATCCGGCCCCAAGGTGCCCCTGATCCTGGGGCATGAGATTGTCGGTCGTATCGCGGCCCTGGGCCCGCAGGCTGAGGGGCTGGAGATCGGCCAGCGGGTGGGAGTGCCCTGGCTGGGGGCCACCTGCTGCCACTGCCGCTATTGCCGGGAGGGGCAGGAGAACCTGTGCGATGCGCCGGAGTTCACCGGCTATACCCGCAACGGCGGTTTTGCCGAGGCCTGCGTGGCGGATGCGCGCTTTGTGTTTCCGCTGGGCGGCGGCGATCCGGTTGCGCTGGCGCCGCTGCTGTGCGCCGGGCTGATCGGCTATCGCAGCTACCGCATGGCGGGGGCGGGCCTTAATATCGGGCTGTACGGGTTTGGCGCTGCGGCGCATATCCTGACGCAGCTGGCGGTCTGGCAGGGCCGCAAGGTGTTTGCGCTAACGAAGCCGGGCGACAGCGAAGCGCAGGCGTTTGCCCGCAGCCTGGGCGCGGCCTGGGCGGGCGGGTCTGATGATCTGCCGCCGGAACCGCTGGATGCGGCGATCCTGTTTGCGCCCGTGGGCAGCCTGGTGCCCGCCGCCCTGAAGGCCGTGCGCAAGGGGGGCAGGGTGGTCTGCGGCGGCATCCACATGAGCGACATTCCCGCCTTTCCCTATGCCGATCTGTGGGGCGAGCGGCACATTCTGTCGGTTGCCAATCTGACCCGGCAGGACGGCGAGGACTTCCTGCCGCTGGCCGCCAAGGCGGGCGTCGTCACTGAACACCGCGCCTACGCCTTGGAAGACGCCAATCAGGCGCTGGAGGACATGCGGCAGGGGCGGCTGCAGGGGGCTGCGGTTCTGGTGCCCTGATCCCGGAAAAAGGAGAGCGCAATGGCTGGAAATCTTGGACCGGACCCTTTGACGGCGGCGGAGCTGCGGCCTGCGCTGCCCTCTGCAAAGCTGCGGTTCACGCTGACGGATGAGCTGGACGGGGCGCAGGAGTGGCTGGGGCAGGACCGGGCGGTGGATGCGATCCGGATGAGCGCCACGGTCCCGCATGAGGATTTCCATGTCTTTGTTCTGGGCCAGCCCGGCAGCGGCCGCCATGTGATTGCCCAGTCGATTCTGGCCGGGATCGCGAAGGAAAGGCCGGTCGCCTGCGACTGGGTTTACGTGAACAACTTCGAACAGCCGCATAAGCCGGTGGCAATCCAGCTGCCGCCCGGTTCGGCCAGCCGTCTGCGCAAGATGATGGAAACGCTGGTCGATGACCTGGCCAACCAGATCCCGGCGCTGTTTGAGTCCGAGGATTACCAGACCCGGCGCCGGACCATCGAGGAGGATTTCTCGGCTGAGCATGAAGGCGAGATGGCGGAAATCTTTGACGATGCCCGCGCCAGGAATGTCGCCATCCTGCGCACGCCGGTAGGGTTCAGTTTTGCCGGGCAGCGCGACGGGAATGTGCTGACGCAGGAGGACTTCGAGGCGCTGACGGATGAAGAGCGGGAGGAGCTGGAGGCCGCAATCGACAGCGTGCAGCAGCGGATCTCTGACGTGCTGAAATCGGTGCCCCGCCGGGAAAAGGAGCACCGGCGGCAGGTGGAGCAGCTGAACTATCAGCTGGCTGCGCGCGGGGTGGATGAGGCGATCCGCGAGGTGCTGGACGCCTTTGCCGGCGAGGCGGAGGTGCAGGCGTATCTGAAGGCGGTGCGCAGCGATCTGGTGGAAAACGCCGAGCTGTTCCTGATGGGCGACAGCGACGATGCTGCCGGCCCGTTTCCGGTGGCGACCAGCAAGCGGTTCGAGGAGCCGCAGTTCCAGCGCTACCGGGTCAATGTGATGGTCTCCAACGGCAGCAGCGGCCAGGGCGCGCCGGTGGTCAAGGAAGAGCTGCCGACGATGGCCAATCTGATCGGGCGCATCGAATATGCGTCCGAGATGGGGGCGCTGATAACCAATTTCACCATGATCAAGCCGGGGGCGCTGCACCGGGCCAATGGCGGCTATCTGGTGCTGGATGTGCGTCAGGTGCTGAGCGAGCCGCTGGCCTGGGACGCGCTGAAGCGGTGTTTGCGGACCGGGGAGATCGCGATCTATTCGCCGGGAGAGCGGCTGAGTCTGGTGTCGACCGTCTCGCTGGAGCCGGACCCGGTGCCCTTGCGTGTGCGGGTGGTGCTGATCGGGGAGCGGCTGCATTACTACCTGCTGTCGGCGCTGGACCCGGATTTCCTGCAGCTGTTCAAGCTGGAGGCGGATTTCGACGATCATCTGCGGCTGGAAGAGAGCGGCGCCGTTGAGGGCTATGCGCAGCTGATTGCGCGGCTGGCCCGGCGGGCCGGGACCCGGCCGCTTGATCAGCCTGCGGTTGAAAGCGTGATGCGCGAAAGCATGCGCCTGAGCGGGGATACTGAGCGGCTGACGCTGAATTTCAGCCGCTTGTCGGACCTGCTGCGGGAGGCGGAGTTCTGGGCCGGCAGCGGCGGCAGCGCCCATATCGGGCCGCAGCACATCGAACGCGCGGTGGCGGAGAAAGAGCGCCGGGCCGGACGCGTGCGGGAGCTGGGGCTGGAGACGATCCGGCAGGGCACGGTGATGATAGATACGGACGGCGCGCGCATCGGCCAGATCAACGCGCTGTCGGTCCTGCAGATCGGCGATTACAGTTTCGGCAAGCCGTCGCGGCTGACGGCGCGGACCCGGCCTGGCACCGGCAAGCTGGTGGATATCGAACGCGAGACCGAGCTGGGCGGGCCGATCCATTCCAAGGGGATGCTGATCCTGCAGGGCTATCTGGCGGCCGCCTATGCCACCCGCGCGCCGCTGTCGCTGTGGGCCAGCCTGGTGTTCGAGCAGAGCTATGGCGGGGTGGAGGGCGACAGCGCCTCGGCGGCGGAGCTGATTGCGCTGCTGTCGTCGCTGGCGGAGGTGCCGCTGGACCAGTCCTTTGCGATCACCGGGTCGGTCAACCAGTTCGGCGACATTCAGGCGATTGGCGGGGTGAACCAGAAGATCGAAGGCTTCTTTGACGTCTGTGATGCCCGCGGTTTGACCGGCCGCCAGGGGGTTCTGATCCCGGCGGCCAATGTGCGCAACCTGACCCTGCGCCAGCGCGTCGTCGATGCGGTGGAGGCGGGCCGGTTCCGGGTCATTCCGATGACCAGCGTGACCGACGGGCTGACGGTGCTGACCGGGCTGGAGGCGGGCGTGCGGGGGGCGGACGGGACCTATCCGGAGGGCAGCCTGAACCGGCGGGTGGAGGACCGGCTGCAAGGCTTTGCCGACATCCGCAAGTCCTTTGCAAAGGAGGCTGGCGGCGATGCGGAATGATGCGGAAAACGCGGGGCAGGGGGGCCGCGCCAGGGTGATCCTGGGCGCCAGCTGCTATCCGGATGCGGAGGCGGCGCTGGCGCTGGCGCTGGATCTGGCCCGCCAGCTGGGGGCGGAGCTGCACGGGGTGTTTGTGCGCGAGACGGCGGTTCTGGCCGCGGGCTATGCGCATTCGCGGGTGGTGTCCTATTCCGGGCAGCGGGAGACCGGGCTGACCGCGGGCGCGCTGGCCCGGGCGTTCCAGGCCGATGCCCGGCGGTTTGAGGGGCTGCTGGCGCGGCGGGCCAAGGCGGCGGCGCTGGTCAGCTCGTTCCGGGAGGCGGAAGGCCATCTGCAGGAGGAGCTGCGCCGCTCTGCGGCGGCGGGCGACATCCTGATTTCCGGGTTCAAGCCGATCCTGACCGCGGCGGGCTGCATCGCCGTGATCCTGGCGGAAGGGCAGGCGGTGCCGGGCTTTGCGCTGCGGCTGGCGCGCAGCGTTCGCAAGCCGCTGGTGGCGCTGGTGGCCTGCGCGCGGCAGGCGCAGCCCGGTTCCGCGGCCGCGACTGCCGGGCCGCCGGGCGATGTGGCGGAAACCCGGCTGTGCGCAGAGCCGGCGGTGCTGCTGCGGCAGCTGGAGCATATGAGCCCGGCGGCGGTGATTGTGGCGGCGCCGCTGGCAGGGCTGCCGCCGCCGGCCCGCATCCAGGAGGCGGCGCGCTGCCCGCTGGTCCTGCGCAGCGGCGGCTGAGGCGGCTGCGATGGCCAAGCGGGCAGGGGGGATTGATGCAAATCATTTCGGCGTGCCGCAGCGGGCCTAGACTGGCGGCGGCACGGGACACCGTGAGGGGAGAGCCATGGAGACCAATTGCCTGCCAAAGATGGACATGAGCGACAACACCACCGGCTGCTGCCCCAGGTTCAAGCCGCAAGGGTGGGACGGCCGCCATCTGCATTTCGAGAACAAGCCGTTTGTGCGGGCCAAGACGCGCAGCCTGCTGCATATCCCGCTGAACATGGGAACCGTCTTTGCGCGGGTGCAGAAGCATATCGAAGACGCCGGGGCGCAGGATCCTGAGGGGTATCTGGTGCTCAGCCGGGACCTGTCGCAGTCGGAAGCGGAGCATTTCTTTGCGGTGACCGGCCGGGTGCCCGGCGAAGAAATGCGGGAGATCACCGGCGATTTCCTGACCCGGGTGTTTGAAGGCCCCTACCGCCGGGCCCGGGACTGGATGCATGACATGGAGGTTGCCGCTGAAGCAGCGGGCAAAACCGCGGGGCGGATCTTTATGTTCTATACGACCTGCCCCAGATGCGCCCGGGCCTATGGAAAGAATTATGTCATCGGCGTTGCCGAAGTCATTTAACGCGTCACGCAACGGGAGGTGGCCATGCAAGACCCGGAACTGGAAATCCTGATTGAACGGCTGGAAAACCAGTCGGATCTGACCCTGGCGGATTTTGACGGCGTGCTGCATGCGCTGGCGTTTCTGCTGCCGGATGCGGTGCCGCGTGATGAACACGCCGCGCAGCGGATCGGCACCGCGGATGGGGCCATGCATGTGGCCGACGATGCTTTTCCGGATTGGGACGTGCATATCCGCGGCCGCGCCTATGGCAAGCACGGGCGCTGGCACTGCACCTTGCGGGAAAACGATGCCCGCGACAGCGATGCGGCCATTGGCCTGGGCCAGTCGCCGGTACTGGGCCAGGCGATCCTGGCGGCGGTGCTGCGGCTGGCGATGATCCTGAAAAAGGACTGAGCAGATGCGGCCCGGCCCGGCAGCGGGGAAGGAAGGCTGATGTCCCGGATCCTGACAATCACACTCAACCCGGCGGTCGATCTGGCAACCTCGATAGAGCGGGTGGTGGCGGGTCCCAAGCTGTATTGCAAGGCGCCGCGGGTGGACCCCGGCGGCGGCGGGGTGAATGCGGCGCGGGCGATCCGCAAGCTGGGCGGCGAGGTCACCGCGCTGGTGGCGGTTGGCGGCGCCATGGGCGAGCAACTGCTGCAGCTTCTGGTGGCGGAAGACGTGCTGGCGGTGGCGGTGCATGTGCCCGGCGAAACCCGCCAAAGCTTTGCCGTGACGGATGAGACCACCGGCGAACAGTTCCGTTTCAGCGTTCCGGGCGAGACGATGACGGCGGATGACGGCGCCCGGCTGCTGAGCGCGATTGCGCAGGCGGCGCCGCGCGAGGGCTATGTGGTGCTGAGCGGCGGCGTGACGCCGGGGCTGGCCGATGATTTCCCGCATCAGGTGCTGGCGGCGATTGCGCCGCGCACAGACCGTCTGGTGGTGGATACCTCCAAGGCGGCGCTGGCGCATCTGCTGGCCGCGCCCGGCAAGCCCGTGCACTTGCTGCGGCTGGACCAGCGGGAGGCGGAGCAGGCGGCGGGGCACGCGCTGCCCGCGGTCGCGGACAGCCTGGCGTTTGCCCAGTCGCTGATTGCGCGCGGGGTGGCGGAAATCGTCGTCGGCGGGCGCGGTGCCGAGGGGTCGGTTCTGGCCACACGGGAGCAGCGGTTTTTCTGCCGCGCGCCTTTGGTCGGGGTGCAAAGCAAGATCGGGGCAGGGGATGCCTTTACCGGTGCGCTGACGCTGGCGCTGTCGCGCGGCGCGGCGCTGGATCAGGCGCTGCGCTGGGGGGTGGCCGCGGCCAGCGCCACGGTTGCAACCGAAGGCACCGCGCTGTTTGAGCGCGGCGCGGTGGAGGCGCTGCTGCCGCAGTGCGAGGTTCAGGCGGTTTAGCCTGCGTCTTCGGCCTTGGCGGCGTTGCGCAGGACCTGCACAAAGCTGTCGGGCGTGACCGAGATGCTGTCGATGCCGAACTCCACCAGGCGGCGGGCATAGTCCGGGTTGTTGCTGGGCGCCTGGCCGCAGAAGCCGACCTTGGATCCCGCCTTGTGCGCCTCGCGGATCACCGTTTCGATCATCCAAAGCACTGCCGGGTCGTCCTCGCGGAACAGGTCTGCCAGCGCGCCGGAGTCGCGGTCGATGCCGAGCGTCAGCTGGGTCAGGTCGTTGGAGCCGATGGAGAAGCCGTCGAAGCGTTCGGCAAATTCCGCCGCGCGCAGGACGTTGGAGGGGATTTCGCACATCACATAGACCTCCAGCCCGTCCTGGCCGCGTTTCAGGCCGTGCTCCGCCATTACTTCCAGCACCTTGTCGGCCTCTTCGGGGGTGCGGCAGAAGGGGATCATCACCACCACGTTTTTGAACCCCATCTGACCGCGCAGCCGGGCAATCGCCTGGCATTCCAGCGCGAACCCGTCGCGGTATTCATCGGAGTAGTAGCGGGAGGCGCCGCGGAAGCCGATCATCGGGTTTTCCTCGGCAGGTTCAAAGGCTTGCCCGCCCAGGAGGTCGGCGTATTCGTTGGTTTTGAAATCGCTCATCCGGATGATCACCGGCTTGGGGTGGCAGAAGGCGGCGATCCGCGACAGGCCGCGGGCGAGGCGGTCAACGAAGTATTCGGTCTTAGGGTCATAGCCTGCGGTCAGCGCCTTGATCGCGGCGCGGGTTTCGGGGTCCTGGACCTGATCGAAGCGGGCCAGCGCCATGGGGTGGACGCGCACCGCGTTGCTGATCACGAATTCCATCCGGGCGAGGCCGACGCCGTCCACGGGCAGCCGCCACCAGCGCAGCGCGGCGCCGGGGTTGGCGAGGTTGAGCATGATTTGGGTCTTGGGGCGGGGCAGGCCGGCCAGCGATTCCTCGGTGACGGCGATCTGCGACAGGCCCTCGGTCACCACGCCCTGCTCGCCCCCGGCGCAGGAGACGGTGACGTCCTGCTGATCGTGCAGAACCTCGGTGGCGTTGCCGCAGCCGACGATGGCGGGCAGGCCCAGCTCGCGGCTGATGATGGCGGCGTGGGAGGTGCGGCCGCCGTGGTCGGTGACGATGGCGGCGGCGCGTTTCATCACCGGCACCCAGTCCGGGTCGGTGGTGCCGGTCACCAGCACCGAGCCGTCCACGAAGCGGTCTATGTCATCGGCGCTTTCGATGATCGACACCCGGCCTGCGACCGCGCCGCTGCCGACGCTGAGCCCGGTCAGCAGCACCCGTCCCGGATCCGTTACCGCATAGGAGCGCAGGGTGCCGGCCGCGGCGCGCGACTGCACGGTTTCGGGGCGGGCCTGCACGATGTAGATGCGGCCGCCGGCGCCGTCGCGGGCCCATTCCATGTCCATCGGGCAGCCATAGTGATCCTCGATCACCTTGGCCTGGCGGGCCAGCAGCAGGATATCGTCGTCGCTGAGCACGAATTGCGCCCGCTCAGCCTTGGAGGCGGGCACGTTGCGGGGGCTGCCGTCGCGGTCCTGGATCATCTTGACGGCCTTGGCGCCCAGCCGCTTTTCCAGGATCGGGGTCAGGCCTGGAGTGTCCAGAAAGGGTTTGAAGACCTGGTATTCGTCCGGGTCCACGGCGCCCTGCACCACGTTTTCGCCCAAGCCCCAGGCGGCGTTGATCAGGACCGCACCGGGAAAGCCGGATTCGGTGTCGATTGAGAACATCACCCCGGCGCCGCCGGTGTCAGCGCGCACCATCTGCTGCACCCCGACCGACAGCGCCACCTTCATATGATCGAAGCCGTGGATGCGGCGGTAGGAGATCGCCCGGTCGGTGAACAGCGAGGCATAGCATTTGCGGCAGGCCTCCAGCAGGGCCTGCTCGCCGCGCACGTTCAGGAAGGTCTCCTGCTGGCCCGCGAAACTGGCCTCCGGCAGGTCCTCGGCGGTGGCGCTGGAGCGGACGGCGACGGGCACGTCCGGCTGCCCTGCCGCGACGCTGAGGCTGCGGTACTGGGCAAGGACCGCCTGTGCGGTGCGGGCAGGCCAGTCCCCGCCTAGGATCAGGGCGCGGATCGCCTTGCCTGCCTTGGGCAGCGTGGTCCGTCCTGCTGCCAGCGCGCCAAGCTCCTGGCGGATCCAGGCTTCAAGCTTGTTGGCGGTCAGGTAATCGCGATAGGCATCGGCGGTGGTGGCAAACCCCGGCGGCACGCGGATGCCCTTGGCGCCAAGCGCCTGGATCATCTCTCCCAGAGAGGCGTTCTTGCCGCCGACGAGGCCGGTGTCGGTGCGTTTCACCTTGTCAAAGCTGATCACGGGCGGGGCGGAATGGGGCATCTGCGGTCTCCGGTCCTGGGCGGGCCTGTCCATAATGCCATGAATCCCGGCAGGCCGATTGATGCCGCTCAATCCACGCAGGCTGAGCGGCTGATAGGGTCGCCCCCGTTCAGTGTTGCGAGTGTGAAAGGTGAGCGGGATGGAAAATGTCGAACGGCTGCTGAAGGGTACGGTGGAGGAACTGGACCGCCTGCTGAATGCCAAGAACGTTCTGGGCGACCCGATCGAAAAAGGGGAGGCGACGGTCATTCCGATTGTCAGCTACGGGTTCGGCTTTGGCGCCGGCGGCGGCGCGGATACCAAGACGGGCGAAGGCGCGGGCACCGGCGCGGGCGGCGGCATCAAGCCGCTGGGGGCCATCATCATCGACCAGCGCGGCGCGCGGGTTGAATCGGTGCAAGGCGCGATGACAACGCTGGCGGCGGTGCTGGGCGATGCCGCCGGAAAGGCCATTGACACGGCGGCGCAGACGGCCGGGGCGAAAGGCGGGAAGGGGCAGGGCTGACCGTGGCGGGGCTGGGCACAGCTTTGGCCGTGCTGCTGGCGGCGCTGCTGGGCCTGATCGTTCTGGTGCTGGTCCTGCCGCTGAGGATCGAGCTGGTGCTGCGCAAGGAGGCGGGGCTGGTGTTTTCCGCTGCGCTGCGCCCGCTGGGCGGGATCGGCCCGCGGATCCGGCTGTCCGGCAGGCGGAAACCGCCCGCCGCACCCAAGAAGCCAAGCCGCAAGCGGCGGTATGAGCCGCGCAGGATTGTTCCTGCGGCGGGGCGGCTGGCAGCGGCGGTGCTGCGCCGCATCCGCATCCGCGCCCTGATCCTGGACGCGAAATTCGGGTCGGGCGACCCGGCGGAGACCGGGCAGCTGTATGGCACGCTGGCGCCGCTGGTGTACGGAACCGCGCCTGCCCGGAGGCTGCAGGTCAGCCTGGAGCCGGTGTTTGGCCGGGCCGTGCTGTCCGGCCGGGCCGAGCTGGACGTGTCCGTGGTTCCGGCGGCGCTGATCGGGCCGGCGGTCCGGTTCGGCTGGGACGCCTTCGGGCCGGTCCGGTGAGCTGGGTGGTCGACCCGCCGGTGAGGGCCGGGGCGCGGGCCTTTGCGGCGGTGTGCCGGATCGCACGGTCCGGCCATGGCAGTGCGGCGGTGGCCGCCTGCAGCGGCGGGAAGCGGCCTGTGCTGATCCTGATTTTCCACCGCGGCGCGGTGACGGGCGCGGGGATGGATGGCGAAAGCTATACCGCTGCTGAGATCAAGCAGCGGTTTCCGCAGGCCATCGCCAGAACGCAGGCCCGGCTGGAGCGGACAATGCAGGGCCAATAAGGCCGGGCGCCGCATCATCCGCGGGGTTGCGGACAGGTCCGGCTAGTCCGCCTGCACCGACTGCAGATAGGCAATGAGATTTGCCAGCGGCAGACCGGTCATCATCGGCTGGCCGCTGGGCAAGGCCAGCGCGACCTGCTGATCGGAGTCCAGAACCGGGCCGAACAGCGGCATTTCACCGCCGTGGGCGAGCACCGGCGCGCGGCCATCCACCTGCCGGGCGACGGCTTCCAGCGGAAAGGTGCCGCCGTTGCGGGCGGCCAGCCGCGTCAGGTCCGGTGTTTCGATGGCCAGCATCTCTGCCATCGGGCCGGTGCCTGTGGCGTCCCGGCCATGGCACTGCCAGCAATAGGTCCGGTAGAGATCCCGCCCGTCCTGCGGGTCCGGCTCCTGCGCGCTGGCGGCGCCAGCGGCTGCACATATCAAAATCATCGCGCGAAAGAACACCAGAATCCTCCTCCTCTGCCGTGGTCCTTGTTGCGGCGAGTATAGGAGCCGCCGCCGGGGCGCGGCTTTAACCTGCCTCAAGTTCCTGCTTTGAGGCCGTGCTGCCCCGCCTGCCAAAGGGGCGGGTCTCAGTCCGGACCGGGATCCAGCTCTGCTTTCTCAGTCTTGCGGCGGGGGCCGGGACTGCTGTTTTCCAGCAGGTTCAAGTGCAGGCGTATGCGCCACAGGTGGTAGGACACCCTGTGCAGCCAGCGGACCGCATCAAGCCGGGTCCAGGCGGTTTCGTCCGGCAAGGTGCCCTCCGCCGCCTCGGAGATCAGCCGGTCGCGTTGCGAGCTGCGCTGCGCCCGCGTGATGCGGCGGACGCGGTCGAGCGTTTTTTCGCAGTCCTCAGGGCTGGTGACGTTCTCGAAACCGGCGGTTGCCAGGGCCAGCAGGCCGGTGAGGCGCCGCAGCCGCCCGTCGTTCGGCAATTCGCTGATCCTGTCGGTTTGCGTGCAGCGGTACAGCAGCCGGTCCAGATGATCGAGGATGTGGTACATGCCCTTGATTTCGGCAAACTCCGCACTGGCATTGCCGGACAGTTCGATCTTGTCGAGGTAGGTGCTGGTTTCCGTGACGGCCGCGGAGATGTGGCCCCACTCGTAGCCGCTGCTGCCCGGGACGGGGGCGCCGGTGAGTGTTCTGAGGTGGTGGACGGCGGCGGCCGTGATCCGGTTCACGGCCACTTTGGCGGCGGCGGTTGCGGCTGCCGGATCGCGCAGGATCAGATGGCCCAGCGATTGCGTCAGCGCCGCCCCGCGGTCCGGGACCAGAAACTCGATCAGCCGGGCAAACGGGCGCGCGAAGGGCAGGATCAGGATCACGCCCAAGAGGTTGAAGATGCTGTGAAAGGCGACCAGCGCGGTCAGCGGCTGTGCGGACCCGTGCCAGTACGATACCGCGGCAGCAAACGGCCCCAGCAGAAAGAACGCCATGACGCCCGTCATCAGGTTGTAGATCACATGCGCAACGCCGGTGCGCCGGGCCATGGTGCCGCCGCCGAGCGTCGCCAGAACCGCCGTGAAGGTGGTGCCGACGTCCATGCCGATGACCAGCGCCGCGGCCTGCGGGAAATTCACCGCTCCGGCGCTGAGGGCGGCCAGGGCGGTGGCGACGCCGGCGCTGGAGGATTGGGTGACCAGGGTGATCAGCACGCCGAGAGCCACCAGTTTCAGACGGCCCGCCCAGCTGTCGGAGGGGAAATCGGCGGGGGTGACGATGCCCTGGAAGGCCTCAAGCCCGGATTTCATCTGTTCGATGCCGATGAAGATCAGGCTGAAGCCCGCCAGCGCCTGGCCCAGATAGGAGACCTTGCGTTTGCCGGAAAGGGCCAGCAGCGCGCCCAGCAGGATCACCGGCAGCATGGCCTGGCCGAGGTCGAGCTTGAAGCCCAGGATGGCGACCAGCCAGCCGGTCATGGTGGTGCCGATGTTGGCGCCGAAGATGATCCCCAGCGCCTGCGGAAAGGTCAGCAGCCCGGAGGCGACGAATCCGACGGCGGCGACGGTTGTGGCGCTGGAGGACTGGATCGCCGCGGTGGTCACAGCGCCGGTTGCCGCGCCGGTGGCGGGGGTGGAGGTGAACCGGCCCAGAATGCTGCGCAGGCGGGCCCCGGCAAGTGTCTTGAGACCGCCGGTCAGCAGCAGCATGCCGATCAGAAAGAGGCCGATGCCGCCAAGCGCCGGCAACACATTCCAGTACATCTGAAACAGAGTGCCAGAATCGCTGCGGCTCAGCAAATCCGGCGCCTGCCGCCTGATTGATGCGGGTTATAGCGGCGCGCCCGCTGCCGGGGGAACATGGGGCCGGGAGGATGCCATGCAGGATGACCGCAAGACAGGGCAGGAGGGCCTGAGCGCCGGGGGGATGTTGACCGCGGGCGGCGAGGGCAGCCGGTGGGCCGGAACCGAGAAACTGGTCAGCGGCCTGGATGGCGGGCTGAACATCGCGCATGAGGCCGCGGACCGCCACGCCGCCGCGGGCTATGGCGCGCAGACGGCGATCCGCTGGCTGGGCAAGGACGGCAGCCGGCGCGAGCTGACCTATGCGGAGCTGGCGGCGCTGTCCTCAAAGTTTGCAAACCTGCTGCGCGGCCACGGGCTGCAGCGGGGCGACGGTGTCTGCTCTCTGATCGGGCGGGTGCCGGAGCTGTATGCCTGCGCCCTTGGCACGCTGAAGGCAGGGATGGTCTATACGCCGCTGTTTGCGGCCTTCGGGCCGGAACCGGTCCGGACAAGGCTGGAAATCGGGGCGGCGCGGGTGCTGGTCACCACCGCGGCGCTGTACCTGCGCAAGATTGCGCCGCTGCGGGATCAGCTGCCCGCCCTGAAGCTGGTGCTGGTCACCGGTGAGGAGGCGCCGGAGGGCTGCGTGGCGCTGGGGCCGGCGCTGGAGCGGGCAGGGGACAAGTTCGAAACGGTGCGCACCGCGGCCGAGGATCCGGCGCTGGTGCATTTCACCTCTGGCACCACCGGCAAGCCCAAGGGCGTGGTGCATGTGCATGGGGCGGTGGTCTATCACGCCTATTCGGGGCGCATCGCGCTGGGGCTGGAGCCGGGCGCGGTCTATTGGTGCACCGCCGATCCCGGCTGGGTCACCGGCACCTCCTATGGCATCATCGCGCCGCTGGTGAACCGGGTGACGATGGTCGTGGACGAGGCCGAGTTCGACCTGGAGCGCTGGTACGGTATCATCGGGCGCGAGCAGGTCGAGATCTGGTATTCGGCCCCCACTGCGATCCGCCTGATGATGCGGGCGGGCGCGGACGCGGCGGCGGCGTTCGATTTCTCCTCGCTGACGTTCCTCGCCAGCGTCGGCGAGCCCTTGAACCCCGAGGCGGTGGAGTGGAGCCGCAAGGTGTTTCCGCACCCCTTCCACGACAACTGGTGGCAGACCGAGACCGGCGGCATCATGATTGCGAACCTGCCCGGCATGGAGGTGAAGCCCGGCTCGATGGGCAAGCCGCTGCCGGGCATCATTGCGGCCATCCTGAGAGAGGACGATGGCGGGCTGGCCGAATGCGGGGCAGGGGAGACCGGCGAGCTGGCGCTGCGCCCGGACTGGCCCTCGGTGATGCGGGGGTATCTGCATGAGGAGGAGCGGTTCAAGAAATGCTTTGCCGATGGCTGGTATCTGTCGGGCGATTTGGCCACCCGGGATGCGGACGGCTATTACTGGTTCGTCGGGCGCAAGGATGATCTGATCAAGACCTCCGGCCATCTGGTCGGCCCGTTTGAGGTGGAAAGCGCGCTGATTGAGCATCCGGGTGTGGCGGAGGCGGCGGTGATCGGCGTGCCGGATGAGACCGCGGGCGAGATCGTGAAGGCCTATGTCACGCTGAACCCCGGCTATGAGCCGTCTGAAGAGCTGGAGCGCGAGGTGCGCGGCCATGCGCGCAAACGGCTGGGGGCGGCGGTGGCCCCGCGCAGCGTGCTGTTCCGCAACACCCTGCCCAAGACCCGGTCGGGCAAGATCATGCGCAGGCTGCTGAAGGCGCGCGAGCTGGGGCTGCCGGAGGGCGACATTTCGACATTGGAGAGCGATGAGACATGAGCACCCAGGGGAAAACCCGCCTTGACCGCGGCCATGTGCGCGACCTGCTGACGGCGATGATGCGGGTCCGCATGTTCGAGGACGCCTGCGCCAAGCTGTACACGCAGGAAAAGATCCGCGGCTTTCTGCATCTTTACGACGGCGAGGAGGCGGTTGCCGCGGGCGTGATCCCGCTGCTGGCGGAGGGCGACCGGGTTGTCGCCACCTACCGCGAGCATGGGCACGCGCTGGTGCGCGGGGTTTCGATGGATGCGGTGATGGCGGAGATGTTCGGCAAGGCCGAGGGCTGCTCCGGCGGGCGCGGCGGGTCGATGCATCTGTATGATGCGGGGACCAATTTCTATGGCGGCAACGCGATTGTCGGCGGCGGGCTGCCCTTGGCGGCGGGGCTGGCGCTGGCCGACCATATGCGCGGCGATCCGCATGTCACCGCCTGTTTCTTTGGCGAGGGGGCGGTGGCCGAAGGCGAGTTTCACGAGGCGATGAACCTGGCCGCCCTGTGGGGGCTGCCGGTGCTGTTTGTCTGTGAAAACAACGGCTATGCCATGGGCACGGCGCTGGGGCGCAGCGAGTCCGAGACCGATATCAGCGCCAAGGCCGCCGCCTATGGGGTGGCGGCCGAGGTGGTGGACGGGATGGATGTGGTGGCGGTTGAGACCGCGGCGCGGCGGGCCTTGGCAGCGATCCGCGAGACCGGCAAGCCGGTGTTCCTGGAGTGCCGCACCTACCGGTTCCGGGCGCATTCGATGTTCGACGCCCAGCTCTACCGGGACAAGGCGGAAGTAGAGGACTGGCGCAAGCGCGGCCCGATTGTCCGCTTCCGCACTTGGCTGCTGGAGGCCGGGCTGATCCATGAGGAGGAAATCGCCGCGATTGAGGCGGAGATCGAAGGGGAGATCGCAGCGGCGGTGCAGTTCGCCGAAGACGCATCGTGGGAGCCGGTGGAAGATCTGACGCGCCACGTCCTGGGGCCGCAGCCCGGTCCGGTTGCGCCGGCGGCGCCCGGCGGGGAAACCGAAATGGTCAGCTACCGGGAGGCGGTGCGGGCGGCGCTGCGCGATGCGATGACGCGCGACGAACGGGTGTTCCTGATGGGCGAGGATGTGGGCGCCTATGGCGGCTGCTATGCGGTGTCGATGGGGCTGATGGAGGAATTCGGCGAGGCCCGCATCCGTGACACACCGCTGTCGGAGTCCGGCTTTACCGGCGCCGGGATCGGCGCGGCGATGGCGGGGATGCGCCCGGTGGTGGAGCTGATGACGGTGAACTTCTCGCTGCTGGCCCTGGATCAGATCCTGAACACCGCCGCCACCGTCCGGCACATGTCCGGCGGCCAGTTCGGGGTGCCGCTGGTGATCCGCATGGCCACGGGCGCGGGCAAGCAGCTGGCGGCGCAGCACTCGCACAGTCTGGAGGGGTGGTATGCCCATATCCCGGGGCTGAAGGTGCTGGCCCCGGCCACCGTCGAGGATGCGCGGGGGATGCTGTGGACGGCGCTGTGCGATCCCGATCCGGTGCTGATCTTTGAAAACGTGATGCTTTATAACCGCGAGGCGGCGCTGAGCAGCACCGCGGGGCCGGTGGATATCTCAAATGCCGCAGTCCGCCGCGAAGGCAGCGATGTCAGCCTGATCACCTATGGCGGGTCGCTGTTCAAGACGCTGGAGGCGGCGGAGGCGCTGCAGAGCGAGGGCATCTCGGCGGAGGTGATCGACCTGCGCAGCCTGCGGCCGCTGGATGATGCCACGATCCTGGCTTCGGTCGCCAAGACCCGCCGCGCGGTGATCGTGGACGAAGGCTGGCGCTCCGGCTCGCTGGCGGCGGAGATTTCGGCGCGGATCATGGAGCAGGGGTTCTGGACGCTGGACGCGCCGGCCGGGCGGGTCTGTTCGGCAGAGGTGCCGATCCCCTATCCCAAGCATCTGGAAGATGCGGCGATCCCGCAGGTGCCGGCCATCGTGGCGGCGGTGCGGGCGATGATGGGAGCGGCGTAGGATGGGTCTGTTCACGATGCCCTCGCTTGGCTCTGACATGGAGAGCGGCACGCTGGCTGAATGGCTGGTGGCGCCGGGTGATACCGTGGTGCGCGGCGATGCGGTGGCGGTGGTCGAAACCCAGAAGGGTGCCATCGAAATCGAGTGTTTCGAAGCCGGCACGGTGCAGGAGCTGAAGGCGCAGCCCGGCCAGGTGCTGCCGGTGGGGGCGCCGATGGCGGTCATTCGGGCGGCGGGCGAGGCGGCGCCGGAGCCCGCAGCCGCGCCGCAGCCCGCTGCGGCTGCCGCCCCCGCGCCTGCCCCGGTTGCTGCGCCGCCCGCCCCGGCAAAGGCGGGCGCGCTCAGGGCGTCGCCTGCGGCGCGGCTGCGGGCGGCGGATCTGGGGGTGGACCTGGGCGGCCTCACGGGCAGCGGCCCGGGCGGCGCCATCGTGCTGGCGGATGTGGACGCAAGCGGCGGGGGCGGCACCGGCAAACCGGCCTCGCGCCTGGATGAGATGCGCAAGGCGATTGCCGCGGCGATGACCCGCGCCAAGCAGACGATCCCGCATTTCTACCTGTCGCAGACCATGGACGTGCAGGATGCCGTTGATCTGCTGGCTGCGCGCAATGCCGGGGTGCCGCCGGCGGAACGCATCCTGCTGGGCGCGGTGCTGCTGCGGGCGGCGGCGCTGGCGGCGCAAAGGGAGGACTCTCTGAACGGGCATTACAGCGATGGCGCCTTTCAGCCCGCCGCGCAGGTCAACCCCGGTATTGCGGTGGCGCTGCGCGGCGGCGGGCTGGTGGCGCCGGCGCTGGAGGATGCGCCGTCGATGCCGCTGGCTGAGACCATGGCGGCGATGCGCGACCTCGTCTCGCGGGCGCGGGCGGGGCGGCTGACGAGTTCCGAGATGACCCGCGGCACCCTGACCGTGTCCAGCCTGGGCGGCGGCGGCGTCGGCGAGGTGATGGCGGGGGTGATCTTTCCGCCGCAGGTGGCGCTGATCGGGATCGGCGCGCCGCAGCTGCGCCCCTGGGTGGCCGGGGGCCGCGTTGTGCCGCGCAGGGTTGTCACCGTGACCGTGGCCGCCGATCACCGGGTTAGCGGCGGTCGGCAGGCGGCGCGGTTCCTGAGCGAGTTTGAAACACTGGTTTCCCAGCCGGAGGCGCTATGACCCAGACCGATATGCGTGCCGTTTTCCTGGAAGAGCTGACACGGGTGGCCCCCGACATCGACCCCGCAGGGGTGTCGGACGCAGATCATCTGCAGGATGATCTGGAGCTGGATTCGATGGATATCCTGAATCTGGCGGCGGCCCTGCACCAGCGGCTTGGCATCGAAATCCCGGAGGCGGATTATCCCCGGATCGCAACGGTGGGGGCCGCCGCTGCCTATCTTTCTGCCGCGGCGGCTGCGGATTAGGCAGCGCGCGCCAGGCTGAGCGGTTATCCGCCGGGCTGCGGCCCGCTGCGGCCTGCCGGGGCGGGTGTTTGATTTTAATTAAAGCGGCTCCGGCGGGCAGGTGGCACAATAGCGGCAAGGTGAAATCCGCTGCGAGGAGATGCACAGATGCCAGAAAAATCGACATACAAAAGTGCGGGGATTTTTGCGGAAGCGCTGAAGCCGTGGCAAAGCGCGATGCAGTTCAACCCGATGTACAAGCCGCAAGTGGAGCAATTCTGGAACGTTCAGGAGAAGCTCCTGGATGAAGCGGAAGTGTTCGCGCGCCATTGGTTCGAGCGCCGGCATGAGGCGGCGCGGACCGCCCTGGACACGGCCCGGACGATAGCATCGGACGGCTCCGGGGCGCCGGTTTCGGTGGCCGAAGCCTTTGCGGAATGGCAGCGCCATTCGGCAGAGCGTATTGCCGAGGACGGCCAGGAATGGCTTGGCATGATGTCCCGCTGCGCCCGCTACATGAGCGATACCGAAGCGGACGCGGTGGAAGAGACCATCGGCGAAGCGGTGAAGATGACCAAGAAGGCCACCAAGACCGCGCAGTCCGATCCGGTCTGAGCCGGACCCGCGCAAACTGCGTCCCGCAAGGCGGCGGGGCGCGGCGCGGTCAGCCGATGCGGTACAGCGCGGCAATCGAGCTGAAGTAGACCGCGAGCACGAGCCAGGAATCGAGGCCCGCGCCCAGAACCCTCGGCGTGCGGCGGATCAGCAGCCCCGCGACATAGATCGCCGTGACCAGTATCCCGGTGGCAATGCTGAGCTGGGCGCCGGTGGTGGCGTGGTCCAGGATCGGCCCGCCCCGGTAGGCGATGTCGGCCGGCAGCAGCAGAGCCAGCATGATCAGGTTGCTGCCGAAAATGTTGGAAATCGCCATCGTGTAGGCGCCGATGCGGGCGGCGGCCAGCGTTGTGCTGAGTTCCGGCAACGAGGTTGCGGCGGCCAGCAAAGTCACCCCGATAAAAGACGCGCCCAGCTGCGTCCGCTCCGCCAGCAGATCGGCGCTGATCGCCAGCGCCGCGCCGGCCGCCACGATCAGCAGGCTGTATCCCGCGGAGCGCAGCAGCAGCACGCGGTTGCTGGCAGCGTCCGGCGCGCGCAGGTGGGCGCGCAGCGTCTTGCGGCGCTCCTGTTCGTCCGGCAGGTCGACTGGCGCCCAGGTGGTTTTGCGGTCGAAGGCGCGCAGCAGATAGATCACCAGCGGAAATCCGGCCGCCAGCAGGATGGCGCCCAGCCCGATCCCCGGGCCCAGGTCGAGGTCGCCCAGAAAGGTGACGCACAGCAGGACGCTCAGCAAAGCGATCAGCAGCACCGCCAGCAGGGCATGGTTGGGCTTGCGCGGCCAGGAGGTCAGCGCGTAGCGCACCGCAAAGATGTCGGCGACCGCCAAGATGGCAGTCTGCATGGTGATGCCGCCGAACATGTTGCCCAGCACCAGCTGGGCATTGCCCACCTGCGCCGCGGTGACGGTGGTGACGATTTCCGGCAGTTCGGTGACGGTGGCGAGGAACAGCAGCCCGACGAATTCCTTGGCCAGCCCGTAACGCTCCGAGAGTTCATCCCCGGCCATCGCCAGCCGGGTGCCCGCAAACCACACCACCAGCGCCGCGGCGGCGAACACTGCGGCAAGTCCGTAGACAGGCAGGGCATCCGGGCCGGGCATGAGGGCCGCGGTCAGCCGGACATCAGCACCGGGATCCGGGCCTCCCGCAGCACGTGTTCGGAGGCATCGCCGAAGATCAGCCGGTGCAGCCTGGAGTGGCCGTAGCCGCCCATGATCACCAGATCGCACTGCTGGCTGGCGGCCTCCATCAGGATGCGGATGCCTGGCGGTTGTTCGGTGTCCTGGATCTGGCGGACCTCTGCCGTGACCCCGTGGCGGGACAGCACGCGGGCGATTTCAAGGCCTTCGGTGTCGAACTCCGCCGAGCGGTGATGCGGCTCCTGGACGGTGACGATCTCAGCAAATCCGGCGCGCTGCAGGAAGGGCAGGCCGTCGTGCAGGGCACGGGCCGACTCGCGGCTGCCGTTCCAGGCGGTCAGGATGCGGGTGCCGACCGGCTTGCCGCCCCAGTCATCCGGCAGCAGCAGCACCGGGCGGCCGCTGTTCACGACCAGCTCCTTTTGGAATCCGGCCTGATCGAAGCGTTCCTGCTGCCGGTCGGGCAGCAGCGCCAGGATCAGATCGGAGCGGGTGGCCGATTCCAGCAGCTCGTCCGCGGCGTCCGGCGAGCGGGCCGCGCGCGAGCGCCATTCCGCCGTGCAGCCGGCCGTGTCCGCCGCCGCCTGGAACAGCTTCTCGATCTTCTGGTCCTCTTCGGCGACGCGCCGGTTGAAGTCGCCCAGCACGATTTCATCGGCAGCGATTGCGATGCCGGAGTAGGGCACCAGCGCTTCGCGCGTGTGCAGGCCGGTCAGATGGGCGTCGAATTGCTGCGCCAGCCCGCAGGCCGCCGGCAGCAGGCGGCTCGCGGAAAACTCCGAAGTCAGGCAGGCAAGAATGGTCTTGTAACTCATGGCTTGTAACTCACGGCTTGGGTGTCCCTTCCCGGATGCGGATGCCTGCAGCGGTACCGGCGCCGCGGGCCTGACTATGAGATATAGCAGATCGCCCGGGTGTCAGGGGTTGATGCCGGTCAACCCGTGCAGGGCGCGGCCGGCTGCCGGGCGCTTTAACGCTGGTTAATGCGCGAACCGGAGGTCTGGCGGAGTCTGGTGGGGACAGCGACTCATGAATTTCCGAAGGAACCCGGATGATGACCGACAAACAGGACCCGAAACACACCGAGCCGGATGCCAGCCAGGACACCGGGGTTGCCGAGCGCACCTGGGGACCGCTTTGGAACATCCGGGACGAGATCGACGATCTGCTGGAGGACCTGAACGCCGGCAGTTTCTTTGCGCCGCTGCGCCGCCGCAGAAAGGGGCAGGGGCGCCGGATCAGCGGGGCGCTGCCTGAGTTCACCTGGAAAGTGCCGGTGCTGGATGTGATCGACAAGGAGGACGAGCTGAAGCTGAGCGCCGAGCTGCCCGGCCTGACCGAGGACGACATGGACCTGCGGGTGAGCGACAGTATGTTGACCCTGCGCGGCGAAAAGAAGGAAGACCGCGAGGAGGGGGACAAGGAGGGCGACTATTACCTGAGCGAACGGCGGTTCGGCGCGTTCGAGCGCAGCGTGCGGATCCCGGAGGGCATCGACCGCAGCAAGATCGAAGCCACCTTCAAGAACGGGGTTCTGACCGTGCGCCTGCCGAAGACGCCGGAAGCCCGTACCCCGGCGCAGAAAATTGATGTGAAACCGGCCTCCTGACGGTTCGGGCGCAGGTGACGGGCAGGCTGCCGGCGGCAGGGAAAGGAGAGGCCCAATGCTTGTAGAAGAGATCATGTCGGTGCCCGCACGGTTTGCCCGCCGGGAGGACAGCGTGGCCAGCGCTGCGGAGCAGATGCGCAGCCTGGGGATCGGCGTGCTGCCGGTAGTCGATGACGGCGAGGTTGTCGGCGTTGTCACCGATCGGGATCTAGCCCTGGTGCTGGCCGGGCAGGACGGTTTGCTGAAGGGGCTGTCGATTGCCGCCGTGATGAATGACGGGGTGATCTGCTGCCGGGCGGAAGACAGCATCGAAGCCGCGGCGGCGCTGATGGGGGATCACCAGGTCCGCCGCCTGCCGGTGCTGGATGATGCGGGACGGCTGGCCGGGCTCTTGTCGGTGACGGACATCGCCGTCCATGCCTCGGAACAGCTGGCCGGTGAGGCCCTGGGCGAGATCGCCGAATACCGTTAGTCCGGCAGCGGCGTGATTTCGGCTGCCAGCCGCTCCGGCTCCACCCCGGCGATGTCCGACAGGGTGCCAAGATCGGTGATCCGGATGTCCATGTGATCGGCGGTTTCGACCAGTCCGTTCCTGACAAAGCGGCGCAGGGTCCGGCAGACGTGGACGGCGGTCAGGCCGGTGAAATCGCCGATGTGCCTTTGGGTGAGCGGCAGGTGAAAGGCGCAATTTTCCGACAGGCCCAGCGGTTTCAGCCGCAGGCACAGCTCGATCAGCGCATAGGCGATGCGGCTTTCGGCGCTGCCGCGCCCCAGGCGCAGCATGCGTTCCGACAGCCGGGCGCGTTCGGCAGCCTGAACGTGTTCATTTGCCCGCGCCAGACGCGGCGATTCCGCCAGCATCCGATGCCAGACCGCCAGCGGAATGACCGAAATCAGCGCCTCCGTGACCGCCTCGATGTTGAGCCCGGCCGTTTTGCCGTCGGCCGAGGTGGGATCCGCGATATCGCCCGGCAGCATGAAATCAATCAGCTGCACTTCGCCGTTCAGAGAGGATTTCGAGGTGGCCAGCCAGCCGTCGATCACAACGATGACCTTGCAGTTGTGCTCGCCGTCATGCAGCAGGATCTTATTCGCCGGGACGCGCTGGACGTTTCGGCGGAAACTGTTGAGCGCGGTGTCGCGGCTGTCAAACTCCATCGCGCCAACCCTCAGGCTGGTCACGTTGGTGTATTGTATCGGGATTGCGCCTTGGCTGGTCACTGATACTTTCCCTGCAAGAAATGCCAGTAGGGATCCTGATCCGCATACTGTACCGCACAATGACCGGCGGTAGAGTGATATGGCCCCGCGGTGCAAGTGACACGATACTGGCGCAAAGCGATTCTGTCGACCGGACGCGGCGCCGCGGCCTTAGCCCGGCTGCGGGAGCGGCCGCATCTGCAGCCGGAAGTCCGCCGTTGCCTGGAACACCACACCGTTGGGCACCTCCTGCCAGGGCTCGTCAAAGGTGACGGGTTCGGAGGCGACCTCAACTGACCTGTAATCCGTGTTATGTTTATGTTTGACATGCGTCTCGCCGCAGACGGTGCAGATGTGCAGATGGTCGCGGCGCAGGTGGAACAGGGAACGGTTGAGCCGTGCGCCCACCAGGTGCGGCCCGTCGGTCAGCACGATGTTGAGGCCCGGCGGGCGGGACGGGTCGATCTCTGCGCACCAGGCGGTAATCTGGATGAGGGCGTCGTGCACGGTGTCCAGCAGCCCCTTTTCGGGGTGGCGCAGGAACAGGCTGAGCAGGTAGCGGAACACATGCTCGCTGTCGGTCTGGCCGTGAATTCCGGACCGGTGCAACGGATCCATCCCGTCCAGCAGCCGGAACCGGATCTGCTCAAAATTCGGAATGGTGCCGTTATGCGCGAAGATCCAGCGCCCGTAATGGAACGGATGGGTGTTTTCGACGCTGGTGGCGCCGACCGTTGCGCGGCGGACATGGGCAACCGCCGTGCGGCCATAGACCCGCGCGGCGGCCTTGGCGAAATGTTCGCCGTGATAGGCTGCCCAGACCTGCTTTTCGATGACCGGAACGCCGTCGGGGTAATCCGCAACCCCCCAGCCGTGGCCGTGCATCATGCCTTCCATGTCGCCCTGGCTTTGCGCCATCAGCGCATTCTGAGCCTTCACCAGGCCGCATTCGACGCGGGTCGGCTCATTGGCGTGCATGGCATAGAGGCGGCACATATTTTTTCCGGTCAGGTCGGGCCAGGGAATACTGTGATACTATTCCCGGCAAGCCTAGCCGTAAAGAAGGGGGGCAGTTTTGAACCCGTCTCAAACCCGGGATGCGCGGGGCGGGCCGGCCGTGGATGCGATTGCAGACAGGCTGGCCCGGGATGAGCCCGCGCTGAGAACCTCGCGCGATCTGTGGCCGGGCGTGCAGCAGGGCACCGGCAGCGGCGCGTCCCTGTTCATCGGGGATCAGGTGGGAATTGCCCTGTTCACACCCGAAATGGCCGGGACCCGCGACTATCGCATGGCGCTGCTTGCCAAACCCGGCGACGCGGTTGTGGTGCGGCAGCGCAGCCCGGACTTTGAGGCCTATCTGGCCGAATATCTTGGCATCCGCCAGGTCCGGTTTCTGCAAGCGCAGGGCGCCGATCCGGCGCCGGTGGCCAAGCAGTGCCGCACCAGCCCGGCGCTGTTTGCGCCGTTGCTGGAGCTGCTGCGGGCGGCAGGGTCGCTGACATTGCACGGCTATCTGGTGACCGGTCATCTGTGGCAGCTGGCGCAGGCGCTGGCCGCCGCTGCCGGGCTGCCGGTCTATGTTGCGGGCCCCTCGCCGCGGATGTCGCGCCGGGTCAATGACAAGCTGTGGTTCTGGGACGTTGCGCGGGAGATCGCCGGGCCGGAGTCGGTGCCGCCCACCGCCTTTGCCTTTGGCCCGGCGGCGGCGGCCGGGCAGATGGCCCGCCTGGTGCGGGTTTCCGGGCAAGCCGTGGTCAAGGTGCCGGACAGCGCGGGGGCGGCCGGGAATATCCGGTTCAGCGCGGCGCAGCTTGAAGGGCTTGGCACTGCGGCGCTGTGCGGCCAGCTGGAACAGCGGCTGCGGGCCGCAGGATGGGAGGGCGGGTATCCGGTGCTGGTGGGGGTGTGGGAAAGCGGGGTGGAAAAAAGCCCGTCGGTGCAGATGTGGCTGCCGCACGCCAGCGAGGGGCCGCCGGAAATCCTGGGGCTGTTCGAGCAGCGCGTGCAGGGGCGCGAGGGCAAGTTCGCCGGGGCGCGGTATGCCAGCCTGACGCGCGAAACCGAGGAAACGCTGGCGGCGGACGCCATGCGCCTTGGCGCCATGTTCCAAAAGGCCGGCTATTTCGGGCCCTGTTCGCTGGATGCGGTGCTGCGGAGGCTACCCTCAGGCGCGGAACAGATTCACTGGATCGAATGCAACGGGCGCTGGAGCGGCGTGTCGATCCCGCTTGCCGCTGCAACCGGGCTGATGGGACGGCAGCCGGAGGGGATCGTCATCGTGCAGCAAAACCTTGAGAGTGAGGCGCCCCTGGGCATTCCCCGGCAGTGCGGCATCCTGGGGGACCTTCTGTTCCGGCGCGGCCAGTCATCCGAAGGAGTGATCCTGCTCTCACCGCCGCATCCGCTGCGCGCCTCGCTCAACGCGGCGGCCGTTGCCGCCGGCCAGGCGCGGGCAGAGGCCCTTATGGAGGCGGCTTTCGAGCGGATCAGCGCAGCAGTGTAAAAGCGCAGACCAGCCGGGCCGCGTGCTGCTGCCCGCAGTCCGGCACCCGTTCCGGGAGGCATTGACACCCATCAATGCGGCGCGGCCCGGTTTGGCCGATCCTGAACCGGCAATCTTTAGCTGGAGGGAGAATTATGGCGACCACGGGCATCAAGACTCTTGATCATGCGCCGCAGGTTTTTGCCGAATGGCTGAACCAGCTTTGCGACGACCTCGGCTGGCCGGATAAATCCAGGGCCTATCTGCTGCTGCACGAAACACTGCATGCCATTCGCGATTTCCTGTCCGTTGACGAAGCCGCCGACCTGGCGGCCCAGCTTCCTGTGCTGGTCCGGGGCGTGTTCTATGCCGGCTGGGACCCGTCCAAGACACCGGCGAAACCCCGCAGCAAGAAGGATCTGCTGGCCCGCATCGAAGCGCGGTTTGACAAGGATCCGCTGGACGACCCCGAACGCGCCGTGGCTGCGGTGTTCGATCTGTTGCGCCGCCATGTTTCGAAAGGGGAGTTCGATCAGGTCAAAAACGCGATGCGCAAGCCGATCCGGGACCTTTGGGACTAGGCGGCGGCACCTGGAAAAAGACGGCCCGCGGGCGCGCCCTGACGCCGGTGCCTTTGCCCTTCCGGTGCCGGGTTATTGGGTGACAACCACTGTGCAGGCCGCGTGGTGCAGGACCTTCTGGGACACGCTTCCCATCAGGATTTCGCGCACCTGACCCAGCCCGCGCCTGCCGATGACGATCATCCCTGCATTTTCGAGTTCGGCGGTTTTCAGAATACCGTCCGCGTAATCGCCCGCAGACAGGTGCGTGACCACGTCCTGCGCGCCGGCATCCTTGGCTCGGTGCTCTGCCCAATTGAGGATTGTCTCGCCGATGGCCAGAATCGCGTTTGCCTTTTCGCGCTCTTCGGTGGCGCTGGCGAACAGCCCCAGGAAGTTCGCGGGCTGGCCGCGGGGGGTAAGGTCCTGGGCTGCCGCCACTTGTTCATACAGCTGCTCGGACCTGGCGAGCTGCATCATTTCCGCGGCCGGCCGCCCGTGCAGGTAAACGTGAACGATGCTGAGGCCGCGCCCAAGCTTGTTGGACAATTCCGCCGCGCAATCCACCGCGCGGTTGCCTGATGCCGATCCGTCAGTGGCAACGAGAATTCTTTCAGTCATGGCCTGCTTCCTGTCATGGTGGGGTGTGCCGGGAAGTTTAGCCAGGCAAGGGCCCGGCCGCATTGCCTGGCGTTAATAACGCGAGGGTGGCTCAAAGTGCCGGTATGCGCTTGGCACCGGCCGATGCCTGGCAGATCCGATCCAGGGCTTTCAGCTGCCGGGCAGCCGCAGGGACGCAACTGGCGCCAGCGGTTCTGACGCCGGTCCGGATCTGCAGGAAAACAGCCCGGCCGCCGGGCAACTGCGCTTGCCGTGTTGAACCAGCGTGCCGCGGTGCTGACTGCCGGGGGGCCGTGCCCCGCCCCTTAACCGCAGTCAATGCGCCGGGTGCAGGCGCATGGTCAAATGGCTGCATTCAATTCCGGCGGCGGCACCCAAACGCGGCTGCCGCTTGCCGGAGGCTGCCGCGAGGACTGACCGGTGCTGCCCCGTGACCCGTCCTGCATGCCTTTGGTGCACGGCGGCCCGGCGGGCAGCACCGCGAGTAAAGGGAATGCAACCATGGCATCGAAAGACAAGCTGAAACCCGCAGCCGCGGACACGGAGGCTGACATGGGATCCGGCCGCCGCCGGTTCCTGAAAACCGCAGGCTTGGCCAGCCTGGGCGCCGCCGCAGGCATGGCGGTGCCGTTTCACCGGAATCTGCCGCACGGGTTCTTTCCCGCCGCGATGGCCAGCGAGAACGGCCTGGCGGGCAAAGACGGGCTGACGCTGCTGAACGACCGGCCGCTGAACGCCGAGACCCCGCCGGAGCTGCTGGACGATCCCATCACGCCAACGGCGCGGCACTTCATCCGCAACAACGGAATTGCCCCCGATGACACCAGCGCGGAGGGCTGGACGCTGACGGTGGACGGGTTCGCGGACAGCCCGCAGGAGCTTTCCATAGCCGATCTCAGGGACCGCTTTGAAGTGGTCACCCTGGCGCTGACGCTGGAATGCGGCGGCAACGGGCGGGCCTTTTTCGACCCGCCCGCCAGCGGCAACCAGTGGACCTATGGCGCCGTGGCCTGTTCGGAGTGGACCGGGGTGCGGCTGCGCGACGTGCTGGAGGCTGCCGGGGTTCAGGACAACGTGGTCTATACCGCGCATTACGGCGCGGACGAGCATCTGTCGGGGGATCCGGACAAGCTGCCGATCTCGCGCGGGCTGCCGATTGCCAAGGCGCTAACGGATACGGTGCTGATCGCCTTTCAGATGAACGGCGCCGATCTGCACCCGATGAACGGCGCGCCGCTGCGGCTGGTGGTGCCGGGCTGGCCCGGCTCCTGCTCGCAGAAATGGCTGACCCGGATCGAACTGCGCGACCAGGTGCATGACGGGCCGAAGATGACCGGCACCTCCTATCGCGTTCCTGAATATCCGGTGGCACCGGGCGACGACGTCCCCAAGGAGGATTTCCGCATCATCGAGCGGATGCCGGTGAAATCCCTGATCACTTTCCCCGCCAACGGCGCTGCGTCCGGCATGGAAACCGAGGTGCGCGGCCACGCCTGGTCCGGCGACCGCACGGTGGACCGGCTGGACGTCTCTTATGACTTCGGGGCCAGCTGGCAGGCGGCGAAACTCGACCCGCCCGCCAACGACGGCGCCTGGCAGAACTGGCGCACAACGGTGCGCTTCCCGGTGGCCGGCTATTACGAGATCTGGGCCCGCGCCACCGACAGCGAGGGGGAGATGCAGCGGTTCGCCATCGACTGGAACCCCAAGGGGTATCTGAACAACCGGATGCACCGCGTCGGCCTGCGGGCCGGCTGATGCCGGGGCAAAGCGCATCCCGCAGCGCGGCCCGCCCGGTACGCCTGTGGCTGGCTGCCGCCTGCGCGCTTGCGGCGGTTCCGGGCGCCGCGGAAGAGGGGGAGTTCGGCCAGCTGGTCGTGGCGGAGGGGGCGGAGGAGACCTTTTACGCCTGCACCGCCTGCCATTCTGAGATGATCGTCGCCCAGCAGGGCAAGACCCGCGAAGGCTGGGCGGATCTGCTGGACTGGATGACCGAGGAGCAGGGCATGGCCGAACTGGACCCTGCCGAGCGCGACGTCATCCTCGATTACCTCGCCGCGCATTACAACACCGACCGGCCGAACTTCCCGCGCCGGTGAGACAGATATCACAGCAAGGAGTTTTGCTATGACACTCAAGTCCCTGGCGGTTGCGCTGTTTTCGGCAGAAGACGCGCAGCGGCTCATGCCCTTTGCCGCGGACACGGCCAGCCGCAGCGGCGCCCATCTGACCGGCGTGATGCCTGTCGAAGCGCAGGTGCCCTTTGCCGGGACCGAGGGCGGACTGGTCAGCTATGGCGCGGCCTATGTGCCGGAATGGCAGCAGGAGGAGGCAGAGGCCGCGGCCAAAACCTTTGAGGCGGCTGCGGCGGGGCGCGATTTCCCGTATGATCTGAGGCAGCAGCCGCTGGGCAGCCAAAGCGCCGAGGATTTCCTGCTGGACAACGTGGCTGCCGCAGATCTGGTGATCGCGGGGCAATGCCCGCCGGAGGGCGCCAGATACAGCCAGCGCCAGCTGCAGGAGCAGCTGATCCGCCGCTCGGGCCGCCCGGTGCTGATCGTTCCCGAAGGCTGGGACCCGGCGCCTGTCGGCGCGCATATCCTGATCGGCTGGAGCAACACCCGCGAGGCCAGGCGCGCCGCCCATGACGCCCGTGCCCTGGCGCAGCCGGGCGCCACCCTGTCCATCCTTCACATCGGCGACGGCAGCGACGGGCTGGCCTGCCGCGAGGACATGGCGGCCGCCTTTGACCGGCACGGCCACCCGGTGACGCTGATCAACCGCGAACGCACCGCCCAGGACACCGGGACCATGCTGCTGAAGGTGGCGGTGGAATGCGGCGCCGACATGCTGGCCGCCGGTGCCTTCGGGCATTCCTGGGCCTATGATTTCGTGATCGGCGCCGCCACCCGCGAGCTGCTGGCGCATGCGAAACTGCCGGTCCTGTTCTCCAGGTAAGCCCCGGCAAATCAGGAGATCGCCATGCCGCCGCCAAGCAGTCCCAGGCTGCGTTTCCTAGGGGCCACCGGTACGGTCACCGGCTCCCGCTACCTGATTGAGGCCGGACAGCAGCGGGTGCTGGTCGATTGCGGGCTGTACCAGGGGTACAAGCAGCTGAGGCGGCGCAACCGCAAGCCGTTCCCGGTGCGCCCCGGTTCGATCACCGCCATTCTGCTGACCCATGCCCATCTGGATCATTCCGGCTATTTGCCGGCGCTGATCCGGTCGGGCTGCCGGGCGCCGGTCTATTGCACACCGCCCACCCGCGACCTGTGCGGGCTGCTGCTGCGCGACAGCGGCCGCCTGCAGGAGGAGGAGGCCCAGCATGCCCGGCGCAAGGGCTACTCCCGGCACAAGCGCCCGAACCCGCTGTACACTGAACAGGACGCCCGCGCCGCCCTGCGCCGGTTCAAGACGCATCCCTTCGGGGTGCCGCTGGATCTTGGCGGCGGCCTGAGCGCCGAGTTCATCCGCGCGGGCCATTTGCTGGGCGCCGCGCAGATCCGGATCACCGTCGGCGGCAGGACGGTGCATTTCAGCGGCGACCTGGGCCAGGACCGCGACCCGCTGATGCCGCCGCCGGAACCCTTTGCCGGGGCCGATGTGCTGGTCTGCGAGTCGACCTACGGCGACCGCCTGCACCCGGCCGTGGCCCCCGAGGATGAGCTGGCGGGCATCCTGGCCCCGTTCCTGAAGCAAAAAGGCATTGTGCTGATCCCCGCCTTTGCGGTCGGGCGCGCCCAGGGCATCACCTACCACCTGTCGCGGCTGATGGCGGCGGGCCGCATTCCGCGGGTTCCGGTGTACCTCGACAGCCCGATGGCGTCGGATGCCACCGATATCTATATCCGCCACTGCGCCGAGCACCGCATCCCCTGGCAGGACTGCGCCGCCGTCTTCCAGCTGCCGGCCCGGACCAATTCGGTGGCCGAGTCCAGAGAGCTGAACACGCTGGAAGGACCGATGGTTATCCTGTCGGCCAGCGGCATGATCACCGGCGGGCGCATTTTGCATCACGTGGTGAACTTCGGCGGCAGCCTGCGCACCATGATCGTGCTGTCGGGCTATCAGGCGGGCGGCACCCGCGGCGCCTCGCTGGCGGCGGGAGAGCGGCGGCTGCGCATCTTCGGCAAGGACCACGTGATCCGCGCAAGGGTTGCGCAGCTGGAAACATTATCAGGCCACGCCGATGCCGATGAGCTGCTCCGGTGGATGGCAGCCGGCCCTGCGCCTGAGATGACTTACCTCACGCACGGCGAACCGGAAGCTGCCGAGATGCTGCGGCGGCGGCTTTGGCATGAATTGGGCCGCCCGTCCCGGGTGCCCGAGCATTTGGAATCCATCCGTATTGATACCCCGTCATGACCCGGGCGCGCGCCGGATGCCGCCAGTTGGCACGCGTCAGTCAATGGCCATGAGATGCTGTGACAGGGCCTGCGCCCCTGGGCCTTATGCCAGGTTCGCCAGCTCACGTGCTGCCTTCTGCAAGCATGGCAGAAAATCCGTCAGGTCCTGCAGGCTGCGACGCTGCACCGGTGCGTGGACCGAAAGCGTTGCAAGCAGCCGGCCGCGGGCGTCCCGCACGGGGACGGCGACGGCGACCATGCCGTCAATGAACTCTTCGTCGTCGGTGGAATAGCCGCGGCCGGCAATTGCGCCCAACTCCGCGGTGATCGCGTCCGGATCGGTGCAGGTCTTACCGGTCACCGCTTCCAACGGGCGGGCGCGCAGAACGGCCTCCAGCGTGCTGGGCTTGAGGGTGGAAAGGTACATCTTGCCGCTGGCGGTGCAGTGGAAGGGCACCTGGGTGCCGATCGGCAGCTGAATGCGCAGCGGCCACTTGGTTTCCACCCGGTCCAGATAGGTCATCCCCTCGCGGTCGGGGGTGGCAAGGTTGCAGGTCTCGCCCAGCTCTTCGGCGACACTTTTGAGGATGCTGAGGCGGCCGGTGCGCAGGTGTTCGGACGACACGGTGTTGAGCGCCAGCTGGCGCAGGCGGGGGCCGGGGCCGTAGGCCCGCCCGTCCAGATCGCGCTGCAGGAAGCCTTCCGCCTCAGCCGTCTGCATCAGCCTGTGAACGGTCGGCTTGGGCAGGCCCATCGCCTCGATCATCTCAGCCGGTTTCACCGCAACGCCGCGGCAGGCGACCTCCTCCAGCAGCACCAGAAGGCGCAGGTTGGTGGGGATCTGCCCCTCATTCTTGTCCAGCGTACCCGCTGCCATCGCCGCCTCACCGCTATTTATCGGGCAGCAGCACCAGGGCGAATTCGGGAACCAGAGAGACCAGGACCCAAACGCCGATCAGCGCTGCAAGGTAAGGGACCGTATAGCGAAGCAGCCGGAAATACGGAACACCGGTCACACCCGATGCGACATAGAGGTTCAGCCCGTAGGGCGGGGTGATGAAGCCGATGGAGGCGCCGACCAGGAAAATCACCGAGAAATGGATCGGGTCGACCCCCGCGGAGGCGGCGATGGGGGCCAGGATCGGCGCCAGGATGATGGTGACCGGCAGGCTTTCCAAGACCATGCCGGAGAAGAAAACGATCACCATCGAGGTGAACAGCACCGCGTGGTAGCCGCCCATCGAGGTGACAAACCCCCCGATCACCTGCTGAGCACCCAAGAGCGACAGGATTTGCTGCATGACCACGGAGATCGCAATCAGCGGCGCCAGGATTCCGGTGATCTGGGCCGAGCGCACCACGATCCCCGGGATTTGCGGGATGGTGAACCCTTCGACCACCAGCATTTCGGCATAGGATTTTTCTTCCCATGTCTTGCCGCTGCGGGCGCCGGTGATTTTGGTGACCACCCAGGACAGGACACCCGCGATAACGCAGAAACCGACAGTCACGCCCGCCGCCTCGGTGGGGGAGAACTTGCCGGTGTAGATGCCCCACAGCACCAGCCCGATGGCAAAGAAGCCCAGCCAGGCGCCGAAGGCGGTTTTCAGGACCCGGTTCAGCTGCAGCGGGATCAGGAAGCCCCAGCCGTTCTTGCGGCAGATGACCCAGCAGGCCAGCTGCATGCCGATGACCATCATCGCGCCGGGCAGGATGCCGGCCACGAACAGATCCGAGATCGGCAGGTTCATCAGGAAGCCGTAGACAATAAAGATGATCGAGGGCGGAATGATGATGCCGACGGTGCCGCCCGCCGCGGCGGTGGCGGCCGAGAACCGCTCGTCATAGCCGCCTTTGACCATTTCGGGGTGCAGCATTGAGCCGATGGTGGCTGTTGTCGCCGAGTTCGAGCCCGAAATCGCGGCAAACAGCCCGCAGGCGCCCAGCGAGGCCATCGCCAGCCCGCCCCGCATCCAGCCGAGGCAGGCATAGGCAAAATCCGAAAGGCGCCGGGCAATGCCGGACTGGTTGATCAGGTCGCCGGTCAGGATGAACAGTGGCATCGCCAACAGGGCAAAGCCCTTGTTGAACACGTTGAGAAGCTCGGCGCCCATGTTGTCGAGCGTCAGCCCCAGCACAAAGGAGCAGCCGATCACCCAATAGCCGATCACCAAAAGCACCGGCACCCCCAGCATGAACAGGAAGGTGACCCCAATCGAGATCAGCGTGACCCAGGTTCCCGTATCCATTACACATCCCCTCCGATCACGGCCTGTTTGATCAGCGGCGCGCCGCTGCGGTAGTTGCGGATGTCGTCGCCCAGGTTTTCGAACACCCGGGCGATCATCAGGACAAAGGACATCGGCGCGGTGATCAGGAACCACCATTGCAGCACGCTGTCGGTGCCCAGCACGATCTGGAAATTCGACGCCGACAGCGCGGTCAGCCGGGTGGTGGTGACAAAGACGATGACGGCAAAGCCGAACCACAGCACCGCGTCCAGTGCAAGGCAGCCCATTTGCGCCCAGCGGGGCATGATGGTGCGGAATTCGGAAAAGCTGAGGTGTGTCCGCAGCCGCACGTTAAAGGCGGCGCCGAACCAGGCCATGATCATGAACAGCAGGGGCGGGATGGTCGTGGACCAGGGCTGCTGGTTCTTGAACACGAAGCGGTCGATCACTCCCCAGAAGATGATGAAGGCAATCGCCAGGTAGCTCCACACCATGATGGAGCGCTCCAAGTGCCGGTCCAAAAGCGGCACCAGGCGGTAGACCAGCATCACCAGCAGGCCGCCAAGCGCGGCGGCAACGGTGCCCAGCACCCAGGCGGCATTGCTTTCCAAGGCATTGCGGATCTCCCAGCTGTCCTGGGACGCGAAGGCGCTGATGATGGCGCCGATGTCCGACCAAAGCTGCATCTGTTCCTCCCCTCATTGCCGCTGTGACCCCGCCGGATCAGCCCGGGCAAACAAGGCCGGCGCGTGCCTCTGGCGCCGGCCCTCTGCTCGCGGTTCAGGCCTGTATCAGCCCTTCCACCAGCGGCGCGGCTCCACGTTTTCGGGCTTCATGTCCTTTTCGACTTCGCGCGCGATGGTGTAGATCTCCTGATAGGTGTCGATGCCGCCGGCCCATTTGTTCAGGCGGTCGCGCCACTGTTCCCACAGCTGCGGCTGGAACTCGGGTGAGCACATTTCCTCGGCCATGCGGATTTCGCTGTCCGGCAGGAAAGCCGGGCGCACGCCGTTCTCCACAAAAATCGTGCCGGGCAGCTGCGGGTCGCTGAAACCAACGGTCTTGACCAGTGCCGCCTCGTTTGCGGCCTGCACATGGGCCTGCGCCCAGTAGGCGCTCTCCATCACTGCGTCCTGCAGGTAGCCTTCGAGGCCGTCAAAGACCTTGGCCGACATTGAGGTGTGCTCGGTTCCGCAGAAGAACTTGAGGTCGACCGACTGCGAGACCACCGGCGCCATGTTGGCATAGGCCACGGCGGAGGCCCAGGTTTCGGCGCCGTCGATCAGGCCCTGTTTCAGCCCGTCGAGGGTCTCTTCCCAGGCCACCGGCACCGGGTTCAGGTTCAGTGCCTTCATGGCGATCCGGCCCAGCTGGGTGCCGGTCACCCGGTTCTTGGTGCCGAACAGCTGTTCCAGTTTGGTGATGGTCGGCTGGTCCTTGTATTTCAGGCCCAGCTGGATGCCGCGCAGCTCGCAGTGGCTGAACAGGAACTTCAGCCCGTGGCGCTTCTCCAGCGGGTCGCGCAGGATTTCCTGGCTCTTGGGGTGATAGAGGAAATGGTACTGCGAGGCGCGGCCCGGGAACATGAAGGCATAATCCAGCACGTTCAGGTAAGGCGCGCCGCCAGCCGAATTCTGGGTCGATGCGGCGTAAATGTCGACGATGCCCTGCTGGGTTTTCTCCACACAGCTCAGCTGGCCGCAGATCTGATTGTCGCCGATGAATTCAATGCGGATTTCGCCGTCGGTGCGGGCCTCCAGGTCACGGGCGAATTCCAGCGCCCCTGCCCGTTCGATCAGCAAGTTGCGCGCGTTAAAGCCCGAGGCGCCGAACTTCAGCGTGTGCTTGGCGGGCTTGGCATAGCGCTTTTCATATGTCGATTCCGCCGCCGAGGCGAGATTCGCCAGGCTCATCGCGCCGCCAAAGCCGCCGGCGGCCAGCAGTGTCGAGCTCATCCCGTAAGTCCCTGCCACACGGAACAGATCCCGCCGCGAGATGCGGCTCAATTTGTTGGTCAGCCCCATAATTTTCCTCCCTAACATCAATTATTGAGACGTTTAGTATCAAAAAACGCTAGATCAATTTGCACATCCTGTATAGAAGTTTTTTCATCGAGGGATCGGGAGGGACGGTTTTGGAGGCGGATTTCATTGTCATCGGCGCAGGGTCGTCCGGCTGTGTTGTCGCAAACCGGCTGAGTGCGGATCCGCGCAGCAAGGTGGTTCTGCTGGAGGCCGGCGGGCGGGACATAAATCCCTGGATTCATATTCCGGTCGGCTACTTCAAAACCATGCACAACCCGTCCGTTGACTGGTGTTACAAGACCGAACCGGATCCGGGTCTCAATGGCCGTTCGATCGACTGGCCGCGGGGCAAGGTTCTGGGCGGGTCATCCTCGCTGAACGGGCTTCTTTATGTGCGCGGCCAGAAAGAGGACTATGACCGCTGGCGCCAGATGGGCAACGAAGGCTGGGGCTGGGAGGATGTGCTGCCATTGTTCAAGCGCTCCGAGGATCAGGAGCGCGGCGCTGATGAATATCACGGCACCGGCGGGCCGCTGGCGGTCTCCAACATGCGCATTCAGCGCCCGATCTGCGATGCTTGGGTCGCCGCGGCGCAGGAGGCCGGATACCCATTCAACCCGGATTACAATGGCGCCAGGCAGGAGGGCGTCGGCTATTTTCAGCTGACCACCCGCAACGGCCGCCGCTGCAGCGCGGCGGTGGCGTTTCTGAAACCGGCGCGGAGCCGGGCCAACCTGCAGATCATCACCCATGCCCTGGTGGAAAAGATCAACCTGGACGGGCGCCAGGCGACGGGCGTCACCTATCTGGACCAGGCAGGCCGGCGGCAGACCATTACAGCGCGCAAGGAAGTCATCCTGTCTGCTGGTGCGATCAACTCGCCGCAGACCCTGATGCTGTCGGGAATCGGACCAGCAGCGCAGCTGAAGGCCAATGGAATTGAACCTCTGGTCGATTTGCCGGGCGTTGGCCAGGGGCTGCAAGACCATCTGCAGGCGCGGCTGGTTTACAAGTGCAACGAGCCGACGCTGAACGACGAGGTGCGCAGCCTGTTCAATCAGATGCGGATCGCATTGAAATACGCGCTGTTCCGGGCCGGGCCGATGACCATGGCCGCGAGCCTTGCAACCGGCTTCATGAAAACCCGGCCTGATGTGGCCACACCTGATATTCAGTTCCATGTTCAGCCCTGGTCGGCGGACAGCCCCGGCGAGGGGGTCCATCCGTTCTCGGCCTTCACCATGTCGGTCTGCCAGCTGCGCCCCGAAAGCCGCGGCGAGATCCGGCTGAACGGGCCGGACCCGGAGAGCTATCCGAAAATCATACCCAATTACCTGTCGGCGGAGACCGATTGCCGGACTATTGTGGATGGTGTGAACATCGCCCGGCGGATTGCCCGCCACAGCCCGTTGTCCTCCAAGATTGCGGAAGAGTTCCGGCCCCATTCCAGCCTGGAGATGGAAGACTATGACGGCACGCTGGACTGGGCGCGCAGCAATTCCGTTTCGATCTACCACCCGACGGGAACCTGCAGGATGGGCCAGGGCCCGGACGCAGTGGTGGACGCCGGTTTGCGGGTGCATGGGGTCCGGGGGCTGCGGGTGGCCGATTGCTCAATCATGCCGGAAATCGTCTCCGGCAATACCAATGCGCCTGCGATCATGATCGGGGAAAAAGCCAGCGATCTGATCACCCAATAGCTGTTTCACTCTGCCCCGGAGCTATGCCTGGCCGTTCAGACCGCTACCGGTCAGTCCTGCCGCGTGTTCAAGAAGGCTTCATCTGCAATTTTCATTTAGCCCTCTGTTCTGCCGGTACGCGATCATGGCTTTCCGACGCTGCGCCCGCTCAGGACCGGGCGGCGGACCGGGCCGGACAGGGCGGGCAGGAAACCCGCGACGAAGGCCAGCCATCCCGCACACCAAAGCAGCGCTGCGGCAGTTATCAGGGTTTCGGCATGCGCAGGAAAAAGGGGAACCGCCAACCGGACCCACGCCGTGAGCCAGACCAGAACAACCCCGGCCTTGAATCCGGAACCGGCCCGCATTGTCCCGTCCGGGGCGTGGCAGGCGGCCCGCCCGGCAATGGCCATGATCAGCCCCGGCATGGCCCCGATGGTAATCGCGTGGACAGCCGCTGCCATTGGGTAGCCGGAAAAGCCAAGCCCGGCGGCCCCGATGGCCAGCGCGCCAAGCGGCAGCCAGAGAAAAGCCATGTGCTGCGCTGCCAGCAGCGGATTGCGAAGCGTCGCGCAGGTGCGCCAGCCCTTCATGGTCCAGAGCATTGTCACCGCTGACGCAATCAATGCTGCATGGGCCGCGCCGGAAAAGCCGGCCAGTGTCAGGACCACCACCAGTGCCAGCAGCCCCTGCGGCAAGAAGCACAGCCGCGTCCAGCCCTGCACCGGCGGGCCTGAATAGCCCTGCTGCGCCAGCCAGTTGCGCGTAAATGCAGGGACCGCTCGCGCGCCGGCGCTGAACATCAGCAGGATCAGGCCGGTCAGGATAATCCGGGCAAGCGCAAGGCAGCCCCATATATCGCCGGCGGCCGCTCCGGTCAGGAAAACGGCTTCGCCGGCGCCCAGGGCTGGAACTGCCGCGGCCAGCCCCAGCTTGCGATAGGCCTTGGCTGCGGCAATCTGCCGGCAAAGGAAGACGGAGAGGCCAAGGAAGAAAGCCGCATTGAGCAATAGCGGCACCGCAAACGGCAGCGCTTCGAAACCGGCAGTTGCGATCCGTGCCAGGACCCAGGCCAGCGTCAATGCCTTCAAACCTGTGCCGCGCAATGGCGGCTGCGCGGTCCAGCCGGGCAACGCCGTCAGAAGATAGCCGCCGATTGCCGCGGCGGTGAAGCCAAAGATCAGCTCATGGACATGCCACAAAACGGCAGTCGGAAAAGCCGGGGCAGGCAAGCCCAGTCGGACGCCCAATGGCCACCAAGCCACAGTCAGCAGTGCGCACAGGAACGCAGACAGGAAAAGCGGGCGGTGCGGCGCGTCCCAGAACGCGCTGAAATCCCGCCCCGAAATCAAGCCGAGGCCGGATCTGCGGACCAGGAGGCTCCGCACGGCCCTGTCAGGAACCCGTCGCTCAGCCGGATGTCCGGCGAGATTTTCCGGACCTCGCTGGCAAGAGCCCCGCGGGGCGACTCTCCGTTCAAACGCGCGCGGTAGGCTTGGCAAAGGCCGGAAAACCCGTGCGATTGCGGTGACAGGCGCAGGGCGGAAACCCCCGCTGCGGCCAGGGCCTCGATGTGGTAGTCCGCGCAGGCATAGCTGTCCGACAGGGTCTGCACGCCGTTCATGGCCATAAAGGGCTGACCCTCCAGCGTGCGCACTTCCAGCCCGTCCGGGTCCGCTTCGCAAGCAAACTGGCAGTTGTCTTTGGTCCGCTTGTGCAGGCGCGCGTGATAGCAGCGCCCGGATACCGCCAGCGGCAGCCGGCCATGGCCCCAGACCTCAATGGCTACACCCAGCCCGCTTGCCGCCCGGGCCAGCGTCTCAACCGAGGCGAGCGGCAATTCCGGCGGCAGGCAGACGCGTTTGGCCCCCAGCGACGCCAGCCAGGCCAATGTCCCCTCGTTATAGACGTTTATCAGCGGCCCGACGTGAAAACCGGTGCCCTGGGGCAAATTCGCCAGCGCTGTCAGGTCGTTGATTTCAACCGTCACCCCCATTTCCGCCAGTTCTGCGGTCAGCTTGCGCTCGCGCTTGAGGGTCACCAGCGCCAGGCTGGTCAGCACTGCCTCCTTGCCTGCATCAGCCAGGGCAGCCAGCGCCTCCGGGATGCGGTCCTGATAGAATGGCAGGCGTTTGGAGCACACCAGCTCACCCAGGACGACCCGGTCAACGGGGGTTCCGGCCAGTTCGCGGTAGAACGTGCTCCATTGTTCGGCCGGCCAGAAGAATTGGTTCGGCCCGACAGTCAGTTCCATGCTGTTATCTCCAGGTCTTCTTGTAGGCGCCGGTGGTCATGGCCTGACCCTCGGACAGGCGCGCCAGCATCCCCTGCGGCAGCGGCTGGCCTGCCTCCAGCGCATCAACGGCGGCGCGGAAGTTGCGCACGACTTGCGCCACATACGACTTGGAGCGCTGCCGCCCTTCGATCTTCAGCGCCGTGACACCGGCCTTGTGCAGCTGCGGGATCAGTTGCTCGGCATTCAGGCTTGCCGGGTCTTCAAACAGGTGGCCGGTTTGGCCGCCGGCGGAAAAGCAGCCTTTGCAGAGTGTCGGATACGGGGCAGGCTCATCCTTTGCCGCACGGTGGATCGTATATCCGCCAAGCTTGGCATCCAGCGCGCCGTTGTCGTTGTGATACTCCACATGGCTGGCGGGAGAGCAGACGCCGTTCATGTTCGGTGACAGCCCGGTCGCATAAGAGGACAGCGAACAGCGCCCCTCAGCCATCACGCACAGGCCGCCAAAGACGAAAACTTCGGTCTCGGCCTCTGTTTCGGCATTGATGGCGGCGATTTCCGGCACCGAGAGAACCCGCGGCAGCACCACCCGTTTCACACCAAAGGTCCTGGCATAGTAGTTGATAATGTCCGCATTGGCGGCGGCGGCTTGCACAGAAAGATGCAGGCGCAGGCCGGGGTGGGTGCGCGCGGCATAGTCCAGCAAACCCGGGTCGGCCAGGATGACGGCATCGGCTCCGGCGTTTTCGGCATCGTCGATGGCGCGGTGCCAGACAGGCTGATCGCCTGCGCGCGGAAAGGTATTGACCGCCACCAGGACCTTGGCGCCATGGCTGTGGGCAAAGGCCACGCCGTCGCGCATCTCGCTGCGGTCGAAGTTCAGCCCGGGAAAATTGCGGGCGTTGGTCTCGTCGTTGAAGCCGCAATAGACAGTATGCGCTCCGGCTTTGACCGCGGCCCGCAGCGCGGCGGGCGTGCCGGCCGGGCAGACGATTTCCATCACCATGCCGCGTCCTCCGCTGGACGGGCCAGGCAGACACCTGTGCGCCGCCCGGCAAACCCCGCGGCCTGCAGCAGAAGGCCGGAAAACGGCCCGGACATGGCAGCAATCTCCTGGGAAATATCCAGCTCAGCGTCATCCACGGCATTGCGGAGGGCCAGCGCCGCAGCGGTATCGCCTTCGATCACAAGATCACGCGAGAAAAACAGGGCGTCCCCGTCATAGGCACCGTGGACCAGTCCCAGCAGCGCTGCCAGCGGGCCGGAAATCCGGGCGGCTCCGTCACAGCTGCGGCGTGTGGCGCGGACCGACGGGAGGCCATCGTTCGGATCAAGGCAAAGAACAACGGGCAGGTCGGTGGGATCCAGGACAAACCGCGTGCGGCTGTGCTCTCCCAAGCGGCGGAACAGGCCGGGATGGCGCCTGGCGATACGGCGCGAGCAGGCCGTCAGCGAAAGGGACAATGGCCCGAGGGGCAGTATTCGCAGCAGGCGCGCAAGCGCTGCGGGACATTGGGGGATCCGGGTTCGGGTCAACAAAGAAATCCTTTTCCGCCGGTTACTTCGGTCGCTGGTGTGTTCTAGGCCCCGGTCCGCCGCCCAAGTTTGTCGTGCGTCAAATTCGCGGTGCGAAACTCTGCTAGGGCTCAGCGGAATTCAGCCTTGGAGCAGTCCCGTTCGCACGCATCCGCCATATCCCAGCCTGCGCCATTTCCTCGACTGGTGCGCTGCAACCGGCCAGTTCCGGCGGGTTCCGGATCCGGTTTCCGTGCGCCACCGGATGACGGCAGTGCACCGCGCAGTGCTGGAAGCCGGGGGGCCGGTGCTGCAATTCGACCGTCCGGTTTTGGACGATGGCCGGATTTCGGACATTCCGGTTGTGGCGAACCTCTTCGGGACCGCTGACCGGGCGGCCGCCGGGCTGGGGGTCTCTCAATCTCAGCTGGACGATCTGGGGGCCTTTCTGGCTGCGCTCAGATCGCCCGCCCCGCCCGATGGCCTGCGGGATGCCCTGTCGCGCTGGCCCATGCTGAAGGCGGCGCTGGCCGCCCGGCCGAAGATGGTGAAAACCGCGCCGGTGCAGGCCGTCATCCATGAGGGGCCGGAGGCCAGCTTGTCAAACCTTCCGGTGCAGACCCATTGGCCCGGGGATGCGGGGCCGCTGATCACTTGGCCGGTGGTGATCACCCGCCCGCACGGCAGCGCCCCGGAAAACGTCAGCAGCTATAATGCGGGCGTGTACAGAACCCAGGTGCTGGACCGCTCGCAGCTGATCATGCGCTGGCTGCCGCACCGCGGCGGCGCCGCGCATCACCGCAGCTGGGCAAGGCAGGGCGAACCGATGCCGGCGGCTGTGGTTCTGGGCGCAGACCCGGCCACGCTGATGTCCGCTGCGCTGCCGTTGCCGGAGACCGTGTCGGAACTGGCCTTTGCCGGGGCCCTGGGCGGCGCCCGGCCGCGCTTGGCCGCCTGCAAAACCATTCCCCTGATGGTGCCTGCCGATGCAGAAATCGTTCTGGAAGGCTGGGTGTCTCCGGATGAAACAGCGCCCGAAGGCCCCTTTGGCGACCACACCGGGTATTACAATCCGGCCGAGCCCTTTCCCGTCATGCAGGTCAGCGCGGTAACCTGCCGTGAGAACCCGATTTACCTGTCCACCTACACCGGCCGGCCGCCGGATGAACCCGCCATCATCGGCGAGGTTTTCAACCGGCTGGCGTTGCCCGCGATCCAAGCCCAGATACCTGAAATTCGCGACCTTTGGCTGCCGCCGGCCGCCTGTTCCTACCGCATTGCCATTGTCAGCATCGACAAACGCTACCCGGGCCAGGCCCGCAGGGTGATGATGGCGCTTTGGGGGATGCTGCCGCAATTCAGCTACACCAAGATAATGATTGCAGTGGACGCGGACACCGACCCGCGGAAATGGGACGACATCGCCTGGGTTCTGGCCACACGCATGGATCCGTCCCGCGATGTCATGATCCTGGAGAATACACCTATGGACTACCTTGATTTCGCGTCCCCGCAACCGGGATTGGCCGGCAAGATCGGCATTGACGCCACAACAAAAACCGGCAGCGAAACAAGCCGTGAATGGGGGCAGGTCATGCAGGGAGCGCCGCAGGACCAGGCCTTTGCCGCCGATTTGGTTGCCCGTTTGATGCCGGACTTGAAGGGGTGAGCGTGCGGCGGGTAGTGCTGGGCGTTTCGGGCGCCTCGGGGGCAATGCTCAGCCTGGCAGCAGCGCGGCATCTGGCATCAGCCGGAGTGGAGATTGACCTGGTGGCCAGCGCCGCCGCCAAGCGCACGCTGGCCGAAGAATGCGGCCCTGATGCAGTGGAAACGCTCATGGCCCTTGCCGCGCGCACCCACGCGGTCACTGACATCGGCGCAGCTATCGCCTCAGGTTCGGTTCCGGTGTCGGGGATGATCGTCGCGCCCTGCTCGATGCGCTCCCTGGCAGCAATCGCGCACGGGCTTGACGATAATCTGCTGACACGGGCCGCCAGCGTGCAGCTCAAGGAGCGCAGGCGGCTGATCCTGCTGGCACGCGAGACGCCGCTGACGCTTGCCCATCTGCGCAATATGGCCGCGGTGACCGAGATGGGCGCAATCGTTATGCCGCCGGTGCCTGCATACTATCTTGCCCATGCCACATTAGCAGAGGCCGCCAGCCAGACGGCTGCCCGTGCCGTTGACCTCTTGGCGCTGTCCGCCCCTCACGCGCAGGCCTGGCGGCCCAAGGCTGCAGGCTGACTGCCCGCTTGCCAGCGTGCGGCGGTCACCCGGCGGCTACTGCGCCGTCCAGCCGCCATCGACGGGGATCGACGTCCCCGTGACATTATGCGCCTCGCGCGCGCACAGCCAGAGCGCCAGCGCACCGATCTCGGAGGGGTCGGAGGTGCGGCGCGAGGGTTGTTTCTCGGCCAGGAGATCGGCGATCCCCGCAGCCCTGTCGCCGCCATGCAGGGCGGCGCGGGCCTGGACTTGCGGCTCGATGATTGCGGTTTCGGTCCAGCCGGGGCAGATGCAGTTGACAGTGATACCCCCCGTTTCGCGGCTGCCCTGGCCTGCGTATTCCAGCGCCGCGACCCGCGACAGCCCCACCAGCCCGAATTTCGACGCCACATAGGGCGCCTTGTTCACCGAAGCGACCAGCCCGTGGACCGAGGCAATATTGACGACGCGCCCGTATCCGCGCTCGGCCATTTTCGGCATCGCCAGACGCATCGTGTGAAAGGCCCCGGTCAGGTTGACGCCCAGAACCGCCTCCCAGGTGGCGGCGTCGGCCTCCGCCAGGGAAACCGTTTTCTGAATGCCCGCATTGTTGGCAAGAATGTCGGTGCCGCCCCATGCATCCATTTCGGCCATCATGGCTTCGACCGCGTTTGCGTCCCGCATGTCCGCATCGAAGAACCGCGTTTCCGGCGCGCCGGCAGCCGTGACTTCGGCCATTGCGGCCCGGGCCTGTTCCCGGCCGGCCAGCCCGTGCACTGCCACCCGGGCGCCCGCCCCGGCAAATGCTTTGGCCATAGCCAGCCCGATGCCCTGAACCGACCCTGTTACAAGTGCGGTCTTTCCGGTCAGATCAGTCATGTCTTTGCTCCTGTTGCTGCGCGGCGCGCAATTCGGTGCAGCCGCTCTGCGGGGGTCATGAACAAGCCTCCAGAATGGAGCAGTAATTGGCAACGCCCGATCCGCCCATGTTGAAAACACCCGCCAGGCCGGCGCCCGGTTTCTGCAGCGGCCCGGCCTGTCCGGTGACCTGCTGCGCGGCCAGCACATGCATGGACACACCGGTGGCGCCGACCGGGTGGCCCTTGGCCTTCAGCCCGCCCGACAGGTTCACAGGCAGGCTGCCGCCGGCCATCACGGTGCCCTCTGCCACCGCGCGGGCCCCCTGGCCGGCCGGGGCCAGGCCCATCGCCTCATAGATCATCAGTTCGGCAATGGTGAAACAGTCATGCACCTCGGCCAGGTCGAGGTCATTCACCCCGATGCCGGCCTGGTCATAGGCCATTTCAAACGCACGCGCCGCACCTGCAAGGCGGGTCATGTCCCGCCGCGACATGGGCAGGAAATCATTGACCTGGCAGGCGGCGCGGAACCCCGCCGCGCATTCAAAGCCGCCGCGGTCTCCGGCCACCATCACCAGCGCGGCGGCGCCGTCCGAAATAAGCGAGCAATCCGTCAGCCGCAGCGGCGCGGCAATCACCGGGTTCTTGTCGCTGGGCGTGTTGCAGAACTCAAAGCTCACGTCCCGGCGCATCTGCGCCAGCGGATTGGCCTGCGCGTTTGCATGGTTCTTGACGGCGATCCGGGCCAGCGTTTCGGACTGGCCGCCATAGGCCTGGAAATAACCGCTGGCGATCCGGGCAAAGATCTGCGGAAAGCTGACCCCGGCCTCCTCGGTCTGATACGAGGCGCCGGCCAGCGCCTCGGTCACCCCTTTGGTGTCAAGCGAGGTCATCTTCTCCGCGCCGATCACCAGCACAGTCCGGGCCGATCCTGCCCGGATCGCATCGCGCGCCGCATAGACCGCCGCCGAGCCCGAAGCACAGGCGTTTTCCACCCGGGTTGCAGGGGTGAACCGCAGGCGGTCATCCAGGCCCAGCACAAGCGACGACGCAAAGGCGTCCGGCACCATGCCGCTGTTGAAATGCCCCAGCCAGATGCCGTCAATCTCTGCCGGGTCGACACAGGCCATCTCAATCGCTTCCGCGGCGGCGGCCTGAATCAGCTCCTCGAAACTCTGATCCAGCGCACCGAATTGCGTGTGGCCCCAGCCGACTATTTTCGCGTCCATATCTGTCTCCCTTGACGTGCAGGCAGGCTAATTGTGTAACGATGGCCCCGCGATCCGTGTAATTACGTAATTTCCCATGAATGCCGACCTTGAAACCCTTGCCTTCGATCATGCCCCTATCGGCCTGGTTTACGCCGAAAACCGTTTGATCCGCCGCTGCAACCCCCGGTTTGCGCGCATGTTCGGCTACCGGGCGGAGGAACTCGCAGGGCGGTCTCTTTCCGTGCTGTACCCGTCGATGGAGGAATACCGGCGCATTGGCGACCTGGGCCTGCGCAAGATGCAGGGCACCGGCCAGTACGAAGATGAGCGCATCATGTGCCGCCGGGGCGGTGCGCATTTCTGGTGCCGGGTGCGGGGGCAGTCGCTTGACGCGGACAAGCCTTTTGCCCGGTCGGTATGGAGTTTTGCCGATATTTCCGAGCAGCGCCCGGTCACAGAGATGACAGCGCGGGAGCGGCAGGTGGCCAAAATGATGGCCGAAGGGCTCACCAGCAAGGAGATCGCGCGCGGGCTCGGCATCTCGCCGCGGACGGTCGAAGCGCACCGCGCCCGGCTATTGGATAAATTCGGCGCCCGGAACTCGCTGGAACTGATCGCGCGCATAACCGGGGTGCCGATTTAGAGTGCTTTGACTTCCGCGCCTGCGCGGCCTGGGCTCCGGCTTCCGGCCGGTGCCGCCCCGCAATCCAAGCGCAACCGCGATCGCATCCGCGGACGCGCTGTGCAAGGGCGGCCGCCGGCACGTTTTTTTGCGGCGCGCGGGCAGCCCAGGGGGCGTTCAGGCTCAGGCAGAAACTGGAACAAGTTCGGCGGCAAGCTCCAGCACAAGGCCGCTGACCGCCTGCCGGGCCTGTTCCTGCGATTTCTTGCCGCGCAGCTGGCGGCCAAGCGCGGAGCCGCGGGCAGAGGCTTCCTGTGCCAGCAGCAGCAATGCAATTTCCCGCAGCTGATGCATCGCCAGATCCGCCTCATCCTGCCCCAGCAGCTCTTCAAGCTTTGCCGGGGCTGTGCATCCGGCCAGCAGGTGCTTCAGGGCTGCTCCGTGCTTTGACGCCTCGGCCTGGGCAATGCAGATGTCCGTCATGCCCGCCATTTCGGATTGGAAGACCTCAACCGGCACAAAAGCGGTCTGCCGGGAGTAGCCAGCCTGCCGCTCGACATGAAGTTCCCGCTGTGCCGGGTCATAGGACACAACCAGACCCTCAATCGACACATCCGACGCCACCAGCTGCCCGAAGCGCTTGCGCAGGCTGAGCGCTTCGGCAAAGAGCACCAGCTGCAAAAGGCCGGCCTGCGGCAGATCGCAGGAAAGGCGCTGGATACCGCTGCGGCCGGCGTGCTTGTAGTTGAGCGCGAGCCTGGCACCGCCGTCCTGCCGCGCCTCCATCGAGAATATCTTTGCAGGCATGGCGCGCGTTATATGGAAGGCTGCGGGACCTTCAAGCGGCGTCCGGCTCGGCCTGCAGCGCTAAGCGGCCAGGCGCCTAAGGCCAGGCGGCGCAGGCGCAGCGGCGGCCGCTGTGTCTGACCGGCGCCGGGTTGATGCAGAGCAAGGCATCCCGCCGCAGATCCGATTACGCTTGGCAGGTATTGTAGATGACCGGGCGCGTGGCCATGCAAAAGAAAACAGGCGCAATATTTGCCGCTGCGGCCGTGCTGCTAGTGGCCGCCGCAATGTACCTGTTCGTTTCCGAGGACGGCACGGAGCTGCCGGAGGGCTTGGTTCAGGGTAACGGCCGGATCGAGGCCGAACAGGTGGAGATCGCCCCCGCAAGGGCCGGCCGGGTGGCGCAGGTTCTGGCGGCGGAGGGCAGCCTGGTTGCGGCGGGCGATGTTCTGGTGGTGATGGACACTGACGAGCTGTCGGCGGCGCATGACCGGGCCCAGGCCGAAGCCGCGCTGGCGCGCCAGACCAAGGCCGAGGCAGAGGCGCTGGTTGTCCAGCGCCAGAGCGAGCACCGCCGCGCCGAGCATGAGCTGGAGCGCGCCACCGCGCTTCTGGCCGGGCACAACATCTCCGAAACCGTCTTTGAGGAGCGCGACACCGCCCATCAGGTTGCAGAGGCGGTGCTGGGCGCTGCGCAGGCGCGGGTTGCCACCGCCGACGCCGGGATCGCGGCGGCAGAGGCCGAGGTGCGCCGGATCGCCGCGCAGATCGAGGACAGCACCCTGACCGCGCCGATGCCGGGCCGGGTTCTGTACCGGCTGGCAGAACCGGGCGAGGTGGTGGGCGCCGGCGGGCCGATCCTGACGCTGCTCAGCCTTGAGAACATCTATATGGAGGTGTTCCTGCCCGCCCGCGAGGCCGGTCTCCTGCCGATCGGCGCCGAGGCCCGCATCGTGCTGGACGCGCTGCCCGATTACGCCATTCCCGCAACCGTCACCTTTGTCTCGCCAGAGGCCCAGTTCACCCCCAAGCAGGTCGAGACCCTCAGCGAGCGCGAGCAGCTGGTGTTCCGCGTCCGGGTCCGCATCCCCGAAGACCTGGTGGCGGCGCGGATCGAGCATGTGAAGACCGGCCTGCGCGGGGTGGCAGTGATCCGGCTGGACCCGGACCAGGCCTGGCCCGAAGCGCTGGATCGCCGCATCCCGCCTGAGCTGTTCGAATGACCGCCGCGGCAGGAGGCCCTCCCGGCATCCGCATCGCGGAGGTGAGCCACCGCTACCGCAAGCATACCGCCCTGGACGCGGTCACGCTGGATCTGCCGCCGGGCCGGCTGGTGGGGTTCATCGGTCCCGACGGGGTCGGCAAGTCCACCCTTCTGGGCCTGATCACCGGCGCCAAGAAACTGCAGGCCGGGTCGATTGACGTGCTGGGCGGCCCGATCGGCAACGCCGCCCACCGGCGCCGGGTCTGCTCCGCCATTGCCTTCATGCCGCAGGGGCTGGGCCGCAACCTCTATCCGGAACTGTCAGTGCGCGAGAACCTGGAGTTTTTCTCGCGCCTCTTCGGCCAGGGGCAGGAAGAGCGCGAGATCCGCATTGCCGCGCTGCTCACCGCCACCGGGCTGGCGCCTTTTGCGGACCGGCTGATGGGCCGGCTGTCGGGCGGCATGAAACAGAAGCTGGGCCTGTGCTGCGCCCTGATCCATGACCCCGAACTGCTGGTGCTGGATGAGCCGACCACCGGGGTCGATCCGCTGTCGCGCCGCCAGTTCTGGGCGCTGGTCAGCGCCATCCGCAACCAAAGCCCCGGCCTCTCGGTACTGGTCTCGACCGCCTACATGGAGGAGGCGCAGAGTTTCGACTGGATTGTCGCCATGGACGCCGGGCGGGTGCTGTTCCAAGGCCCCCCGGAAGACTTGAGAGGCACCGCGCCCGATCTTGAAACCGCCTACCGGCAGCTGCGCGCGCAGGGCGAACCGCTGGACATCCAGGTCGCGGCGCCCGATCACCGGATCAGCACCGAACCGGTCATCACCGCCCGCGGGCTGACCCGGCGCTTCGGCGATTTCGTTGCGGTCGACAGCGTCGATTTCACCATCGGCCGGGGCGAGATCTTCGGCTTTCTGGGCTCCAACGGCTGCGGCAAGTCGACCACCATGAAGATGCTGACCGGCCTTTTGCCGATCAGCTCCGGCGCGGCGCAGCTGTTCGGCAAGCCGGTCGATGCCCGCAACCGCGCGCTGCGCCGCGAGATCGGCTATATGAGTCAGGCGTTTTCTCTTTATGGCGAGTTGAGCGTGCAGCAGAACCTGCAGCTTCACGCCCGCATTTTCGGGATCAAAGACCGCGAGGCCCGGGTCGCGGAACTGACCCGGCGCTTTGGCCTTGCGGCGCACAGCACCACCCTGGCCGCCGCCCTGCCCCTTGGCATCAAGCAGCGGCTGTCGCTGGCGGTTGCGGTGATCCACCGCCCGCGGGTGCTGATCCTGGACGAGCCGACCTCCGGCGTCGATCCGGAGGCGCGCGACATGTTCTGGGCGCTGCTGGTCGAGCTGTCGCGCACCGAGGGGGTGACGATATTCGTCTCCACCCATTTCATGGGCGAGGCCGAACGCTGCGACCGGGTGTCCTTCATGCACGCGGGCAAGGTTCTGGCCGAGGGCACCCCCGAAGAGCTGATGGCCGCCGAAGCGGCTGACAGCCTGGAGGAGGCGTTCATCTCCATCCTCAAGGCCGCGGACCCCCCTGCCCCGGTCGCCGCGCCGGAGACCGGCGTGCAGGCCGCCCGCGCCAGCACGGGCGGCGGCCTCGGGCGCGCCCTGGCCTATGCCCGGCGCGAAACGGTGGAGGTGCTGCGCGACCATGTGCGCCTGGCCTTTGCCTTCCTCGGCTCGGTGATCCTGATGCTGGTGTTCTGCTTCGGCATCTCGCTGGACATCGACGAGCTGGACTACGCCGCGCTCGACCTGTCGCAAAGCCCCGAAAGCCGCGCCTATCTGGCGGAAATCTCCGGCTCCCGCTACTTCCGCCCCACCCCGCCCCTGGCCAGCGCCGCCGAGGGCCGCAGCCGGCTGGTCTCGGGCGAGGTGTCGCTGGTGGTTGAGCTGCCGCCCGATTTCGGGCGCAAGCTGCGCGCAAATGAACCGGCAGAGGTGCTGGCCATTGTCGATGGCGCCATCCCGTTCAAGGGCGAAACGGTCGAGGGCTATGCCGCCGGGCTGCATCAGACATTTTTAAGCGCCCAGGCTGCCGCCAGCGGCACCCGCCAGCCCGAAATCGCCCGGATAGAGCCGCGGTTCCGCTATAACCAAAGCTTCGAAAGCATCGCCGCCATGGCGCCTGCGATGCCCGCAATCCTGCTGATCATGCTGCCCGCGGTGCTGATGGCGGTCAGCGTCGCGCGGGAAAAGGAACTGGGCTCGGTCACCAATTTTTACGTGACGCCAACCACCCGGCTGGAATTCCTGATCGGCAAGCAGATCCCCTATATCGTGATCGCCTATCTGAACTTCCTGCTGCTGACGGCGATGACCATCGCGGTCTTCGGGGTGCCGCTCAAGGGCGACCCGCTGCCCCTGGCCCTTGGCGCGCTGCTCTATGTCTGGGCCGCCACCTCCTACGGGCTGCTGATCGCCACCATGACCTCCAGCCAGGTGGCGGCAACCTTTGCAACCACTATCGCGTCGGTGGTGCCGACAATCCAGTTCTCCGGCCTGCTGCAGCCGGTCTCAACGCTGGAGGGCGGCGCCCAGACCATCGGCTCGCTGTGGCCGTCGTCCTATTTCCTGCACCTGAACGTGGGCGCCTTCACCAAGGGGCTGGGCTGGGAGGCGCTGCTGCCCGACATCCTGGCGCTGGCCTGCTTCGGCCCGGTGTTCACCCTGCTGGCCGCGCTGTCGCTGCGCGCGCAGGAGAAATAGATGCGGCGGCTGTCCCGCATATTCTGGCTCGGCCTCAAGGAGATGATGAGCCTGCGCCGCGACTGGGTGATGATGGCGCTGCTGGTCTGGTCCTTCACGCTGTCGCCGGTGATGGAGGCAACAGGCGTGGCAACCTCAGTGAACAACGCCTCGATCGCCTTTGCCGACGAGGACAACTCGCCCCTGTCCCGCAAACTGGCCGAAGCGTTCTTTCCGCCGGAATTTCAGCCGGTGGTTCAGGTCGCCCCCGGCACCGGCGCCGCGCGGATGGACGCGGGCGATTTTCTGTTTGTGGTGGCGGTGCCGCCCGGCTTCGAAAAGGATCTGCGCGCCGCCCGCGTGCCGGAAATCCAGGTGCTGGTTGATGCCACCGCGATGGAGCAGGCAGGCATCGGCGTGCAGTACATCACCAGCATCCTCAGCACCGAGATCCGCCGCTTTGCCATCGGTGCCGACCTGGCAGAGCCGCAGGCCCTGGGCATCATCATCCGCAGTGCCTTCAACCCCAACCGCGACACCGTGCGCTTTGCCGGCATCAACGCGCTGATCGGCCAGATCATGTGGCTGACCACGATCCTGACCGGCGCCGCGATGATCCGCGAACGCGAGCACGGCACCATTGAGCACCTGCTGGCGATGCCGCTGTCGCCCTTTGACATTGCAGCGGCCAAGATCTGGGCCAACGCCACGGTGGTGCTGGCCGGGGCAGCGCTGTCGCTGGCCTTTGTGATGCAGGGGGTCCTGGGCATCCGCATCGCCGGGTCCACGATGCTGTTCCTCTGCGGCACGGCGCTGTTTCTGTTCACCGCCACCGCGCTGGGGGTGTTCCTGGCAACCGTGGCGCGCTCGATGGCGCAGTTTGCGCTGTTGGTGATGCTGACCATTCTGCCGATGCTGATGCTGTCGGGCGGCGAAACCCCGGTGGAGAGCCAGCCCGTCTGGCTGCAGGCCATCACCACTTTCCTGCCCTCGCGCCACTACATGGCCGCCAGCCAGGCCATCGTCTTCAAGGGCGCAGGCTTTGAAACCGTCTGGCCGGAGTTCCTGTGGATGGCGCTGCTGGGCGCCGCGCTGCTGGCCACCAGCCTGCTGCTGTTCCGCCGCTCGGTGGCGCACGACAGCTAGCGGATCACAACCACGGTGCAGGCGGCGTGGCGCACAACCCGCGCCGCCGTCGATCCCAGGAAATAGTCCTGCAGCCCGGGCCGGTGCGACGCGATGACGATGCAATCGGCGCCCTGCTGATCGGCATAATCGGTAATCGCGCGACCGGCATGGCCGGTGACAACCACAGCCTTGACGTCTTTCACCCCGCCCAGATCGGCCTTGAGCGACGCCAGCATTTCGTCATGGGTATGCTCCAGCAGACCTTCCGGCAGCTGCTGAACCACATATCCGGGAATGGCTTCGGCCACGGTGAGCGCGGTGATCTTGCCGCCGCTGTCTGCCAGCAGCCGGGCGGCCTCCATTGCAGCGGCAGTGTTGGAGCCGTGATCCGGTGCGATGGGCACAAGCACATTCTTGTACATCATGTTCCTCCTCAGGTGGTTGCACAACGTTACGCCCGCGGCGTCCGGCCTGCATTGATTGAGGTTATCCGGCTCAGCGTAGTGCCTCTCGCCGCACAGCAGCCGGTCCGGATCACGCCGGGAACAGGGTGTCCTGCACCAGCCCGGCCACCTGTCCGGCCTCGCCGCCGCAGGCGATCCGGGTCCAGCCGGCCGGGTCCGCGCTGCGCTTCAGCTGCGCGTGCAGCACATCCGCATCCGCATCCGAGGCATCGCCGGTGCGGGCGGCGATCCGCTGCTCCAGCACGGCCGGATCAGCATGCAGCCAGATGCCATCAAAGGGCACCCCCAGCCGCGCCGCCAGCGCCAGCGCCTGTTTCCGGTAACCCGCCTCCAGAAAAGTCGCATCAACGATAACGCTGTGGCCGGCGCGCAGGGCCTGCTCTGCCAGATCCAGCAGCCGGGCGTAGACTTTTGCGGTGACGTCCGGGCCATAGCCTTCGGCCGGCAGCCGGTCCAGCGGGGCGGCGCCGAACAGCGCCTTGCGCTCCACATCGCTGCGCAGGTGCACCGCGCCGGGCGCGGGCCGCAGCAGCGGCGCGACGCGCGCCGCAACCGTGGTTTTGCCGGTGCCCGACAGCCCGCCAACCGCCACCAGCCGCGGCGGCGCGGCGGCAAGGCAGTCCGCCGCCAGATCCAGATAGCTGCGGGCGTCCCCGGCAGCCTCTTCGGAGCCGCTGCCGGCCATCCCCTGCACCGTGACCATCGCCCGGATCGCGGCCCGCAGCGCCATGAACAGCGGCAGCGCAGCCAGCCCGCCATAGTCCCCCGCCGCCTGCAAATAGCTGTTCAGCGCCGCATTCGCCTGCGCTGCCGCGCCCCGGTGCAGCAGATCCATCAGCAAAAAGCCAAAGTCATAAAACACGTCGCAGGTGCCCAGCCGCTCATCGAACTCCAGCGCGTCAAAGGGCACCGGCCTGCCGTTGATCAGCACAAGGTTTCTCAGATGCAGATCCCCGTGGCACCTGCGCACATAGCCCGCGGCTGAGCGCTCCGTGAGACGCGGCGCGGCCTGCGCAAAGACCTGATCGGCTCTGTCCAGAAACGCCGCCACCCTGCCGCGGCCCAGCACCGGCTCCATGGCGTCAAAAGCCTCCCGCAGCTCATCTATGATCTCCCGGATCAGCACGGCACCGTCGGCACCCCGCCTCTCCGCATCCGCATGATAGGCGGCCACCGCGCTGCCAAGCCGGCCTGCCAATTCAACGGACAGCCCGCCGGCATCGGCGATACGGCTCAGCTCCGCCTCCCGCGGGAACCGGTGCATCCGCAGAACGTACTCGACCGGAGCCCCCGCGCCGTCCAGCGCCAGCCCCCCTGAGGCGTCGCGGGTCACCGCAACCACCCGGTCATAGATTTCGGGGGCTGCCGGGGCATTGAGGGCAAGCTCGCGCTCCAGAACAGCCTTGCGCGAGTCAAGCGATGAAAAGTCCAGATAGCTGTAGCGCACTGCCCGCTTGATCTTGAACGCCAGGCCGCCGGTCAGGAACACATGGGCGGAGTGCGTCGTGACCACTTCAACGGGCCCGTCAGACCCATAGGCTGACGGGCTGCTCAGAAAGGCCACCGCTTCGGCCTGCTGGGTTTCTCCCGGATGCATTGGCTTACCCCCGTGGCAGATTAGCAGCGCCGCCGCCCTGCCGCCTTGAGCAAGGTCAAGCGGCGGCGGTCCGGACTTGGCAAAGGCGGCACTGCCGGATCAATGGGCAAACAGAACCGGCAGTTCTGTCTGTTCGATCATCGTTCTGGTGGTGCCGCCGAACACCGCCTCGCGCAGGCGGGAATGGCCATAGGCGCCCATGACCACCAGATCCGCCCCGGCTTCCCGCGCACGGTCCTGGATGGCGCGGCCGACATCATGCCCGCCGCTGAGGAATTGCGAGACGGTCACAGTGCAGCCGTGGTGGCTGAGCCATGCCGCGGCATCCGTGCCGGGGTCCTCGCCGTCCCGCTCGTCTGTCAGATCCGGGTCAAAGCACCCGATGACAACCTCCTGCGCGCGGCGCATCCAGGGCAGCGCCGCATGGGCCGCGCGGGAGGCGGCCAGGCTGCTGTTCCACGCCAGGAAGATGCGGCTGTAGCTTGCAAACGGCGCGCTGTTCAAGATCACCGGAACCGGCGACTGGAACAGCAGGCCGTGCAGCGCCTCCCGGAAGACCCCGTCTTTTTCCCTGACCCCCCCGGCGAACCCGGCAATGTCGCAGGACATGGCGCGGCGCGCGCACAGCAGCCGGATTTCGGCACCCGCAGACACCGCATACTGAACGTCGCCGGAACAGCCGCTCTGTGCCAGCAGCCCGTTAATTCCGGCGGCCCGGGTTTCTATCGCCGATTTCGACTCCGCGAACCGGTCAACCCAGTCCGCCGGCATCGCCGCCGAGCCAAAGGCGGTTGCGCCGGACATGAAGTAGGGCCGGGCAGGCAAAGTCTCCAGCAGCAGGCAGGCCAGATAGGCGTCCTGTTTCCGGGCGGCCTCGGCTGCGGCGGTGACCGCCGCATCGCTGGTGTCTCTGCTGAGCACGATAAGAGAGGTTTTGCGTTGCATGGCGGGCCTCCGGCAAATGGATCGCGGCAGGCGGGCATGCACACCGCGCCAGTCAGTAGATCAGGTCTGCACGCGGATGCCATGATCCCGATCAATCAGGCCCCCGATCATTCAGGCCCCGATCATTCACGCCTGTGCGACGGCCCGCCCCTGCTGGCGGCGGCTGGCGAAATAGCGCAGCGTCTTCAGGATCTCGGGCACCAGCAGGATGGGCAGCACCAGCAGGCCGATCAGCATCCACTGGTCGCCTTGCAGCGGCACCGTGTGCAGCAGCGCCTGCAGCGGCGGCCAGTATACCGCCGCCACCTGCGCCCCGATGGTCACCGTTAGGGCGGCCAGCAGGAACGGGTTGGTGAAAAAGCCGATCCGCCAGCACGGCAGATGCAGCGAGCGGAAGGCAAATACGCTGGCTTTTTCAAAAATGACCATGGCGGTAAAGGCGGCGGTGCGGGCCAGATCCTCGTTGCCATCCAACAGATGCAGAAACAGCCACAGGCTGGCGAGCCCGGTATAAAGCCCCAGCGCCAGAATGGTCAGCAGGCCGGCTTTCCCCACAATCGGCGTGTCTTTCCTGCGCGGGGGATGCTCCATCTGGTCCGGCTCGCCCTTCTCCAGCCCCAGCGCCACCGCCGTCACCCCGTCGGTGACCAGGTTCATCCACAGAATCTGGGTCGCCAGGAAGATCAGCGGCCCGCCGATCAGGATGTTGATCAGCAGCGCAATGACTTCACCGGCGTTCGAGGACAGCAGGTAGCGCACGAACTTGCGCACATTGCCGAACTGCCGCCGCCCCTCGCCGATGGCCCGCACGATGGTGGCGAAATTGTCGTCCAGCAGCACCAGGTCAGAGGCATCCTTGGCCACATCGGTCCCCCGCACCCCCATTGAAACACCAATGTCGGCCTTCTTGAGCGCTGGCGCGTCATTCACGCCGTCGCCGGTCATCGCCACAATCTGATGCTGTGCCTGCAGCGCCGAGACGATCCGCATCTTGTGGGCGGGCCGGGTGCGGGCAAACAGCACCTCCCCCTGCAAAAGCTGGCTCAATCCGGCGTCTTCCAGCGCTTCCAGCTCATCGCCGGTGACCGTCCTTGCAGGCGGCAGGCCCAGCTGGCCGGCAATCGCCTGCGCGGTCAGCGGGCTGTCGCCGGTGATCATGATCACCCGGATCCCGGCGGAGCGGGCCGCGTCGATCGCAGGCCGCACCTCGGGCCGCGGCGGGTCGATCAGCCCGGCCAGCCCCAGGAAGGCCAGATCCTCTTCGGCAATAACCTCCCCCCGGGCCGCGCCTGCGGCCAGGCCAATCACCCGCAGCCCCTCCCCTGCCATCGCCTCATAGGCGGCAGTGATGGCATCGGCCTCCCCGGCGCCCAGGCTGCGCGGGCCGTCCTGCGTCATCACCTGGCTGCAAATCCGCAGCACCTGCTCCGGCGCGCCCTTGGTCAGGACCTTGGCCCCGCCACCGCGGCTGCGCACCAGCACGCTCATCCGCTTGCGTTCGCTGCTGAAGGGGATTTCCGCCAGCACGCTGTCCGGCGGCGGCAGATCCGCCCAGCCCTTGTAGCCCAGGGTGACCAGCGCGCCCTCGGTGGGGGCACCGGTCATCTCCCAGTGATCGCCTTCGCGGTGCAGGCTGGCGTGGGTGCAGGTCAGCCCGGCCTCCAGAATGGCGGCCAGCACAGCGTCCTCCTTGGCACCGGTGACCGCGCCGTCATAGGCGATATGGCCGGCCGGGTCATAGCCGGTGCCCGTGACCTGATAGACACGGTCCAAGGTCCAGACCTGCGTCACCGTCATCTTGTTTTCCGTCAGCGTGCCGGTCTTGTCGGTGCAGATCACCGACGCCGCCCCCAGCGTTTCCACCGCCTGCAGGCGGCGGGCCAGCGCCTGCTGGCGCACCATCGCCGCCGCCCCCAGCGCCAGGGTGATGGTGACCACCGCGGGCAGCCCCTCGGGCACCATCGCCACCGACAGCGACAGGCCGGTCATGAACATCTCGGCCACGTCGCGCCCCATATACAGCCCAAGCGCCAGAATGGCGCTGGCAATCGCCAAGGCGGCAAATCCCAGCTGCCGGGCCAGGCGGCCCAGCTGCACCTGCAGGTTGGTTTTCTTCAGGCCCACCGAACCCGTCAGCGAGGCGATCTTGCCGAACGAGGTCTGCGCGCCGGTGGCGGTCACCTCCGCCAGCGCCCGCCCGGCGGCCACCACGGTGCCGGCGTGAACCTCGGCAGCTTCCGCGCCGGGGGCCTTGTCGATGGGAACGGATTCGCCGGTCAGGGCGCTTTCATCCACCCGCAGCCCGGCGGCCTCCTGCACGATTGCATCGGCCGGGATCCGGGCGCCGGCCTCCAGAATGACAAGATCGCCGGGCACCAGTTCCCGCGCCGCAATCAGCCGCTCGCGCCCGTCGCGCAGCACCAAGGCCTGCGGCGACAGCATGCTGCGCAGGCTCTCCAGCGCGGTTTCCGCCCGCCATTCCTGCACGAACCCCAGCACCCCGTTCAGCGCAATCACCAGCCCGATCGCCAGCGTGTCGGCATATTCGCCCAGGGTAAAAGCGATGATCCCGGCCACGATCAGGATCACCACCAGGAAATTGCTGAACTGGCGCAGGAACACCCGCAGCGGCCCGGCCCGCTTGGCCCTCGGCAGCTCGTTCCAGCCGTATGTGCGGCGGGCGGCCTCTGCCTCCTGCTGTGTCAGCCCGGTCAGTGCCAGGCCGCTGCCTTGCTGTTCGGTGTCTGCCATGCGTTCCGCCCTCTGGCCCCCGTCAACGGCAGCCGATTTCAGGCACCCCTGTCAACCACCGGTTTCACGCTACAGAACCTGCCGCGTCTTTGGCCATGCGGCGTTTGATGCCCGCCCCGCGGGCAGCCCGTCAAACCGCGCTCAGCAGCCGCGGCAGACGCTGGTCAAACCCGCGCTTCACCGCCGCCGCCAGGGTTTCGGGGAAGCCCTCCGGCATCTCCGCCAGCGCCGCGGCAAAGGCCGCCTCCCCCTGCGCACCGATCTGGCGGAAGATCTGCCCGATCTGCGCGCGCGAAAAGCCCGCCGCCAGCCCGGTCTCCGCAAAATGCCGCCCGGCGATGTCCGAGACCCGGTAATGCCGGTTCTTGCCCGCCCGCATCGCCAGCTTCATGTCCTTGGCCTGCAGCTGCCCGGCCTCCAGCGACGGCTGCACCGTCAGCACATCGTAAAGCGGCGTCAGGGTAAACCGCCCGCCCGGCATCAGCGCAATGCTGAAGTTCTTGGCATGGCCGTCCGTCGCGCCGATCAGCCAGAACAGGACCGCTGCCTTGAAGAAATTTGCACGGTCGCGCAGCGGCTCGTCGCTGCCTTGCAGCAGGGCGCAGATATCGGCGATGCCGGGGCCGCCCTCGTTCTGGTACTTGCGCGCCGGCGGCACCGACAGCGCCTGGCAGCAGTCCTCCTGCGGCAGCCGCAGCAGCCGCCCGTCGCGCGTCCGCAGCCGGTCGAAGCGCTCGATTACCAGCGCCTTGGTGCCCGCAAACTCCGCAACCTCCGTCCGTGCAACCGGCAGGCCGAACCCCGCCATCAGCCGCAGGCAGAAATGCTCGTTCTCGATGCTGTCTGTCAGGTCCATGCCATTGGGCAAAGTGCCGATCGCCGGCTTCAGAATATGCGTGGTCGGCGTTGTGCCGGCCGGTTCGATCCATTGGCCGTCCTGATACAGCAGCGCGGTCTTCTCCTGCGCGCCCGCGACCGAAATCCGGAAATCCCGCTCCCGCCGGATGCCCAGCGGCGTCCGCCCCAGATCGCTCAGCAGCGCGGCAATCTCCCCGTCGGTCAGCGGCTCGCCCGTCAGGGTGCCGCTGTCCTGCGGCAGCTCGCCTTCGGGCAAAAACTGCAGCGCCCCCACGCAGTCGCGCCCGATCCGCGCCAGCAGGCTGTAGGCGTCCAGCCCGTCCGCGCCGACCCGTTCGGCCACCCGGCGGCGGATGCCGTCATCGTCGGGCAGCAGGTTGTCGAACACCGCAATCACCGGCGGTCCCGCATAGCGGTCCGGACGCAGCGGCAAGGACCGCGACACCGGCAGCGCGTTCTCCCACGCCAGCCACTCCGGCGCATAGACAAAGCCAAACGCCCCGTCCGGCGCGCGGTAAAACTGCCCCGTCCGGCGGCCGTTCATGTAAACATCCAGCGGCGTATAGGTGCGCTTGCGCCCCATCAGAAGATATCCTCCAGATCGCCGGGCCGCATCTTGCTGCGCGGCGCGACGCGCAGTTCCAGGTCAAGCGCCGCCAGCAGGTCAAACACCGTCTCCAGCTTGGCACCGCTGCTGCTGGTCTCGATGTTGGACACCGTGCGCTGCCAGACGCCCGCGCGCGCCGCCAGCTCGCCCTGGGTCAGCCCCTGCGCCTTGCGCGCATTGCGCAGAACGGTGCCGATATCCTTGGGAGTGCGGGCAATCTGATCCATGAGGAGGCTCCTTTCCCGGAGAATATGATCAATGGATCATATTCCGTCAATATGCGCTGGGGATCATAAACCATAAATATACTGCTAAGATCATAAATCGCACTTATTATCTATAGATCATAACGGGCGGCAGCACGCGCCGCCAGCATCCGCCCCGCAGCGCGCGCCTGAACCAGCAGCGGAACCAAACAGCTGGCTGCTGCGTTGACCTGCCATGATAAAAACGCTGCTGCGGTTCCTGGTTCCCCTGCTTCTGATCGCTGCGCCGCTGGCGGCGCAGGAAAAAAGCGGCTGCGACAGCAGCCGCTGGTATTGCGTCTCCGGCCTGAACACGGGCCTGCCGCAGCCCTCCACGCTGATCAACCGCGAAACCCCCCGCGCCACCATCGAAAGCCTGATTGCCGCCGCCCGCGAAGACGCCTGGACCGAGGCCGCGCATCTGCTCGATCTGTCCGGCATTCCCGAAGTGCAGCAGCTCGCCGCAGGCACCGGGCTGGCGCGGCAGCTGGAAACCGTGGTCAGCCGCAAGACGGTGATCGACTGGGATATCATCCTCGACCGGCCCGACGCGCTGGACGCGCGCGCCTCCTCCGACCGGGCCATGGCCGGGGAGCCGCGCAAGTCGCTGCTGCTGTGGACGCTGGAGCTGGACAACCGCCCCGTGGCAATCCGGCTGAACCGGATCAAGCCGGAAGACGGCGCCGCTGTCTGGGTGTTCTCCCGCCAGACTGTCGGCAACATCCCGGCCCTGTTCGCCCGCTTCGGGCCGGGCCGGTTTGAAAAGATGCTGCCGGACGCGCTCAAGGAAAATGCCGCCTTCGGCTTTAAATGGTGGGAGGTTCTTGGCCTGCCGCTGCTGCTTGCGCTTTCGGCTGGCGCCGGCTGGCTGGTGTGGAAGGGCATGGGCTGGGCCGCCCGCAAGGCCTCGCATCAGGTTGTCACCGACACACTGCTGTCGATCCGCGGCCCCGCCAGCATCGGCAGCGCGACGCTGGTGGCGCTGGCAATCGGCTCCTATGCCTTTGTGTTTTCCGGCCAGATCAGCACCGTTCTGCCGCCGCTGGCCTGGCTGGGGCTGGCCGGCTCAGGCTTGTGGCTCGCCATCAACAGTGTCGAGGCGGTTCTGGACCGGCTCACCTCCTTCGATGAAACCGACCTGACCCAGCGCCAGGAGGATCACAAGCGCACGATGGCCACCCGGCTCGCCGCCGCCCGCCGCGCCTTTGTGGTGGCTGCGGTGCTGATCGGCGGCGGTATTTTCCTGAGCCAAAGCAACATCTTCCAGAACCTCGGCTTTACCATTCTGGGCACCGCCGGTGCCCTGACCCTGATCCTGGGCTTCGCCGCCCGCCGGGTGCTGGGCAATATCATCGCCTCGCTGCAGATCGCGCTCAACCAGTCCGCCAAGATCGGCGACCGGATCGTCTATAACGACTACCTCTGCCACGTGGAGCGCATCAATTTCACCTACGTGCAGCTGCGCGACTGGGACGGCACCCGCCTCATCGTTCCGGTGGAGGAGTTCATCTCCACCCCGTTTGAGAACTGGACGATGAAAGAGCCGAAGATGCTGCGCATCATCAAGCTGAAATGCGCCCACAATGCCGATGTGGACGCGCTGCGCGAAGCGTTCGACGACATCGTCGGCAAGCTGGACAAGGAAGAGCTGGGCGATCCCGATGACGCCAAGGTGCGGGTAGCCGGGCAGGATGTGTTCGGCAAGGACGTCTGGTTCGCCCTGCCCTGCGCCGACCCGAACACCTCCTGGGATGTCGCCTGCAAGGCCCGCGAGATGATCATTGCGGCCGGCAACCGGATTGCCGAAGAGCGCAATATCGACATCTTCCCCGAGGTCCGCCCGGCCGAGGCCGCCTAAGCCGCCCCCTGCCCCGCCTCCCCTGCCTGAGCTGCCGGAAGCGCCAGCCCGGCACGATCCCGTGCCGCCGCCAGGTCGCTGCGCAGCAGTTCGCGCAGCCGGGCCTGGGCGGCAGGGTCCGGCGTGCGCAGGATATGCGCCGGATGCAGCGTCAGCAGCACCGGCACCCCCTGGCGGCTGGTTTCCACCGTGCCGCGCCGCGCCATCAGCTGCTCGCCGCGGCCGGTCAGCGCCAGCGCCGCCGTGGCGCCCATCGCCACGATCAGCCGCGGCTTCACCAGCTTAACTTCGGCATCGAGCCACCACCGGCACCGCTGCACCTCGCCTGCGTCCGGGCGCTGATGCAGGCGGCGGCGGCCCTGGGGGCGGAACTTGAAATGCTTCACCGCATTGGTCAGATACACCGCCTCCCGCGCCACACCGGCTTCGGCGGCAACCGCGTCCAGCAGTTGCCCGGCGGGACCGACAAAGGGCCGCCCGGTCAGATCCTCGCGGTCGCCCGGCTGCTCCCCCACCAGCATCAGCGCCGCATCCTGCGGGCCCTCGCCCGGCACCGCCTGGGTCGCTGCGCCATGCAGCGGGCAGCGGGTGCAGCCCGCCAGCGCCGCCGCCAGACCGTCCTGCGGCCCGGCCCAATGCTCCGCCGCCGCCTGCTCTGCTGCGGCCTGCACCCGTGCGGTGCGGGCGGACGGCAAAGTCGGCGCCGCCTCCGCCATTGCCCGCGCCCGGGCCGGCGCGGTGGCGATCAATTCCGGTATCGCCGCCGTCTCAGGCATGTTGCGCCAGTACTTCTTCGGCATTTCCGACTGCATCGCCTTCACCTTCAGCCGCGCCGGGTTGAAGATGTTGCGGAAATACGTCAGCCACAGCCCCTCGCTCGCATCCTCCGGCAGGCCGGGCTTGGGCGCGCCCGGCTCAAACCGCAGCACGCCGCCCTCGAACACCGCACAGACATCCGGCGTCAGGATGCGCCAGTCCATATCCCCGAACCGGCGGGCAAAGAACGGCGCCGTCGGCTCAACCGTGCGGTGCTCCGGCTCGAACCAGGCGGCAAAGCTGCGCCGCGCCGCCTCCGGGCTGCCGGTCTCGCGGAACCGGACAAAGGCCTTCATCTTATGCTGGCAGCGGTGCACTGCCTTTTCCATCCGCCGCAGATGCGCCAGCTGCGCATCGCCCCGGTCGCTCATCAGCTGCGGCGCGTCCCTCAGCCGCCACAGAAACGCATAAAGCCGGTCAAACCGCGCCGGATCCGAATGCCAGGCGACACTTTCGGCCAGGCTCACGAAACTCCGCGGCACCGCCACCGGGCGCGCCGGCGCGGGCGGCGCTGCAGCCGTGTCAAACAGCCCGGCCTCCGCTTGCGCGCCGCAATGCCAGCGCAAATCCTCCGGCGGCACCCCGGCACTCAGGTAACCGCGCGCGGCGTCCCGCCAGGCGGCCGCGGTGCCGATGGAGGGCAGGCTCACCACCTGCATCAGAACAGGCTCAGCTGCTGGGGCGGCGGCGCAAAGCGCGCCCGCAGATCCGCCGTGTCCGCCAGCGCCCCCGGCGTCCAGCCAACCGCGGTGATGAAGGGGCGCGCCTTCTTCAGCAGCGCCCCCATCCGCTGCAGGTCTTCATAGCGCAGGGCGCGGTGCCGCCGGGTGCTGAGGATCCGGTTCACGGTCCGCACCCCGAACCCCGGCACCCGCAGCAGCTCCTCGCGGCTGGCCCGGTTCACATCCAGCGGAAACAGCCCGCGGTGCGCCAGCGCCCAGGCCAGCTTGGGGTCGATCTCCAGATCCAGATTGCCGTCCGGCGCCGCACTGGTGATCTCCTCCACCCCGAACCCGTAGAACCGCAGCAGCCAGTCCGCCTGATACAGCCGGTGCTCCCGCACCAAGGGCGGGCTGACCAGCGGCAGCCGGGCCGAGGCATCGGGGATCGGCGAAAACGCCGAGTAATAGACCCTGCGCAGACCGTAACTGCCATAAAGCCGGGTGGACTGCCCCAGGATCACCGCATCGCTGGAGCCATCGGCCCCCACAATCACCTGCGTTGACTGCCCGGCAGGCGCAAACCGCGGCGGCCGCTTGCCGGTATGGCTGCGGTCCTTGGCGGCCTCGCCGCGCAGCCGCACATCGGCCATCGCCTTGCGGATCTGCTCCGGCTTCTTCTCCGGCGCGTGCTGGCGCACCGAGGCATCGGTCGGCAGCTCCACATTGATCGACAGCCGGTCCGCCAGCCGCCCGGCCTCGGCAATCAGCTCCGGCGCCGCGTCGGGGATCGTCTTCAGATGGATATAGCCGCGGAAATTCTCCTCCTCCCGCAGCTTGCGGGCGATCTGCACCATGTCCGACATTGTCGCATCGGGCGAGCGGATGATGCCCGAGGACAGAAACAGCCCCTCGATATAATTGCGCCGGTAGAACTCCACCGTCAGCTTGACCACCTCATCCGGCGTGAACCGCGCCCGCGGCACGTTCGACGACACCCGGTTGATGCAATAGGCGCAGTCATAGATGCAGAAATTGGTCATCAGGATCTTCAGCAGGCTGATGCAGCGCCCGTCCGGCGCATAGGCATGGCAGATCCCCGCGCCGGTGTTCGACCCCAGCCCCTTGCCATCGCGCGAGTCGCGCTTGCTGGACCCGGAGGAGGCGCAGGAGGCGTCGTATTTGGCCGCATCGCTCAGAATCGCGAGCTTGTCTTGAACACTCATCTTGGACATA